>NZ_JBIWNX010000003.1:54678-487783 GCF_044767415.1 Nocardioides sp. NPDC101246
CGCGGGGAGCACACTTGATGACCTGGGAGAATAGCGCAGCGGTGGGGTGAACAGAGTTACTTTCGCCCCCGAGCCCGACGCATGCGGCCCACGCTGCTCCATCATTTCCGCAGCGCTGGCGGACGGTCACCTTCTTCCTGGGGGCGCCGCATGAGCATGAGGCCGTCGTGGTCCTCCGGGACCCAGTCATGACGGTGGACCTTGAAAGCTCAGGCCCTGCTCGTTGTCTCCGGAGTAGATCAGGATCGCGCGGCCGCCCTTGCAGAGCTCGAGGACGCGAAGCCACATCAGCTCCCGCACCCGCGCGGAGATCCGACCGACGAACACACCTGGACTGATCTCCAGGAGCCATCGGCTCAGATGGCCGCGGAGTCCGGCGGGGCACGCGGTGACCACGAGGACTACCACGGCATGTCTTCGACATCGTCGCCGTAGGAGACCCCGCCGGCGACCGTTCGGTCGCCGCCGTCCCAGAGGTGAACCACGTTCCACTCCTGCTCGGCATCGTCGGAGTCGGGCAGGAGGAGCCGCCGGATGTCCCGTACGCAACGCTCGAGCAGGCGACCGTCGCGGAGCTTGTCTCGGACCCGGTGCCGGGTCTCGCTGGCAACGTCTTCGGGGTTGTCGGCGGCGACGTCGAACGCGACCGGGATCGCGATCTCTGCCTTGAGAGGTCGGCGAAGTCATAGACGAACGACCGGGCGTGACCCGTGTGCACGAAGCCGGGGCCCGGGGAGCATCCGAGAGCGACGATCACCGCATGCGTGACACCGTAGAGGCAGGTCGTAGCGGCCGAGAGTGCTTGGTTGACGGGTGTGCCGGTGTCGAACTCTTCACGGTCGTACTCCCGTCGCGTCCACTTCACTCCCGTCCGTTCCGCGTGTGCCTTGTAGAGGCGGCGCACCCGGGCTCCTTCACGGCCACGAAGCTGCTGCATCGTCGACGTGCCGACGTCCTCCTCAGGAAACCGCAACGCGTACATCTCGCGGGCCACCCGCAGCCGTGCCGACTGGTTCGAGACGGCCATCGCCTGCGCCTCGAGCAGGTGCGAGGACTGCGACAGGCCACGCCCGTGGGCGTAGTACCTCACACCGCGCTCACCGACCCAGCTCGCCGATGCACCGCTCTCGACGAGCAGCGCCATCGCTTGATGACTGACGGCGGCCCCGGGGCCGAAGAGGAGAGCTCCGATCGTCGCCGCGGGGATGTGGACGACTCCCCCGCTGATCGGCAGCAGTGATCGCGTTGTCCTTCCGATGTACGACGCACCGCTCCAGGTAGATGAAGCTCAACCGGTCCTGCGCACGAACCAGCTCGGAGATGTCCACCGGCGCCGGACCGGGGAACTCCTTCATCGGGCCGGCGCCAATGTCATCAGGCCGCAGCCGTATCCCTTGGCCCGGCCAGCACCGCTGACCAGCATCGCGCGCAGCGCGTCGGGATCGGTGACCCGCAACAAACCGTCGAACGTCGCCGTCGCGAGGGTGACCGACCGAGAGCGGTCGCCCGTACGCCGCTCGAAGCTGAGGTGGCGTCGGTTGGTGACCGAGACGGCAAGGGTGTCGAAACCCCAGCCGGCGCTGCGCGAACGCAGCCACTCCTCCTGCTGCCCGACGGTGACATGCCCGTAGCGCTTGCCGCGGCCACCGTTCGGCGCCGGCTCGCTGCGCACCGGGTTGGCGGTGAGCCGGAAGACCCACTGCTGCTCCTTCTCGAGCCGCCCCAGGAACGCACCGGTGGCGACGGTCCGCCAGCCGGCCGCGGCCGCCGCCGGCCATCCCGCCTGCTCGACCAGATGGGTGAGCTCCGGCTCGTGCGGGCTGCTGATGAACAGCGTGCAGGTCGTCTCGTGTCGATCCACCCGCCACAGCACCCGACCGGCGTCGGAGGCGGCCGCGGTTCCCGGGACGAAGGCCGACATCACGGCCGCATGCATCCGTTGTGGGGAGGCGAGCAGGTGCCGCGTACCTCGGCGGGCGGGGTTGAGGTGCATCTGGGTCAGATACATCAGGCACCTCCGTACGCAGCGAAGAAGTCGGGCTCCGCCCGGCCCTCGGGGTTCGAGACGATGACGGGTTGCGGTCGCACCACGCTGCGCCAGCCGTACTCCCGTCTCACCGGGTCGAAGCTGACCGGGACGTCTCGCTGGGTCTCGGCGAGCGGGGCGGTCGCATCCCCGTCCAGGACGAGCTCCAGATAGACGTTCTCGCCCTGCTGCCGCCGATACCAGGCCGCGGCCTGCCACTCGACCTCTCGGAGGACCTGATCCAGATCGCCCTCGTGCACCCCCATGCTGATCTCCCCCGTCGGCACGCACGAACGCCGGCCGAGGTAGAGCGGGAACCGAGGCGCGCGAACGGCCTCGTGGAGTCCCTCGAGCAGCATCCGGTCACCGGCCACCGCTGCGACGAAGACCGCATCCGTGAGGTAGTAGCGGTGCGAGAGCGGCATCGGATCCAGCCGTGTTCCGGTGCGCCGGATCGCCGTATGGAAGTCCCGTTCGATGCGTCCCCGCTGATCGACCCGGACACCGAATTCCAGACCGGCGAGATCCTCGATGGCGTCGGTACGCCGCCTCCCTTCCGCTGCCGCGAGCAGGCCGATCACGCCGCTCTTCGTCGGTTCCGTGCGGGTGCTCCGCCTGGTGAACCGGCTGGCGTCGCCCCAGGCCTGCAGCGGTCCGGCCAGGTGGAGGAGCAGGACACTCACACCCGCTCCAGGAGCGCCTCGACCGTTCGCTCGCCCACCTGCTCGACGAGCCCGGCGAGGTCGACCCGCTCGCCGCAGCCCGCGAAGACGTCGCCGACGTCGGAGCCGCGAGCCACGACGTACGCCGCGGACGGCTCCGTCCCGTAGGCGGCGTCGGTCTCCCGCGCGACCCGGGCGAGCTCGGCGGCCGACTGCAAGGAGATGGACGAACCGGGCTTGGCGGCGACCGGCGTCTCGAAGGCACCGACCAGGTTCACCGGACGACGGGTGCGCACCTGGGCGAGCACGGCGTCGGGCAAGGTGTTGTTCGCGAACGTGTTGAGCTTCCCGGTCGGCATGCTGACGACGAACGAGCGTACGAACGCCTTGACGGCACGCGCGGTGTTCTCCGCGTCGCCGACGTTCTCGAGGAACTGGTCGAGGTTGATCGTCGCGTAGCGGTAGAGCGTGCTCGAGTTGAACTCGATGACGCCGATCATCCCGGCGCCGGCGTCATCCTCGTCGGGCTTGGCGTCGTCTACGGCGGTGAAGTAGTCGTACTCGGTCTCCACCGCGTGGGTGCTGATCGCGTGGGCGACCTGGACCGCGGCATCGACGTTGTAGCTGGTGTCGTCTGCCACCATCCGACCGAAGAGGGCGACCTCGATGCCGTTGCCGCCCTTGAGAGCCGCCTTCGCCGCGGCCTTGTCGATGTCGCCCCCGCGACCGTCGACCGCGACCCTGGCGAGGGCATCGAGCTGCTGGTTGCTGGCGAAGACCAGATAGCCGCTCAGATCCATGTCGATCCTGCCGTCGTCCTCCCCCTTCTTGCGGGTGGGCTTGGCGAGCTTGATCCCCGACGGGGCGAACGCCTTCCGAGCCAGCTCCAGGGCCTCCTCGGTGCTGATGGTGTCGTCGATGCCCTTGATCCGCTTGACCAGATCCTCGGCGATGTGACGGGTGCGGACGCCCCGATCGGAATCCTCGAGGTAGGCCTCGAAGTCCCTCCGGGTCGCGCGCTTCCACGCCTGAGAGCTCACCCGGGCCCGCTTGACGCCTCCGAAGGTGGCGCTCTTGGGGCTGCCCGTGTCGTCTCGGTTGAGGTTGCTGGACGGCACGGTCTGGAGCACGTGAACGTCGATGAAGGTGGTCACTGCTGGTCTCCTGTCTCGGTGGGTGTGTCGGCCTGGTCGCCGATCGGTCGATGGAAGTCGCGGGTCCAGCGCAGGCGCACGCCGGGCAGCCCGTCGGGCAGCTGGATCAGATACAGGTCCTTGGCGAGCCCGGCGTAGTCGAGCGGGATCCGCTCCCCTCGCAGCTGAGGAATCAACCCACGCAGATACTGGAGGGTGGCGTCGATGTCGTTGGCCCGGACCAGCGCCCGGAACCGGCGCTCGACGCCCGCAGACCTCGTGACGTACGCCAGCCGCGCGATCGAGCGGCCGAGAGCGAATCGGTGGCCGGGCTGATGCATCCCGGCATCGCGCCGCGACTGCTGGTGGGTGGCGAAGAAGGAGAGCGCCGCGATGGCGGCCAGCTCGGCCCGGCCGATCGCGTCACCTCTCCCCATGATCTGCTCGGGCATGCCGCCGAAGGCCTCCCAGGCGTCCAGTCCCAGGGAACCGCTGGTCGGGGTCACTCGGCGGAACCGGGCGAGCGTTGCCACCGCGGCCGGCGAGTCGTTCTGGTAGGCGCTCTGCAGGCCGGTCACTCGTCGGCCGACGTACTCGGTCAGCAGTTCCGTCGTGGTTCGGTTCGTGGCCTCGACCGGCTCAGCGGGTGGGATCGCGGTCATTCGGCTGCTCCTTTCTGAGGGGCGTACAGGTCTGGGAAACTCACGCGTATCTGTTTCTGGAACCGGCGCTCGGCGATGGCCGCGTCGAGATAGACGGTCTTCGCCGAGGGTCCGGACCCCCGGCTGACCTCCCGGCCGGTCACCGCCGCCGGCGTCGCGCCGTCGACGAGCTCTCGGGCAAGAGTCCGTACGTGCCTGGTCACCGTCCGGCGCCAGGCCAGCCGTGCCTCGTCGATGTCGGTGTCGGCGGTCAGGCTTCGCAGCCACATCCGGTACGGATGGTCGAGCGCGGCGTAGCCGGCTTCTCGGGCGATGGACTGGCGCGCCCCCGGGATGTCCCCCGATGCACCGCCTGCCTCGGCAAGCTCCTTCGCCAGGTCGCCGAGACTGCGCGCCCCACGGTCGGCGTCGCCCACCGCTGACACAGCAAGCGCACGCAAGACCGGGGATGCCACCACATCCGCTTCGAGCGCGAGACCATCATCGAAGCCTTCTTGGATCGACCCGCCGTTGGAGTCGAATTGGACGCCGACAATCCGCAGACCCACCAGTTGACCGGCCCCCAGCTGCTCATCCTCCCGCAAGCTGCTCAGCCACTGGCGCCACCGTCCGGGATGGAGTGAATCGTCGCCCACCTCGGCCAACAATGCGGGGAGACCCCTCCAGATGGTTCTCCCCGGCAAGTGCGTACGCGGCCGCAGAACGAGGCCCCCTGTTTTCTCTGAACGTCGCGACCAGTTCGTCATGAACTCCACGTGGTGCCTGTTATCGAGCGTGAGTGGCCGGCCCGGGCCGACGATGCACCTCATGACGCGGTCACCTTCATGCACGAGGCGTACCGTCCGGCTCTGCCACGTCAGCACGTCAACAGGACCCCGGGGGACGGCCCCCTGCTCGTCCTCTACGAGACCCGCCTCCCACGCAGCCGCGTCTCGACTCGGGTCTGAGTCCTTGGATGCGATCGGCAGATTGAGCAGCAACGTGTGAAAAAGGGTCTCCCCTTGGATCACGACCATTCCAAGCCCCCCGCACCAAGCAATCCGGGCAGAGCGCGACCGGTTCGGTCCGGCGGCAACAGACTTCGTCCCGCCTGAGTCGAACGCATGAAGGTGAAGCAGCCACCTCGCCGATTCAGCGAACCCCATGGTGTCCAGTGCCGCCCCGGTACGGGTCGTGAACAAACCCCGTCCTTCGCGCGGCTGGTCAGCGATCAGATTGGCGATGCCCTTGGTTCCGCTCTTCGGAGGCTGTAGCGACGCGACCTGATAGAACGGCGCAACCGGATGCAGGAGATCGAACCGGTCGGCCCAGCGGTCGAGGTACTCCTCGATCTGCGTGGGGTCGAGGTGCCCGCGGCGCCAGAGTCTCCCCCAGGCCGCAGTGCCGCGCTCCCCGGGGAGGCTGCGGCGCAGGATCGCCAGCAGCAGGCGCAGGACGGCGACATCCTGCGTCGGAAGCTCTCCGGCGATCATGGTGACCTCGTGGGCCCGGGCGAAGAGGTCTCGGAGGGAGAGCTCCGCCAAGGAACCGTCGAGGAGGCGTACGCGGATCCACGGCTGTGTCGTCAGGTCGAACGACGGGTCAGACATCGATGTCCTTTCGGATGACGACCAGTCCGTCGGCCTGGTCGTAGTGAAGGTCAAACTCACCGACGGTCGCGTTCCAGTCGGTATCGAGGTGGAGGACGAGCTGGCCGGCGAGCCAGCGAGAGCTCTGCCAGCCCTCGTGTCCCTGTGCTTCGAGCGCGTCGAGCGTGGCCTCGAAGGCGTACGGGGCCGTCATCTGGATCGGCAGCCTGACCGTGACCGCGGCCAGGGATCGCGCGATCCGGTCTTCGGGCGAGTCCCCCAGATCCACGGGCAGGACCCTCCCGGCGTGCTCGCTTCCGTCTGCGATGAAACGGACGACGCCGTCGTCGCGCTGGACCACGATCACTTCGAGGCCGTCCTCGGTGTCGCGCACCCGCGGCGCGCACCGAGGATCCTCTGCGTCGGCCGACGAATCCTCCAGCAGACCGACGAGGTGACCCTCGAGCTCGGGTAGGGATCGGAGCCGGAAGCCATCAGCTCGGACCCGGGCGTCGCGAGTCTTCTTCTCGTGCCGGTCGTCCGCCGCCCGCACCCGCTCGGCCCACCCGGGCGGCGCCTCGAACACGGCCGCGTAGGCCGCCTCGACCTTCGGTCGGACCTCGTCAGGAAGGGTCAGCGTCGAGACGGTCGCGGGTGCCAGGCCCATGACGGCCGCGGCACGGAGCAGGCGGCTGTCGCCGTAGACCACGGTTGCTCCACGAGCCGGCACCGGACCGTCCTCCGACCACTCTTGGACACCTCGGATAGCGGCCCGGGGAACGGCCAACCGCTCCGGGCGTCGTCGAACGTGTCGGTGGAGGCGGCCGAGCCGCTGGAGCACCAGGTCGGTCGGGGCGAGATCGGTGACCATCGCATCGAAGTCGACGTCGAGCGACTGCTCCAGGACCTGGGTGCCGACGACGATGCGCCGCAAGGGTCGCCGGGCACCGTCTCGGCCGAGCTCGGCCCGCAGCTCCGCCTCACGTTCGGCACGATGCGTGGCGATGAAGCGGGAGTGCACGAGAACGACGTCGCTGCCGTATCGCTCACGCAACGCCTTCGCAGCCTCCTGCGCCCGGCCGACGGTGTTGCAGATGACACCGACGCAGCCGCCGTCGACGAGCCACTCCTCGAGCAGCGCAACGAGGTCACCGGTGTCGTCCTCGATGCAGCGGAGCTCGACGCGGGTGGGCGTCGTCGCGGCGTCGACGGTGTGGAACTCGGTGCCCGACGTACTGACGCTGGTGATCATCGGGTAGGCCATAGGGGCGGCGAGACGTTGAGCGGTGAGCCCCAGACCGGCGCGGTAGCCGTTCACCAGCTCCTCACGCTGACTGCTCGGCAGCGTCGCGGAGAGGAGGACCACCGGAACCTCGTACGCAGCAAGCCACTCCAACGCCCGGCACAGGTACATCCGCATGTAGTCGTCGGCGGCGTGGACCTCGTCGACGATCACGACCTTGCCGGCCAGGCCGAGGTGGCGAAGCGTCACGTGCTTGGCCTGCAGCGCCATGAAGAGCAGCTGGTCGACGGTGCCCACGACCATCGAGGCGAGCACCTTCTTCTTCCGACCGGTGAGCCACGCCTGAACTTCGGCACGCACCCGAGCGGGCGGGTGGTCCTCGTCGTGGATATCGGCCAGCCTCCGCCGATGAAGGCTCTGGTAGTCGTCGTTGAGATCGGACTTGCCATGGGCCAGGTTGATGCTGGTGGCCCCGTCGCCGTCGAGGTGCCCGATCCAGTCGACGATGCGCGCGAAAATGCCGTCGGCGGTCGCCATGGTGGGCAGCCCAAGAAAGAGTCCCCCGGCTCCGAACCGCTCGGCCAGGACCTCGGCAGCCATCAACGCCGCCTCGGTCTTCCCGGAACCCATCGTCGACTCGACGATCACGAGCGGGGCCGTCGCGGCTCCTCGGGCCACCTCGACCGCCAACTGCTGGACCGGGCGGGTGGTGGCACCGAGGTGTGGGAACCGAGCAGTCAGATGGTCGTCCGGCCGGAGCGGCGGTGCCGCTGGAGACCAGTGATCCGGGAGACCGAGCTCCTTCCAGGCGAGCTCGGCGCGGGCAGCCCCCGCGGAGGAGTCGAACGGGAAGAGGTCGACGTTCGAGGCCAACCAGTCCGAGACGATGACCCCGCCGGTGAGCAGCGCCTGCGCGGTGGGAGTCAGTGCGCTGCCGGCCCATGCCGCGAGGTGTCGATCCGCGCCGGTGTAGGCAGCCATCCCGTCGAGGATCTCGACCTGCGCCCGACGCCATTCCCCGTCACCGAGCAGATGCGGGCGGTCCTTCAGCCAGGTCACCTTCTCGCTTGTCGGCGGCACGCCGTGATGGCCGCCCACGATGACCGCGTAGGTGCGCGCGACCCGGGCACCGGCGTCGTACATCTCCTTTAGCCATCGCTGCAGGAGGACATGCCCGACGAGTCCGTGGGTGGCCCGGCCGAAGTCTGCGGTGCTGACCGGAAGAACCAGTCCGTGGTCCCGCATCCGAGCGGCCAGGACCGGCATCTTCGCCGCGAACGGCGGCGAGCACTTCCCGACGTCGTGAACGCCGGCGAGCCAGCGGAGCAGCGTGCGACCGTCTCGGCCGGTCTCCGGAAGGTCTTTCTCGATGGCCTGCCGGACGTTCGGCGGCAGCCAGCCCCAGACGAGACCGGCGACGTCAGCCGAGTCGGTCAGGTGCTGGACCAGCGGCAGCCATGCCTGCGCTTCCCTGTCGGACGACTTGCCCCAGACCGACAGGACTGTGTCACTCCACCCCGATGATGTGCCGTAGACCACACCGGCACGTTAGGGGTGCCTCCGCCCGGAACCGCCCAGACCGTGACTTTCAATACCCGGGATACCCGATACCGGGGAGGGCCGGGCAGACCGGCGGGGTCGCTCAGGCCCAGAGCTGGCCCTCGAGACCTTCCTCGGCCTCGTCGATGGTGCCTTCGTACGCCCCGGTGGAGAGGTACTTCCAACCCCCGTCGGCGACGACGAAGGCGATGTCGGCCTTCTCGCCGGCCTTGAGGGACTTGGCGGCCTGGGCGAGGGCGGCGTGGAGGATGGCGCCGGTGGAGATGCCGGCGAAGATGCCTTCCAGCTCCAACAGCTCGCGCACCCGTCGGACCGCGTCGCGCGGACCCACCGAGAAGCGGGCATCGATGAGGGAGGCGTCGTAAAGCTCGGGGACGAAGCCCTCGTCCAGGTTGCGCAGGCCGTAGACGAGCTCGCCGTAGCGGGGCTCGGCGGCGACGATGCGTACCTCCGGCTTGGCGGAGCGGAAGTAGCGGCCGACGCCCATCAGGGTCCCGGTCGTGCCGAGCCCGGCGACGAAGTGGGTGATCGCGGGGAGGTCGGCGAGGAGCTCGGGGCCGGTGCCCTCCTCGTGGGCGAGGGCGTTGGAGGAGTTGCCGTACTGGTAGAGCATCACCCAGTCGGGGTGCTCGGCGGCGAGGCGCTTGGCGACGCGGACGGCCTCGTTGGAGCCGCCGGCGGCGGGCGAGGAGACGATCTCGGCGCCCCACATCCGCAGCAGCTGGCGCCGCTCCTCGGAGGTGTTCTCGGGCATCACGCAGACGATCCGGTAGCCCTTGAGCTTGGCCGCCATGGCCAGCGAGATCCCGGTGTTGCCGGACGTCGGCTCCAGGATCGTGCAGCCCGGGCGGAGCCTGCCGTCCTTCTCGGCCTCCTCGACCATGCGAAGAGCCGGGCGGTCCTTGATCGAGCCGGTGGGGTTCCGGTCCTCGAGCTTGGCCCACAGACGTACGTCGGGAGAGGGCGAGAGGCGGGGAAGCCCCACCAACGGGGTGCCCCCGACCGACGCCAGCAGGTTGTCGTAGCGCATGGGGTCCATCGTCGCATCAACCGATCGACTGATGCCCACTCGCGCCGATCGCCCGATCCGTGAGATCGCGTCACCGGCCACGCTGAAGGTATGCATCAGGAGCGAGAACCAGCGGTCGTCGTGGACGGCCTGCGCAAGACATTCGGCGAGAAGGTGGCGGTCGACGAGATCAGCCTGACCGTCCACGAGGGCGAGATCTTCGGCATCCTCGGCCCGAACGGAGCTGGCAAGAGCACGACCGTCGAGTCGATCGCGGGCCTGCGGGTCGGCGACCGCGGCCGGATCCGGGTCCACGGGATCGACCCGTGGACCGACCGCGCCGCGGTGACGGAGGTGCTCGGCGTACAGCTCCAGGAGGCGAAGCTGCAGCCGAGGATCACCGTTCAGGAAGCCCTGGAGCTGTGGAGCGCCATCTACCCCGACCCGGAGCCGTGGGCGCCGCTGGCCGAGCGGCTCGGTCTCGGGGCCAATCTGCGGCAGCGGTTCGAGAACCTCTCCGGCGGACAGCAGCAGCGGCTCTCGATCGCGCTTGCGCTGATCGGCCGGCCGCGGGTCGTTGTGCTCGACGAGCTCACCACCGGCCTGGACCCACGGGCGCGTCGCGAGGTGTGGGACCTGGTGCGCGACGTACGCGACCGGGGTGTGACCGTCCTGCTGGTCACCCACTCGATGGAGGAGGCGCAGACCCTCTGCGACCGGATCGCCATCGTCGACGCCGGCCGGATCCGGGCGCTGGACACCCCGGCGGGGCTCATCGACTCCGCCTCCGCGGCCACGATCACCACCTTCGAGACCTCGGTCGCGATCGACCTGGCCTCCCTGCGCGAGCTCGACGGCGTCACCGCCGCGCGAAGCGAGAACGGCACCGTCACCGTCGAAGGCGCCGAGGGGGTCGCGCTCGCGGTCGTCGAGGCGCTGCGTACGCAGGGTGTGGTGCCGCAGCGGCTCCGGATCGCCGCGGGGAGCCTCGACGCCGCCTACCTCGATCTCACCGACACCTCGCCCGAGACCGACGCCATGGAGGCGCTCCGATGACCAGCCCGACCGTTGCCGTGATCCGTACGGAGTCCCGGCTCTCCGCCCGCGATCGGCTCTCGCTCTTCTGGGTCGTACTGTTCCCGAGCCTGCTGCTGGGGGTGCTCGGGGCGATCCCGAGCTTCCGCGAGAACAGTGCCGACCTCGGCGGCCGGAGCCTGCTCGACGTCTACGTGCCGGTCACCGTGCTGTTCTCCATGATCGCCGCCTCGATCATGACGATGCCACCGACGCTGACCAGCTACCGAGAGACCGGGGTGCTGCGGCGGCTCGGCACCACACCGGCCCGCCCCTCCACGATCCTGCTCGCCCAGGTGCTGATCAATGCCATCTTGGTGACCGCATCCTCGGTGATCGTCATCGTGCTCGCCCAGGTCGTGTTCGGGACGCCGCTGCCGGAATCGCTCGTCGGGTACGTGGTGGCCTACGTCCTCGCCCTGGTCGTCTCGCTCGGGATCGGGGCCGTCATCACGGCCGTCTCTCCCAACGCCAAGACCGGGCAGGTCGTGAGCATGGTGTTCTTCTTCCCGAGCATGTTCACCGCAGGTGTCTATGTCCCGATCGAGACCTTCGGGGGCACGGCTCGAGACATCATCTCGCTCACGCCCTACGGAGCTGCCTCCAACGCGCTCAACGACGCTGCCGGCGGTACCTTCCCGCACCTGGTGGATCTGGCGGTGATGGGCGGCTGGGCGGTCGTCCTCTACCTGATTGCCGTGCGCACCTTCCGCTGGGAATGAGAGGGTCCTACCCATGACTTCGGCCGTCGAGCTCGAGCAGCAGTGGGACCGCAACCTGAAGGTGCTGCCCTTCGTGCTGCTCGCGCTCGCCACCGTCATCTGTGTCGCGACCTTCCCCGCGATGGGGCCGGTCACCGTCGAGACGCGGATCGCCTTCGCCGTGCTCGTGGCCGCGACCGCGGTGTGGACCTGGCGGTGGACCTATGTCTACGCCCGTCCACATCCGGTCGCCTACATCGGACGGACGCTCCTGGTCGCCGCCCTCACCGTGCTTCATCCGCTGTTCTGCATCTTCGCCTGGATCGGGTTCCTGGACGCCTTCGACTCGTTCCGGGGCCGGTGGCGGTGGGTGGCGATGGCGGCCACCGCGTTGATCATGGCCACCGGGCAGGTCGGCGGGCCGCCGCCGTACGACGAGAAGTGGCAGGCCGCACTGTGGCCGGTGCTGTTCGTCGTCAACTTCGGGCTGGCCTCGCTGATGGGTCGCTACAGCATCCACCTCGACACCGTCAGCCAGGAGCGGGCCGACACCATCACCCGGCTGGAGCGCGCGCTCGCCGAGAACGCGGAGCTGCAGGAGCAGCTGCTCGCGCAGTCACGGCAGACCGGCGTACGCGACGAGCGCGAGCGCCTCGCCCGCGAGATCCACGACACCATCGCCCAGTCGCTCGCCGGCGTCGTCGCCCAGCTCCAGGCCGCCCAGGGGTCCGACGACGCCGAGGACGTACGCCGCCGGGTGGCCCGGGCCACCGAGATGGCCCGCACCGCGCTGGTCGAGGCCCGGCGCTCCGTGCAGGACCTGACCCCCGCCGAGCTGGCCGACGCCGGGCTCGTCGACGCGTTGTCGGCACTGGTCGCGAGCTGGCGCGACGACCACGGGACCGAGGCTTCGTTCGTCGTCGTCGGCGATGCCGTCGCCCTGCACTCCGAGGTCGAGGCGACCCTGTTGCGGATCGCCCAGGAGGCCCTCGCCAACGTCGCCAAGCACGCTTCTGCGCAACGGGTCGGCGTCACGCTCACCTTCGACGCGGCCGAGGTCATCCTCGACGTCCGCGACGACGGCTCCGGCTTCGACCCCACCGCTCCGGTCCGCGGCAGCTCCTTCGGCCTGGGCGTCATGCGCGACCGCGCCCGGCGCCTGACCGGCAGCTTCACCGTCGAGTCCGCACCCGGCGACGGCACCGCCGTCTCCGCCCGCATCCCCGCCCTCCCCCGAGGACCCGCCTGATGCCGAGACGTCACTTACGCAGATCGAGACGTCAGTTGTGGAGATCGAGACGTCAGTTCCGACGAACCGAGGAGGCCGCATGATCCGGATCGTGGTCGCCGACGACCATCCAGTCGTACGTGACGGAGTGGCCGGAGCGCTGCAGACCGAGTCGGACTTCGACGTCGTCGGCCAGGCCGGCGACGGGGCCCAGGCGCTCGCTCTGGTGGATTCACTGGCGCCGGACGTACTCGTCCTCGACCTGCGGATGCCCGGCACGGGCGGGGTCGAGGTGATCGAGCGGCTCCGCGCGCAGGAGTCCGGGGTCGGCGTACTCGTGCTGACCACCTTCGACACCGACTCCGACGTCGTCGCGGCCATCGAAGCCGGCGCCACGGGCTATCTCCTCAAGGACGCACCGACCGCCGACCTGGTCGCGGCGGTCCGCGCGACCGCGGCGGGCGAGACCGTCCTCTCCCCCGCGGTCGCGACCCGGCTGGCCTCACGCCTTCGCTCGCCCGGCCCGTCCGCGCAGCTCAGCCCACGCGAGCGCGAGGTGCTCACCCTCGTCGCCCGCGGCACGACCAACCGCGCCATCGCGGCGTCGCTCTTCGTCAGCGAGGCGACGGTCAAGACCCACCTGGGCCACATCTTCGACAAGCTCGGGGTCACAGACAGAGCAGCCGCGGTCGCACGAGCGTACGACCGCGGCATTATGGGGTGAACAACTGCCGGATGCTGACCGAGGTAACTCGGTCTGGAGTCACTGCCCTCGCGGAACTCCACGAAGGAAGTGAGTGCTCACCGAGTTACCTCGGTGAGCATCCGCACAGCTCAGCAGCCACCGGCGACGGCGGGCAGCACGACGACCTGGTCGCCGTCCTTGAGCTCGGCGTCGAGACCGCCGATGAAACGTACGTCCTCGTCGTTGATGTAGACGTTGACGAAGCGGCGCAGGTCGCCGTTGTCGATGAGGCGCTCCTTGATGCCGGAGTGGTTCGCCTCGAGGTCGTCGATGAGCGCACTCAGGGTCTTGCCCTCGGCGCTGACTGCCTTCTCACCGGCGGTGTAGGTGCGGAGGATGGTCGGGATCTTGACCTCGATGGCCATGGGTTCGTTCTCCTAGATGTAGGTGGTGCGCGTCACGACAACGTCGCGACGATGCTGATTTCTTCCTCGGTGACGTTGCCGTCGACGATCCGATAGGACCGGAACTCGACCGGGCCCGTCTCATTTCCGTGCTCGCGGGTGCTGACCAGCACGTAGTGCGCGTTCGGCTCCATCGCCAGCCCGATGTCGGTGCGCGAGGGGTAGGCCTCGGTCGCCGTGTGGGAGTGGTAGACCACCACCGGCTCCTCGTCGTTCGCGTCCATCTCCTTGTAGAGCTGGAGCAGATCGGTCGAGTCGAACTCGTAGAAGGTCGGCGAGCCCGCGGCGTTGATCATCTCGATGAACCGCTCGGGCCGATCCGAGCCCTCGGGCCCCGCGACGATCCCGCACGCCTCGTCGGGATGGTCGCGCTTCGCGTGGGCGACGATCGCGTCGTACGTCGCCTGGTCGATGGTCAGCACGGGATCAGCCTAGGCGGACCCGAACCGGATCCTGAACGTGACCGACCCTCGGACTCCGGCCGGCAGCCACCCACCGACCGTGCTAGGCGGCCGCGGTGAGGCCACCGCGGACGAGGTCGGCGTAGGCGCCACCCCGCAGCAGCAGCTCCTCGTGCGTGCCGACCTCGACGACGCGGCCGTGGTCGAGCACGGCGATCTGGTCGGCGTCGCGGACGGTGGAGAGGCGGTGGGCGATCGTGATCGTCGTACGCCCCTCGGCCAGCCGGTCCAGGGCCGCCTGGACCTCGCGCTCGGTGGTGTTGTCGAGCGCGGAGGTGGCCTCGTCGAGCACGAGCACACGGGGGTCGCGCAGCAGCGTGCGAGCGATCGCCAGGCGCTGCTGCTCACCGCCGGAGAAGCGGTGGCCGCGGGAGCCGACGAGGGTGTCGTAGCCCTCGGGGAGCCCGACGATCAGGTCGTGGATCCGGGCCGCCCGAGCAGCCGCCTCGATCTCGGCGTCGCTCGCGTCGGGGCGGGCGTGGCGCAGGTTGTCGCGCACGCTCGCGTGGAGCAGGTAGGTCTCCTGGGTGACCATGCCGACGTTGGCGGCCAGGTCGGCCAGGGTCAGGTCGCGCAGGTCGACCCCGTCGAGCAGGACCCGGCCGGAGGTCGGGTCGTGCAGCCGCGCGACCATCCCCGCCAGCGTCGACTTGCCCGATCCGGTGGCCCCGACCAGCGCCAGCGAGCCGCCCGCGGGCACCCGCAGCGAGATGTGGTCGAGGACGGGTTGCGCGCCGTCGTAGGAGAACCCGACGTCGTCGAGGACGACCTCACCGCGAGCCTCTCCCAACGGCACCGGGGAGACCGGGTCGTCGATCTCGACAGGCAGGTCGAGGTATTCGAAGATGCGCGAGAAGAGCGCCAGCGAGGAGGTCACGTCGACCCCGACGTTGAGCAGCCCCATCAGCGGCCGGAACAGCGAGCCCTGCAGCGAGACGAAGGCGACCAGGGTCCCGATGGTCAACGCACCGGAGGTCGCCGGGAACCCCGCGGCGAGGTAGAGCGCGGCCGGCACCGCGGCGAAGACGACCTGCATGGTCGCCATCCGCCACCTCCCGGCGAGCTGGCTGCGTACCTCCAGACCGACGAGGTCGTGGGAGGTCTGCTCGAAACGGGAGGCCAGGGCCGGCGCGGCACCGAGGGTCTTGGTCAGCAGGATGCCGCTGACCGAGAGCCCCTCCTCGACCTGCACGTGCAGGTCGACCATCTTCGCCTGGCGCTGCGTCGTCACCGCGTAGCGCATCTGTGCCACCTTGCGGGTGGTCCACACCGCCGGCGGCAGCACCACCAGCGAGATCAGCGCGAGCCGCCAGTTGAGCGCCATCATCGCGACCACGGTGCCGGCCACCACCGTGACGTTGGCCGCGATCGAGGTCGCGGTGGAGGTGACCACCGACTGCATCGATCCGATGTCGTTGACCATCCGCGACTGCACCTCGCCACCACGCGTACGGGTGAAGAAGTCGAGCGACTGGCGCTGCAGGTGTCCGAAGAGATCGGTACGCAGCCGGTGCATGACCCGCTGGCCGATCTCGGTCGAGATCAGCGTCTGGGCCACCCCGAGGGCGGCGGACGCGATGGCCACGAGCACCATCGCGGCGACGCATAGCACGAGCAGCGTGGTGTCACCCTCGGGCAGGGCGGTGTCGATGACGTGCTTGACCAGGAACGGCTGCGCCAGCCCGATCACCGAGCTGATCACGATCAGCGCCACGACGAGAAGCAGGCGCCCGCGGTAGGGCGCGAAGAGGCGCGCGATCCGCCGCAGCGAGACCGGCTGGGCCTCGAGCTGGGCGCGATCGGCGCGCTTGGTGCGTGGGTCACGGCCGGAGCGGCCGGGTCCACCGGAAGACTTGTACGGGTGCGGGTCACTCATCCGAACACCTCGATCCTATTTACTGAGGTTGACTCACAATGAGGCTAACGCGCGATGGGTTAGGGTTATTCCTGTGGACGAGACCGCCGACCTGCTGATGGCGGCAGCGCGCGCCCTTCGCCGCCGCTTCGGCGAGGCAACCGCCCGTTGGGGGATCACCCCCTCGCAGGGCCGAGCCCTGCGGATCGTGCTCGCCGCCGACGAACCGATCCGGCTCTCGGCACTCGCGGAGCGACTCCGCATCGTCCCGAGGTCGGCCACCGAGGTTGTCGACGGCCTCGAGGGCCACGGCCTGGTCGCGCGCCGGCCCGATCCGGCCGACCGCCGGGCGGTCTGCGTGGTCGCGACCGAGGAGGGCGTACGCCTGGGACGGCTGATCGAGGATGCCCGTCAGCAGGCCGCCGACGAGCTCCTGCGGCCTCTGCCGGAGGAGGACCGGGCGACGCTCACCCGCATCCTGGTCACCCTGCTGGACGGTCGTACGGCCGGACGCTAGGGCGCCTCGGTCAGGACGCCGCCCACAGCGCCTCGACCATGGTCTCCTGCAGGATCCCGACCCACTGGTAGATCCCGTAGACCTGGCCGGCGGGGTCGTCGTCGGTCAGCGAGTCCCAGAAGTCCTCGTCACCCTCCTCGACTCCGAGCCGGGTCGCGAGCGCGAGCCGGATGTCGGTGAAGGAGCGCATCCACGCCTCGGCGTCGGGGATCGGGAGCTCGACGTCGATGACCAGCCCGTCCTCGTCGAGCTCGGGCGGGAGCCCGGCCTCCTCGAGGGAGTCGATGATCGTGGAGGCGGCCCTCGCCTTGCCATCGCGCAGCCCACCCTCGGTGAACCGCCGAAACTCCCCGGCGGCCTCTTCGTCGTTGCCGTAGGCGGAGGGGAAGAGCCGCTTCAGCACCGGGTCCTCGGGCTCGGTGGTCGGCCCCGAGAAGTCGAGCAGTGCCTCGAGGGGGTCATCGCTCTCGGCCGGGGCGGCGACCTCGTTGCGCAACAGCTCGACGAGCTGCGAGGCCAGCGAACGGAGCAGGTCGGCCTCGAACCCGGAGAAGGTCGCGATGATCTGCTTGCTGCGGCGGTGGTAGCTGAACCCGCCCATCAATCCTGCTTCTCCAGGGTCGCCCACAGCCCGTATTCGTGCATCGCCTGCACGTCGCGCTCCATCTCCTCGCGACTGCCCGCGGAGACCGCCGACTTGCCGTCGTTGTGCACCTCCATCATCAGCTTCTCCGACTTCTTCTTGGAGTAGCCGAAGTACTTCTGGAAGACGAAGGTGACGTACGACATCAGGTTGACCGGGTCGTTCCAGACGATGGTCACCCACGGCGTCGCGGGCGCGACGAGGTCGTCGACCTCGGGCTCGTCGAGCTCCACAGGGCTTGGCGCGCTCATGGCATCCATCGTGCCACGATGTGCCCGTGGACTCGACAGCGGACTCGACCGCGCTCCTGACAGATCACTACGAGCTGACCATGCTCCAGGCCGCCCTGAAGGCGGGCACGGCGGAGCGTCGCTCCGTCTTCGAGCTGTTCCCCCGGCGCCTGGCCGGTGGGCGGCGCTACGGCGTGGTGGCCGGGGTCGGGCGCGCGCTCGACGCGCTCGAGGCGTTCCGCTTCGGCTCGGAGCAGCTGGCGATCCTGGAGGGCGTCGTCGACGGCCCGACCCTGGAGTGGCTGGCCGGCTACCGCTTCACCGGCGACATCTGGGGGTACGCCGAGGGCGAGACCTTCTTCCCGCACTCGCCCCTGCTCGTGGTCGAGGCCAGCTTCGCCGAGGCGGTCGTCCTGGAGACGGTGCTGCTCTCGATCTACAACCACGACTCGGCCATCGCCACCGCGGCCTCCCGGATGACGATGGCGGCCGGTGAGCGCCCGTGCATCGAGATGGGCTCGCGCCGCACCCACGAGGCGGCCGCGATCGCCGCCGCCCGAGCGGCCTACGTCGCCGGCTTCACCGCCACCTCCAACCTCGCCGCCCGTGCCCGCTTCGGCGTGCCCACGACCGGCACCTCCGCACACGCCTTCACCCTCCTGCACGACACCGAGGAGCAGGCCTTCCAGGCGCAGGTCGCCTCCCTCGGCAGGGGCACCACGCTGCTGGTGGACACCTACGACATCGCCGAGGCGGTGACCAAGGCGGTCGAGATCGCCGGTCCCGAGCTCGGTGCGGTGCGGATCGACTCCGGTGACCTGGGGCTCCTCGCCCATGACGTACGCCACCAGCTGGACGGCCTCGGCGCGACCGAGACGAAGATCATCGTCACCAGCGACCTGGACGAGTACGCCATCGCCGGCCTCGCGGCCGCCCCGGTCGACGGCTACGGCGTCGGCACCCAGCTGGTCACCGGCTCCGGCCACCCGACCGCCGGGTTCGTCTACAAGCTGGTCGCCCGCGAAGGCGCCTCCGGCGACCTGGAGCCGGTCGCCAAGAAGAGCGCGTCGAAGGCGTCGATCGGCGGCCGGAAGTACGCCCTGCGCCGCCGCAACCGCAGGGCCACAGGAATAGACACGGCGGACGCCGAGGTGATCGGCATCGGCACCGCACCCGAGGGCGACGGCAACGACCGTCCGCTCCTGACCCAGCTGGTCCACAAGGGCGAGGTCGTCGGCCGCGAGCCCCTCGACGCCGCGCGCGACCGCCACCGGGCCTCGGTCGCCGAGCTCCCGGTCATCGCCCACTCGCTCCTGAAGGGCGACCCCGCGATCCCGACGCTCTTCCAGTAGAGCCGGTCTAGTGGTGCGTCCCCGAAGTTCCTGGGCGCTTCGCGCCGCCATGGCACGCACCTCGCCGCGTTGGCGCCGCTCGAAAGACCCCGGTATGACTTCGCGACGCCGCCTTGCGATGCACGCACCCTGACGGACGCCAAACGCTCAGGAACTTCCCGGACGCACCACTAGGCTGACGACCATGACGCGTGCACTGATCGTGGTCGACGTACAGAACGACTTCTGCGAGGGCGGCTCCCTGCCGGTCGACGGCGGGGCCCGGGTGGCCTACGACATCGGTCAGCTGCTGCGGGAGCGGGCGGCGAGCAAGGAGCCGGAGCAGACGTACGGGCTGGTCGTGGCGACCAAGGACCACCACATCGACCCGGGCGACCACTTCGGCAACCCGCCGGACTACGTCAACTCCTGGCCCGCTCACTGCGTGGTCGGCACCGACGGCGAGGCCTTCCACCCCAACCTCGACCCGGTCACCTTCGACGAGATCTTCCGCAAGGGTGAGTACGCAGCCGCCTACTCCGGCTTCGAGGGCGCGGCCACCGGCGGCGCCACCCTGACCGACTGGCTCCGGGCCCACGGGGTGGAGGAGGTCGACGTGTGCGGGCTGGCGACCGACTACTGCGTACGTGCCACCGCACTCGACGCCCGAGCCGCCGGTTTCCGCACCACGCTGCTCGCTGATCTGGCTGCCGGCGTGGCTCCGGCGAGCACCTCAGCCGCGATCGAGGAGATGCGCTCGGCCGGGATAACGGTCTCGTGACAGAATTGGGATTTTTCGGGAGATAGAAATCACCTGACGGTCTATTCTCTCTCGAATGGCTCGGATCTCGGCGACAGCCCCACTTCACGAACCCCACTTCCGCTGGTTCTTCGCTTCTCGATCGATCAATCTGGTGGGCAACTTCATGGCGCCCGTCGCCCTGGCCTTCGCGGTCATGGAGGTCAGTGACGCGCCGATCGCGATCGGCGCCGTCCTCGCGGCCCGCACCATCCCGATGATCATCTTCATGCTCATCGGCGGCGTGCTCGCCGACCGGATGGGCCGAGCCCGGATCCTGTTCGCCTCCAACCTGGTCTCGGGGCTGAGCCAGGCGGTCGTGGCCGTCCTCGTCATCGCCGGTGTCGCCGAGCTGTGGCACCTGATCGCACTCTCCGCGCTCAACGGCATCGTCTCCGCCGCCGGCCTGCCCGCCCAGCAGGGGATCATCCCGCTCGTGGTGCCTCGCACCATGCTGCAGGAAGCCAACGTGCTGTTGTCGCTGACCCGGGCGGTCGTCGCGGTCGCCGGTCCGGGCACCGCCGGCCTGCTCGTCCTCAGTGTCGGTGCGGGCTGGGCGCTCGCACTCGACGCCGCCACCTGGATCATCGCGGCGCTGCTGTTGCTGCCGGTCAAGCTCAGCGGCACGGTCGGCAAGGCCTCGCTCATCGGCGATCTGCGCACGGGGTGGGACTACTTCCGCTCGACGAGCTGGCTGTGGCTCTGCGTCGGCGCCGCGACCATGCTCAACGCGCTCTACGAGGGCGGGCTGCTCACGCTGGGCCCGCAGCGGGCCGAGAGCTCGGCGCTGGGCGCCGGCGGCTGGGGCCTGATCCTGACCTTCCAGGGGATCGGCGTGCTCGCCGCGACCCTCGTGCTGATGAAGGTCCGGCTCGAGCGGCCGCTGTTCTACGGCATGATCGGCATGGCCCTGTTCGGGCTGCCGATCGCCGCTCTCGGCTTCTCCACCGAGCTCGCCGTGCTCCTCCCCGCAGCCGCCCTCTCCGGCGCCGGCATCCAGGTCTTCAGCCTCGGCTGGCAGCTGTCGATGCAGGAGAACGTCCCCGCCGATCTGCTCTCCCGGGCGTCCTCCTACGACCAGCTCGGCACCTACATCGCCATCCCTGTCGGACAGCTGGCCATGGGGCCGCTGGCTGCTGCGTACGGGATCGAGAACATGCTCGCGATCGCCGGCATCGCCTACGTGGTGATCTCCCTCGCGACACTGCTGAGCCCGGCCGTACGCAAACTGAACCGGGTCTCCTTCCCGGCCCCGGAGCGCAACGGCGCCCCGGCCCACTAGGTTTCGCGCACTACGACGCAGGCGTCGCGCTCTCCAGGAGCGAACGCAGCAGGTCGACCAGGCTGGTGACCGAGAGATCGGGGTCGAACGCACGCTGGACGCCGAGCCCGATGCCGAGGGAGAGCAGCTGGACAGCGGCGTCCTCGGCCGGTGAGGCGAGGCTCAGGCCGAGGTCGGCGGCCTGCTGCTCGATGAGTCCGGCGATGGCCGCGGTGAGCTCACGGCGCCGGCCGGCGAGCTGCTGACTCACCCCCGGGACGCGGCGGGTGCTGGTCGCGAACTCGACCTCGAGCGCGGTCCAGCCGACGTCGCCGATGTTGGCCTCGGCCCACGCCGCGAAGGCGTCGATCCGGCCCTCGACGGTGTCGACGCCGCTGACGGCGACCGCCAGGGACTCTGCCCGCTCCCGGTGGATCACGTCGAGCACGGCGAGGCCGAGCTCGTGCTTGGTGGAGAAGTTCGAGTAGACCGCGCCCTTCGAGAAGCCCGCCGTGGTGGCGACCTTGTCGAGCGAGGTCGCGTTGTAGCCGTCCGAGAGGAACAGCCGGTGAGCGGTCGCGACGAGCCGCTCACGCGTCTGCGCGTGCGACTCCTTGCGCGTGATCCGGCCCACGGGCCAAACCTTACCAGTTCGGGCTACCGCCGGTATTCAAATACCGTTAGTATCCCAATATGACTCGACGACGCGCACTCGCCATCGGCTGCGGCGGCACCCTCGGTTTCGCCTGGACGGCCGTGGCCCTCCGCGTGCTGGAGGAGGCACTGGACTGGGACGTCCGCACGGCCGATGTCCTCGTCGGCACGTCCGCGGGCTCGGAGATCGTCGCGGCCCTCGGGTCCGGCCGTACGCCGCAGCACCTCCTCGACGCGCTCGACGAGGCACCGGGCGCCGACCCGGTCCTGGCGGCCCACGTCGCCGTCCATCCCGGCACGGCGCCACCGGTGCCGGCACCCGCGCTGCCCGCGCTCGGCCTGGTACGTCCCGGCCTCGCCCGCCGCTCGCCCTACACCGCACTGGCCGGCCTGCTCCCCCGCGGCCGCGGCGACGCCACCTGGCTGCGGACGTACGGCGAGGCGCTGGCCGGACCCGACGGCTGGGTCGACCACCCCGCGACCTGGCTGGTCGCGGTGGACGCGGCCACCGGCACTCGGGTGGCGTTCGGCTCCGCCGGCGCCCCCTCGGCCACCCTGGGCGCGGCGGTCGCGGCTTCCTGGGCGATCCCCGGCTGGTTCCCGCCGGTCGAGATCGCGGGCCGTCGCTACCTCGACGGCGGTGCGGTCTCCTCCGTCTCGGCCGACCTCCTCCTCGGCCAGGCGGTCGACGAGGTCGTCGTGGTCGCCCCGATGACCACCGAGGGCGGCGTTCCCGCCCGTGGCCTCGACCGGATCGAGCGCCTGCTGCGCTCCCAGATGACCGCCGTGCTCGACCGTGAGGTCGCGCGGCTGCGGGACGCCGGCGTCCGCGTCGTCCGGGTCGAGCCCGGGCCTGCGGAGCTGGCCGCGATGGGCCCGAACTTCATGGACCTCGGGCGCCGCGAGGCCACCCTCGCCGCGGCCCGCCGACACCTCCCCGGCCGCGTCGCGGCCGCACTCGAAGGAGCAATCGCATGAGTACGCATCACGAGGTCGTCGTCATCGGCGCCGGCATCTCCGGCATCGCGGCCGCGATCAAGCTGCGCGAAGCGGGCGTCGAGGACGTCATCATCCTCGAGAAGGCCGACACCTACGGTGGCACCTGGCGGGCCAACACCTATCCGGGGTGCGCGTGCGACGTACCGTCCAACCTCTACTCGTTCTCGTTCGCGCCCAACAGCGACTGGTCGCGGGTCTACGGCAACCAGCCGGAGATCCTCGCCTACATCGACGGCGTGGCTCGCGAGCGCGGCCTCGAGGACGTCACCCGGTTCGGGGTCGAGGTCCGCGGCGCGGCCTGGGACGCGGAGACCGCGACGTGGCTGCTCGACACCAGCGACGGCGAGGTCACCGCCCGCTTCCTGGTCGCCGCCGCCGGCCCGTGGAACGAGCCGAAGATCCCGGACCTGCCCGGTCTGGCCGACTTCCCCGGCGAGGTCTGGCACTCGGCCCGGTGGAACCACGACCTCGACCTCGACGGCAAACGGGTGGCCGTGATCGGCACCGGGGCGTCGGCGGTCCAGTTCGTACCCGAGGTCCAGAAGCAGGTCGCCGGCCTGCACCTCTTCCAGCGCACCGCCCACTGGGTGCTGCCGAAGGTCGACCATCCGGTGCCGGACGCGGAGAAGTGGGTCAAGCACAACGTGCCCTTCTTCGAGAAAGCGCTCGGCGCAGTCGAGTACGCCGCCATGGAGGCCGTCGGCATCGCCTTCCGTCGCCCGCAGCCGCTGATGCGGGGACTGCAGCAGGTCGGCCGCGCCTACCTGCGCGCCGCGGTCCGGGACAGGGAGCTACGGGCGAAGCTGACGCCCGACTACCTGCTCGGCTGCAAGCGGATCCTGTTCTCGAACAACTACCTCCAGTCGCTGACGAAGCCGAACGTCGAGGTCCACGCGACCGCCGTCGAGCGGGTCGAGGGCGCGCGCGTGATCGGCGCCGACGGAAGCACGGCGGAGGTCGACGCGATCATCCTCGGCACCGGCTTCCACATCCTCGACATGCCGGTCGCCGACCTGATCCGCGGCGCCGACGGCCGTACGCTCGCAGAGCACTGGGCCGGCTCCCCCGAGGCCTACCAGGGCACCTCGGTCACCGGTTTCCCGAACGCGTTCGTGGTGCTCGGCCCGAGTCTCGGCACCGGTCACGGCTCTGCCTTCGCCGTCGCCGAGTCGCAGGTGGCGATGATCACCGAGGCCATCACGACCGCCCGCGCCCAGGGCTGGGCGAAGCTCGACGTCAGTCCGCAGGCCCAGGCCGCGTACGTCGAGGACGTGCAGGCCGCACTCGCCGGCACCGCCTACAGCGGCGCGTCCTGCCACAGCTACTTCATCGACGCCAACGGTCGCAACAGCTTCTCCTGGCCGTGGTCCACCGGCGAGCTGGTCCGCCGGATCAGCCGCTTCGACCCGGCTGACTTCGCGATCACGGTCCACGAGGCGGAGGAGGTCAGCGCATGACCCGCTACCCCAGGATCGACCTCGACGGCGCTCTCGTCGTCATCACCGGCGCCGCCCGCGGCATCGGCCTCGCCACGGCGACAGCGTTCGTCGCGGCCGGCGCGCGGGTCGCCCTCGGCGACCTCGAGGACACCCTGGCACGGGAGGCGGCGGCAGGTCTCGGCGAGAGCGCCAGCGGCCACCGGCTCGACGTCAGCGACAAGCAGTCCTACGCCGACTTCCTCGCCGCCGCGGAGGAGGCGCACGGCCGGCAGGTTGGCGTCCTGGTCAACAACGCCGGCGTGATGCCCAACGGCTCCTTCCTCGACCAGGAAGACCGGATGGACCGGCTGACGATGGACGTCAACGTCCACGGCGTCATCCACGGCATGCGCCTCTCGCTGCCCCGGATGATCGCCCGCGGCCACGGCCACGTCGTCAACGTCGCCTCGCTGGCGGGCAAGTTCCCGCTCAAGGGCCTGGCGGTCTACAACGCCAGCAAGTACGCCGTCGTCGGCCTCAGCGCCGCCACCCGGCTCGAGCTCGAGGGCACCGGGGTCTCCCTCACCACCGTGCTGCCGAGCGCCGTACGCACCGAGCTCTCCTCCGGCATCGACCTCGGTGTTCTCCCGGCGGTCGATCCCGAGGACATCGCGGCCGCGGTGGTGAGATCGGTCCGCAGCCGGGCGGCCGAGATCGCCGTTCCGTCCTACGTCGGCCTGGCCGCCAACGGCGCCCCGCTCGTCCCCGAGCGGGTGATGCGGCTGATCCGACGTGCCGTCCACGACGATGCCGCGATCACCCGCGTCGACGGTGACGTACGCCGGGCCTACCTCGACCGCATCGAGGCGCAGTAGGCCTCACGCCCACTTGTCGGCGAGCGTGCGGATCACGTTGATGTTGCGGTTGGTGCTGATGGCGATGTGGCGCTCGACCACGGCGTTGGTGATCTTCGTCTGCTGGAAGCTCTCGGTGAGCAGGTGCACGGCGCGGCCGATGACATAGACCCGCTCGCCCTCCCCCGCCCGGGCGACCAGCGCGTCCCGGGAGCTGGAGTCGGTGAGCTCCTTGCACAGGAACACGAACTGCTTGCCCTCGTGCCCCATCCCCACCGCGGCGGCGTCGTTGGCGATCACCTTCAGCTCAGCGGGCGTCACGCAGATCGTCGGCACCTCGAAGAAGCGGTCGGCCGCGAAGGCCTCCTCCAAGATCGCCTCCATCTCGACCCGGTCGCCGACCGGGTGGTCGAAACGTACGTTGCCTGTGTTGATGTAGGTCTCGACGTCGGTCCCGCCCGCCCTCACCACGGCGGCGGAGATCGCCTGTTTCGGGAATTTCCGGTTCGCGCCGAGGTTGATGGCGCGCAGGAACGCGATCCAGGTGTGCCGTTCCGTAGTCATTCTCAGATAGTCTCCACCCGTTCACCGCGCCGCAACCCCCAACTCTGGATTCCGATCGATGCCTTCACCGCAGCTGCTTCCCTCGGAAGCGACACTGGACCTCTCCAGCGACCTCGTCGTCTACGCGGCGCGGCTCATGCGCCTGGTCCGCCGAGAGCTCGACCTTCCGGCCAGCGTCCGGGTCCTCACGATCCTCGACGCCATCGGACCGCTCGGCATCACCGACCTGGCCCGCGCCGACGGCTGCTCGCAGCCGACGATGTCGGCCCAGATCGCCCAGCTGGTGGAGACCGGTCTGGTCAGCAAGGAGCCCAACCCCGCCGACGCCCGCGCGAGCCTGGTGACGCTGACCGACGCCGGCCGCGCAGACCTCGCCGACGTACGTGAGCGCATCTCCCACCTCATCGCCGAGCGGCTGGAGTCGCGTCACCGCACCCAGGCCGATCTGGAGAGCGCCGTGGCGGTGCTGCGCGACCTGGTCGAGGGCGACTCCCCCGCCTAGGTTCACCCTGCCAGCGCCGCTGCCGCGGCGGCGACCACATCGGGATCGGTCACCCAGTGACCACCGTCGTCGGCGACCCCCAGCGCCACCCGGCCGCTGGTGAGGACCCGTCGCTTGGCGGAGAGATGTACGCCCTCGACGCCGAGCGCCGCGAGCGCGCCGATCGCCTCGACGCTCACGCCACCTCCGGCCAGTACGTCCGGTCCGCCGACCGCGACCATCTCGGCGATCCTCGCGGCACCCGCGGCGGCGGCCGGCGCGCCTCCCGAGGTCAGCACCCGGTCGACCACGCCGTCCAGTGCCCGGATCGCCGCGACCGGGTCCACACTGAGGTCGATCGCCCGGTGGAACGTCACCGTCGCCCCGTACGCAGCGGCAGCATCCGCCAGCTCCCGGACCAGCGCCAGGTCGGGCTCACCGTGCGGGGTGAGCGCGCCGATCACGATCCCGTCGGCTCCTGCCTCCAGCACCGTCTCGACCTCGCGGCCCAGGAGGAGGCGCTCCTCGGCGGAGTAGCCGAACCCGCCCGGCCGAGGCCGGACGAGCACGTGCACGCCCTGCCAGCCCTCACCCGCGTCGACGCCGCCGACCTCGTCGAGGACTCCCTCGACCAGCCCCTGCGACGGGGTCACCCCACCGACCTCGAGGGCGGAGCAGAGCTCGACCCGGGTCGCTCCGGCCGCACGCGCGACGAGCGCGCCGGCCACCGACGTCACGGCGATCTCGAGCGCTGTCATCGTCTCTCCCACCCGCGACAGTGTGCCCTCAGGCCGAGCCCTTTGCAGCCCAGTCGCGCAAGGTGTCGATGCGGGCCTTGAGCTGGTCGGCGTTGGCGACCGCGGCCGGCGGGCCGCCGCACTCCTTGCGGAGCCGGTTGTGGGTGACGCCGTGGGGCGCCTTGGTGCGGTGGTGCCAGGCGGCGACCAGGCCGTTGAGCTCGCGGCGGAGCACGGCGAGCTGCTCGTGGGCGGCTACCGCGGCGACGGGCTCGTCGGCGGCTACCGGGGCAGAGGCGGACTTCTGCTTGCGCGCCCGGTCGCTCTGCCGCTGCTGAAGGACAGTGCGCATCTGGTCGGCGTCGAGCAGCCCCGGGATGCCGAGGAAGTCCATCTCCTCCTCCGAGCCGACGTGCACCTCGCCGGAGTGGCCGAACTCGCCACCGTCGAAGAGCACCCGGTCGAAGCGCGCCTCCGACCCCATGGCCTCCCAGGCTCCCAGCTCCTCCTCGGAGGCGCCCTCCTCGGCGTTGGCCGCGGCCATCAGCGCGTCCTCGGCGGCGAAGATGTCGTCCTCGCTGGTGACCTTCTTGCCGAGGACGTGGTCGCGCTGCAGCTCCAGCTCGGAGGCGAAGCCGAGCAGGTTCGGGACCGAGGGCAGAAAGACGGAGGCGGTCTCGCCCCTCGTACGAGCACGTACGAAGCGCCCCACCGCCTGCGCGAAGAAGAGCGGCGTCGAGGTGGTGGTCGCGTAGACCCCGACCGCGAGCCGGGGCACGTCGACGCCCTCGGAGACCATTCGGACCGCGACCATCCAGCGGTCCTCGGACTCGGAGAACTTGGCGATCTTCTTCGAGCCGGCCTTCTCGTCCGAGAGCACCACGGTGGCGCTCTGCCCCGTGATCTCGCGCAGCGTCTTGGCGTAGGAGCGCGCCGAGTCCTGGTCGGTCGCGATGACCAGGCCGCCCGCGTCCGGGACGTGGCGCCGCACCTCGGTCAGGCGCTTGTCGGCTGCTGCCAGCACCGACGGGATCCACGATCCGGCCGGGTCGAGCGCGGTCCGCAGCGCCTGCGAGGTCAGGTCCTTGGTCAGCGGCTCGCCGAGATGGGCGGCGATCTCGTCGCCGGCCCGGGTGCGCCACTGCATCTGTCCCGAGTAGGCCATGAACAGCACCGGCCGGACGACGTGGTCGCGCAGCGCCTCGGCGTAGCCGTAGGTGTAGTCGGCCGCCGAGCGCGGGATGCCGTCCTCGCCCGGTGCGTAGGTGACGAACGGGATCGGGTTGGTGTCGGAGCGGAACGGCGTGCCGGTCAGCGCCAGCCGGCGCGCGGCCGGCTCGAAGGCCTCCCGGACGCCCTCGCCCCACGAGAGCGCGTCGCCGGCGTGGTGGACCTCGTCGAGGATCACCAGCGTCTTGAACCGCTCGGTGCGGATCCGCATCGCGAGCGGGTTGACCGCGACACCCGCGTACGTCACCGCGATCCCGACGTAGTCGGCCGAGGTCTTTCCCTGCCCGGCCGAGTAGGTCGGGTCGATCGGGATACCGGCCCTCGCGGCCGCCTCGGCCCACTGGACCTTGAGGTGCTCGGTGGGCGCGACGATCGTGATCCTGTCGACGAGACGGCGCCCGAGGAGCTCGGCGGCGACGGTCAGCGCGAAGGTCGTCTTCCCGGCGCCGGGGGTCGCGACGGCGAGGTAGTCACGGGGCTGTTCGGAGAGGTATCGAGACAGCGCCTCCTGCTGCCAAGCACGCAGCTTGGTCGCAGTTCCCCACGCGGCCTTGTTGGGCCACGCGGGGGTGAGTGCGCCGGGCAGATCGGCGCGATTCACTCGTCGTCGCCCTCGCCACCGCCTGGCGGCATCCCCTCGAAGATCTCCTTGCAGTCGGGGCAGACCGGGAACTTGGACCCGTCACGGCTCGGCACCCACACCTTGCCGCACAGCGCGACCACGGGCGTACCCATGACCATCGCCTCGGTCAGCTTGTCCTTCTCCACGTAGTGGGAGTAGCGGTCGTGGTCACCCTCCTCGGTGGGGACATCCTGCTCGCGGATGTCCTCCCGTTCCTTGACGGCTTCTTTCGTGCCGAATCCCAGGATGCCCATGCCGCCCAGTCTACTGGTCCTCTAGTTGAGTTCCGGATCGGGCGGTCGCGTGGCGTGGAAGGCCAGCTCACCGGGCTGACGACGGAGCACCGCGGCCCACATCGAGCTCACGTCGTCGAGGAAGGAGTCGTACGGCTCGCTGTCGACGACATACCAGGACCCCTCCTCCACCTCGCCCTGGAGCTGGGCAGCGCCCCAGCCCGCGTATCCGGCGAAGATGCGCAGCCGCGCCAAGGTGCCGTCGACCAGCTCGACGGGCGTGTCGAGGTCGAGCAGCCCGAGGCGCCCGACGACCGGCCTGAATCCCAACGGCGGGTCGTCGGAGTCGACCAGGAGCGCGACCGCGATCGCGGCGTCCTTGCTCACCGGGCCGCCCTGGAAGAGGACGTCGGGATCGGCGACGGAGGTCGCCCACGGGTGCAGCACCTCGGCGACCGGCACGGGCGATGGACGGTTCAGCACCACGCCCAGCGCACCCTCGTCGTTGACCTCGATCAAGAGCACGACGGTGTCGACGAAGTTGGGGTCGCGAAGCTCCGGGGTGGCTACCAGCAGCCGCCCGGCGCGTACGTCCTTCTGCTCCGTCATGACGCCATGATCGCACCACCTGGGTCACGTCAGCCGCAACAAGAAACCAACAAAGCCCGCCGATCGGATCGAGACGGGAAAAGGACCCGGGGCCGGCACTTAGGGAGGTGCGGAGGGAGTCCGCGGAGGGAGCGCACCGGCACCCGGGCCTGGTCAGGCTGCCGAGCGGACCGCTCGGAGCATGTCGACGAGGCCTGCGAAGGGCCCACGCTCGGCGACCTCGACGGCCGGTACGTACTCGGCACGGGCACGCGCCTCGATCATCGAGCCGAGACGGACGCACTCGGCGTCGGCGAACGCGCCGCGGCCGGCCATGACCGCGAGGGTCAGGTGCTCCTTGGCCTGCGACTTGGCCAGCGCGGTGGCCATCGCCTCGTCGACAGGCAGGGCGTGGTAGCGGTCGAGGACCGTGCGGACGCCGGGCAGGTCGTCGGCAGCGCCGTGCCAGGCCCGGACGACGGCGTCCTCCAGGTCCATCGGCTGGTTGGCGAGCTCGGACTCGATGCGGCCGGACAGGCGGGTGTGCCAGCGCAGCTGCAGGGCGGCGAGCAGGTCGAGCTCGTCGGTGAAGGTCTCGGTGACGCCGGGGAGATCCATGGGCAGCAGGCCGTCTCGACGCTCGTCGATGACGGCGACCACGCCGCGAAGGATCTCTCCGCGCTTGTGATGGCTGGTCCAGCTCATTAGTCGGCTCCTTGCGGAAGGTGGGCACTCACATACCGTGAGTACGTACCTATAGTACGGGACATACCGACAGTATGGCCAACACCTGGGACGGTGATTCCGGACACGGCCGTTAGAGTGGACGGGTGGCAAAGTCGTCCGTGAGCAAGCTCGTCCCCAAGGTTCCTCCGCTTCCGTCGGTGCCGGGGATGTCACGGAGGCAGCAGTTCTCCGCCTCGACCAAGAAGACGCTCGTCGAGGTCGCCGAGAGACTCTTCACCGAGCACGGCTACGCGAGCACCTCACTGGACGCCATCGTGGCCGGGGCCGAGGTCACCAAGGGCGCGCTCTACCACCACTTCAGCGGCAAGCAGGCGCTCTACGAGGTCGTCTTCGAGAAGGTCGAGGCCGCCACCGCGCAGAGCATCGACGCCGCCATGCGCGAGTCGAAGGACCCCTGGGAGCAGGCCCGGGCCGGGCTGCGTACGTTCCTGGAGGCCGTCCAGCAGCCCACCTACCGCCGCATCGTCGTGCAGGAGGGGCCTGCGGTCCTGGGCTACCAGCGCTACCGCGAGCAGGAGGAGCGCTCCACGTTCACCGTCGTCGAGGACATCGTCGCCGCCGTCCTGCGCGCCGGCGACCGGAACGTCGACGACGAGATGGTCGCGACCTTCGCCCGGCTCTTCTTCGGGGCGATGTCGGCGGCCGGCGAGTCCGTCACCGAGGCCAGCGACCCCGAGGACGCGGCCGAGCGCATCGAGCTGGCAGTGACCTACCTGCTGACCGGGGTGCAGACCCTGGCCAAGCAGGGCGTCAAGGTCGAGGACATGCGCTGACCCGTCCGGCTACTTGACGGTGACGCCGCCGGGCTCGACCTGGCCGTTGCCCTCCGGGATCAGGTCCAGCCAGACCTTGCCCGGTGGGATCTCGATCGCGGCACCGCTGGCATCGGTGAAGGTCACCGCACCCTTCTCGCCCTTCTTCACCCAGGTCGCCTCGACGATCTGGCCGGCGCGCATGATCCACGCCTTGCCGCGGCCGGTGAAGTGGGAGACCGGAACGATCGCGCCGCCCGGGTCCTTGTAGGGGGCGATGGTGGTCTTGGTCTGCGCGACCACGACGGTGTCGGCGAGGAACTGGCCGCTCTTGGACATGTAGTTGTTCTGCAGGCGGTACTTGCCGCCCCTGAAGACCCAGTTGTCCGTGCGCGCCGGGGAGAACTTCACGTCCACGGCCTTGGCGGGCTTGCCGCCGGCCAGCGTGGTGGTCTCATCGCCCCAGGGCATGAAGTCGGCCGGCCGCTTGGCCTTGCCGTCCTTCGCGGCGGCCTTGCCGGCCTTGGCGACCTTGCCGACCACGCTGTGCAGGAAGTCGTGGGGCTTGCTGGTGTCGCGTACGACGTAGGGGGTCTCCATGTCGATCCAGGAGATGTTGTGCTTCTTCAGCTGCGCGAACGTGTAGGGAGCAGCGCCGCTGGTCATGATCTTGGCACCGATCGGCGCGGCGATCCCGGCGTCGGTGGCCCGCATCGAGCGGACCGGCCCGGCCTCCTTCGGAAGCTGGGAGTAGTACGCGACGGCCAACCGGGTCACACCACCCTCGACCAGCTCCTGGACGACCAGGTCGGCCTTGGCGAGACCGTACTGCGGGTCGCTGGCCGAGGTGTTGTCGATCTTGACGATGAAGGCCGGGTGCTTGCGCGCAGCGGTCTGCCCCTCGGGGAGCTCGACGCCCGTCAGCGGTTCGTGGTCGGGCTCAGCGGGCGCGGACGGCGACGGCTTCGTGTCCGTCGGCTCCTCCGTGGAGCCACAGCCGGTCAGGACCAGACCCGCGGCGGCCAGCGTCGCCGCTGCTCGCAGGAGGAACCCCGGGCGGGACGTACGCATCATCGATCTCCATCTGCATCGGCTCAAATACCAAGACGAGTGACAGACGGTAATCGTTGCGCCCAACGAGGCCGCGCCCGGGGTTCTTCCTCGAAGGACTCAGGCGACCGTGGCGCCGCCGTCGACGTAGAGGGTCTGGCCGGTGATGTAGGAGGACTCGTCGCTGGCCAGGAAGGCGGCCGCGGCGGCGATGTCGGCGGGCTCGCCGACGCGCTTGACCGGGTTGGCGTCGGCCGAGAGCCTGCGGAACTCGTCGACGTCGAGCCCGAGGCGGGCCGCGGTCTGGTCGGTCATCTCGGTGGCGATGAACCCCGGCGCGATCGCGTTCACGTTGACGCCGAACGGGCCGAGCTCGAGCGCGAGGGTGCGGGTGAAGCCCTGCACGCCGGCCTTGGCCGCGGAGTAGTTGGCCTGACCGCGGTTGCCGGTCGCCGAGGTGGAGGAGACGTTGATGATCTTGCCGTACTTCTGCTTCACGAAGACGCTCTGCGCGGCCTTCGACATCAGGAAGTGACCCTTGAGGTGGACGTTCATGACCAGGTCCCAGTCGTCCTCGGTCATCTTGAAGAGCAGGTTGTCCCGGGTGATGCCGGCGTTGTTCATCAGGATGTGCAGGCCGCCGAGCTCCTCGACGACGCGGGCGACCGCGGCCTCGGTGTCCTCGGCCTTGGCGACGTTGGCGCCGATGCCGACCGACTTGGCGCCCTCGGCCAGCGGAAGCTTGGCGGCGGCCTCAGCGGCGGCCGCCTCGTCGAGGTCGATGATCGCGACCGAGGCACCCTCCTCGGCGAAACGCGTGGCGACTCCGAAACCGATCCCGCGCGCTGCCCCGGTGATGACTGCTACGCGTCCGTCGAAACGACCCATGACCCAAACTCCTTCGTATGTGGCTGAGGCCGACGTCACGTACGGCCCCCGCCGACAATAGCGAGGGCCGTAGGTGATGTCGCGAGGTGTCTACTGATTGGTAGGTTCTACCGATTCGCCAGCCAGGCGTCGCGCGCGGCGACGCCCAGGTCGGGCTGGTCGGTGAAGAACGCGTCGACGCCGGCGTCGAGGTAGGCGCCGACCTCGCAGGCCAGGTCACCGATCGCGATCGGGTCGGTGCCCTTGCGGCACTCGACCGGGAGGTTCTTGTTCTCGGCGCGCATGGTCCAGATGACGGTCGGCAGCCCGACGCGTTCGGCCCGCGGGGCGAGGTCGGTGGGCTCGCCGAGCGTGTTGTCGGCGGTGCGCGGGATGAAGTAGTACTTGTAGGGCGCCACCTGGTCGGCGTACCTCTTGATGCTGCGCAGGCCCTTGTCGGTGACCAGGTAGTCGTTGGTCACGCCGGTCCCGGCCACCACCTGGTCGTAGGGAGCGCCGCCGAAGTCGACCAGCTGCACCAGCTTGGTGTCGACCATGCGGTTGAGGTCCTTGAGGTTGCTGACCTCGAAGGACTGGATGACCGCCGCGGCGCGCTTGCCGCCGAGGCCGTGACGCTTGAGGCTCTTCGCGAGCGGCTCCTCCAGCGAGAGACCGATGGAGTCGAAGTACGTCGGGTGCTTCGTCTCCGGGGCGACGCCGATGGTGCGGCCGGTCTCGGCCTCCTTCCTCTCGACCAGCGTCAGGACCTCCTCGAAGGTCGGGATCTGGAAGAGGCCGTCGTAGGCGGTGTTCGCCGGGCGGTCACCCGGGATCCGCTCCTTGGCGCGCAGCGTCTTCAGCTCGGCGAGGGTGAAGTCCTCGGTGAACCAGCCGGTCAGCGCCTTGCCGTCGATGATCTTGGTGGTCTTCCGGCCCGCGAACTCGGGGTGGGCGGCGACGTCGGTCGTGCCGGAGATCTCGTTCTCGTGCCGGGCGACGAGCACGCCGTCCTTGGTCGAGACCACGTCGGGCTCGATGAAGTCGGCACCCTGCTCGATGGCCAGGGCGTACGCCGCCAGAGTGTGCTCGGGCCGGTAGCCCGAGGCGCCGCGGTGTCCGAAGACGAGCGGGTCGGCGTGCTTGTGCTTGGCCGCCTGGACGGAGGTCGTGGTGGTGGCCGTCGCGGAGTCGGGGTGCGAGACCAGAACGGTCCCGACGGCGAGCGCCGCGGCGGCGGCCAGCGCGAGAGTACGCATGCATGTGGGGTTCAGCGTGGTCATGCCCAGATCACACCGGCCCCGGGAGTCTCTGGGGCCGGTGTGTGGTGAACGTGGCGTGACGATCTGCCGAAGCGCCTCAGGCGGCATCAGCCAAGTCTAGGGAAGAGGTACGCCGCCCACCGATCACTTCGCGCAGCACGTCCGGGTTGTTGGTGATGATGCCGTCGACACCGCGGTCCAGGACCGCGCCCATGGTCTCGGCGTCGTCGACCGTCCAGGAGTGGATGTGCATCCCGAGCGCGTGCACCCGGGCGACGTAGCCGGCGTCGAAGGAGCCGAAGTGCGGGTTGATCTGGTCGGCCCAGGTGTAGCTGTCCAGGTCGGCGTAGGCCGGGGTGCCGAGCAGGCCGACCGGCATCTCGGGCTGGGCGCGCTTGTAGGTCTTCATCGAGTCGAAGTCGAAGCTCTGCACGCCGAGCCTCCCGGCACGGACCGCGGAGCGTACGTAGCCGGGGAACGAGTCGAACTCGGCCGCGACCTGCTTCTCGATGCCCGGGTAGAGCTCGGGCGACTTCAGCTCCATCAGGATCCCGGACCGCGTCGGCCGCACCAGCCGGACCATCTCCTTCAGCGTCGGCACCTTCTCGCCCGCGTACTCCTCACTGAACCACGAACCCGCGTCCAGCGTCTTGATCTCGGCGAGGGTGAAGTCCTTGACGTTCCACGGCGAGCGGCCGGGGAAGCGCTGCTCGACGTCGGTGGTGCGCGCCAAGGTGGTGTCGTGCATCAGCACGAGCTCGCCGTCCTCGGTGGCCTGCACGTCCGACTCGATCCAGTCGGCGCGCTGCTCGATGCCGAGGGCGAAGGCGGCGAGGGTGTTCTCCGGGGCGTACGCGCTCGCGCCGCGGTGGGCGGTGATGGTGATGTTCTTGGCCCGGTGGGCCTCGACGGCGTTGACCGCCACCGGAACGATCATCGTGCCTGCGGCCAGCGCCACGCCGGCCAGTGCTGAGGTGAAGGTCTTGGACGCGACGGACGACAGCGACATTGCGCACTCCCGAGATCAGTGGATGACGACTGACCTCGAGTGAATCGACCTCCGCCGACCTCACCCCGACCCCTCGATGGCCGAAGCCGTACGCCTCGGTGAACTCGGCCCGGAATCAGCTCAGCACGGCGCGCAACCGGTCGGCGTACTCCTTCTGCTCACCCTCGCCGTACTTGTGGCGGGGCCAGAAGAAGCCCTTGAGGCCGTCGCCGCGGGTGCGGGGGACGACGTGCAGGTGGAGGTGGGGGACGGACTGGCTGACCACGTTGTTGACCGCCACGAAGCTGCCCTGGGCACCGAGCCCGTCGACGACCGCGGCGGCCAGGCGCTGGGCGTTCGCGACGAAGCGTTCGTGCAGGTCAGGAGGTAGATCGAGCAGCGTGTCCAGATGCTGCCTGGGCACCATCAGGATGTGGCCCTTCTGCACCGGGCGATGGTCGAGGAAGGCCAGGAAGCCCTCGTCCTCGAAGACCACCTCGGCGGCCAGATCACCGGCTACGACGGCGCAGAAGACGCAGCTCACTGCTCGTCTCCCCACGACAGCGTCGCGATCACGAGGTCGACGGTCGGCAGCGCGAGGTCGGCGAGGTCGGGGTGCGGGAAGGAGTAGATCAGCCGCGACTCGTAGAGCCGGTCGGGCGAGGCCACCCACCGCTCCCCCACCGTCGTGGTCTCGGCCTGCAGCGGGTGCCGCACCATGCCGAACGGAGCCGGCCGGCTCAGCGCGACCGCCATCGCGGCCGGGCGCCGTCCGACCCGCTGCAGCCAGTAGGCCAGGAACGCCGCGTTCTGCTCGGCGGCCGCGTCCTTGGCGGCAGCCATCCACCGTGCCCAGTCGGGCTGTTCGACCCTGGATCGCTGCACCTTCGGGAGGACCTTCGCGGTCAGGTCGGCGAGCTGGTAGTCGCGTACGTCCTCGTCGGACATGTCCACGACGTACCACTCCTGCGCCTTCGGCAGCCGTAGGTCGACGTGCGGCTTGGGGCCGAGCGTCTTGAGCACGTCCTTGATGCCCGCCCGGTAGCGGTTCGGCCCGGCCGGGTCGAAGGTGACGTACGCGATCTCCTCGATGTTGGCGGTGAGGAACTCACGCAGCCCGTCGGCGTTGCGCAGCTGCGCACGCCGGCGGGTGTCCTCGGCGAGGAAGGTCTCCAGCGCCTCGTGAGAGGAGAAGATCATCGCCTCGTACGGTGGCCGGTTGCCGCGATCCCCGGGAAAGACCCTGATCCGGGCCTCGTCGAGCTGGGGAACGACAACCTGCCCCGTACGCAGCGCGGCTCCGACCGCGTCGGCGTCGGCGGCGGCGAGCGCCACCTCCAGCGCGCGGTTGCGGTAGCCGTCGTCCATCTTCCGAGGCTAACGCCTCGGACCTGGCCGAATCGGCCTAGACGGCGCCGAGGCGCTGTGGCGTGTCGTCGTCGCAGGTCGCGAAGAAGTTTCCGACCTCGTCGACCATGTGGCTGAACGACTCCGCGGCGAAGAGCACCGGCTGGTAGTGGGTGATGTCGTAGTCGACCGTCGCCATCTGGGCGAAGTCGATCGGCCGCACCTCCACCTCGTGCATCTCCTCGATCTCGCCGTAGGAGGAGAGCAACCCGGCCCCGTAAGCCTTGATGTCACCGTCCTCGTGGAGCACGCCGAACTCGATCGTGAACCAGAAGACGTCGGCCACGACCTGGAGCGCCTCCCTGGTCTCGACGCGACGCGCGGCGGCACCGGCGAGACGCTTGACCTCGGCGACCTGAGGATCGGCGAGGAGGTTCCCGTGGCCGATCACCTCGTGGATGATGTCAGGCTCCGGGGTGTAGAGCGGCACGGCGTGGTGACGCAGGTACTGCGTCGAGTGGAACTGCCCGTCGGCCAGGCTCCCGTAGAACTCCTCCAGCGGGACGATTCCCGCGGCCGGGACGTACTCGAACCCGGTCAGCGGCTTCAATCCGGCGCTGACCTCGTCGAGCTGTGGCACCCGGTCCTGCGGGAGGTTGAGGGCCTCCACGGCCGCGATGAAGTTGCGGCAGGCGTACTTCGCGTGCAGCGGTGCGATCTCGCGGCACACCGTGCGCCAGATCTCGTTCTCCGTCTCGGTGTAGTCGATCCGGGGCACCGTCTCCCCCGGCTTCCAACCCAGCGCCGCGGCAGCGATCTCGCTCCGCCGTGCCCGGTAGTCCTGGTCTGCGAACCCGGGGTGGTTGTCCCCCAGATGCACCTCGACCTGCCCATCCTCGCCCACGGTGACGGGTGAGTAGAGCTGTCCTTCCTCGAACATCCTTACCTCCATGTGACGTACGCCTCACAACCCTATCGCGCACGCAAGAGAAGTCATCTCGCCAGGGAGATGAACAACAGGAAGTCTTCCGCCCCGCGCGGGCACAGCGAGGAACACCAGCCACCCGGAACCAAAGGGCACACCAGCGGCGAACACGGCCAAAGGGGTGCGGGTGGCGAAGCCCCCGCCTCCGCGCGAAGCGACAACATCAGCCACGCGCAACCAAGGGGGTGCGGGGGATCTCCCCCGCCGCGACGCGGAGCGTCGCCTATAAATGACGAACCGACGTGGCCCTCCATCTGGAGGGCACACGTCGGCCAAAGGTTCGTGGAGCTGCGGGGAATCGAACCCCGGTCCTCGAGCGCCGTGCCAGGTCTTCTCCGGGTGCAGTCTGTGGGTGGCGTTCTCTCATCCCCGGGGCTCGACGCAGACACGTCCCCGACAGGCTCAGCCGACTAGATGTCCCTCATGCCCCGTCGGCATGTGCATGAGGTGGAGTCTTCTAGATGACGCCTGGGTCCGAGCCGAAGACGGATACTCGGTCAGACGCTTCGATCACCGCGTCAGGCGGCGAGAGCGAAGGAACTGCGCTTAGCGTTGGCAGTTATTGGTTTCCAGCGATCGTTTACGAGATGACGCTGGCTCCTCGACCCGCTTCCCCTGGGAGCAACGTCCCAAGTCGAAACCGATCAGCCCCTTTTGAATTGTCAATGCCCGTGGTGCAGGCAGTAAGAGAACACTACAGCCCCGGCCGGGCATTCCCCACTCGGTTATCCGGTCATGCCCTTGAGCTTGCGACCGACCTCGACCTCGGCCTCCCGCTTGGCCGTACGCTCGGCGATGGTGTTGCGCTTGTCCCACGACTTCTTGCCCTTGGCGACGCCGATCTCGACCTTGGCGCGACCGTTGAGGAAGTAGAGCGCCAACGGCACCACGGTGAGGCCCTTCTCGGAGACCTTGCGCTCGATCTTGTCGATCTCGGCACGGTGCAGGAGCAGCTTGCGCTTGCGGCGGGCGGCGTGGTTGGTCCAGGTGCCGTTGAGGTATTCGGGGATGTGGATCCCGTGGATCCAGGCCTCGCCACGGTCGATGTCGACGAAGCCGTCGACCAGGGAGGCGCGACCCTCACGCAGCGACTTCACCTCGGTGCCCTGCAGGACCATGCCGGCCTCGTAGGTGTCCTCGATGTGGTAGTCGTGTCGCGCCTTCTTGTTCTGCGCGATCATCTTGCGCCCCTGCTCCTTCGCCATTCCACCATTCTCTCAGGCGCACGGTCATGACCGCGAAACGTTTAGCGCCCGAGTCACAGTCCCAGCAGAGGCATCGGGTCGATGATCTCGCCGTCCTTCAGGATCATGAAGTGCAGATGGCACCCGGTGGACCAGCCGGTGGTGCCGGCGAGCCCGATGACGTCGCCTCGCGCGACGGTGTCGTCGACCTCGCTACGGTAGGCCGAGAGGTGGTTGTAGACGGCCGTGTAGGAGTGCCCGTTGATCTTGCCGAGGAAGAGGTGCAGGCGGTTCCCGTACGCGTCGTTCCACTCCTGCGCGATGACCGTGCCCGACTCGGCGGCCAGCAGCGGCGTGCCGCAGGGGGCGTGCAGGTCGACGCCGTCGTGCAGCTTGTACTCACCCGTGGTGGGGTGGGTCCGCATCCCGTACGGAGAGGTCACGTAGGAGTCGGCAACCGGCATCTTCAGCATGCCCGCGAGCGTCTCGACGGTCCGGTTCCGCGCGCCCTCGGCGAGCGCGGCGATCTTCTCCTCGATCGCCGCGTCCTGCTTCTCGAGCTCGGCGAGGACCTTGCGGTCCTCCTCGGCCAGGGCGGCGGCCCTCTTCTTCGCGGCGGCGGTCCGAGTCACCAGCGCGGCGATCTCGTCTCGGGCTCTGGTCGCGCGGACCCGGAGCCGTTCGACCTCCGCGACCTTCCGGGCGGCGGTCCGCTCGGTGGCCGCGACGGCGGCGGTGGCCCGGCGCTGGCCACGCTCGCGCCGGGCGACCAGCCGCTCCCCGGCTTCGAGCCGCTCCATGGTGCCGGCCTTCGAGGAGGTCACCGCGTCGGTGTAGTTGCGCCGCCGCATGAGCTCCTCCAGCGTCGCTCCCTCGAGCAGCGCCGAGAACTCCTCCAGCCGTGGGTCGCCGATGGCGGTGAACTCCTCCAGGATCGTGTCGCGCAGATCCTGTCGCGACTCGGTCGCCCGCTTCCGGGCGGTCCGGAGGTCCGTACGCGCCGCCTCGAGCACCGCCTGCTGCCGCTCCAGGGACGCCTCGGCACGTCGGTGCGCGCGGGAGGCGGCCCGCAGGCGTACGTCGGTCTTCGTCAGCCGGTTCCGGGCGCCGGCCAGCTTCTTCTGCGCGGTGGCGAGGGTGGTGGTGGCTCGCCGAAGGGCGTCGCTGGAGTGCTCGACGGCGTTCTCCGCCGCCTCCTTCTCCTTCTCGATCTGCTCCTGCTGGTCCTCGAGCGAGTCGTCGGCTCGGGCGAGCGGGGTGATCAGGGTCCCGGCGAGCACGCAGCCGACGAGCAGCGCGAGGAAGGGACGGCTCAGACGGGTGGCGCCGAGTCGCGCGGGGTGCAACGGATTGCCTCCGGTGGCAGTGGGGGATGACCGGACGAGCAGGAGACGATACCCCCACGGGCTCCCGCGTCAACCCCGCAGGGCGACTCGGCCTGGCCGAGATCAGCCCAGCAGTGGTGCCGGGTCGACCGGAGTGCCGTCGCGCAGGATCGTGAAGTGCAGATGGCAGCCCGTGGACCAGCCGGTGGTCCCTGCGTACGCCACGGTCTCACCGCGCCCGACGGATCCCGAGGTCCTCGCGTAGCTCGAGATGTGGTTGTAGACCGCGGTGTAGGAGTGCCCGTTGACCTTGCCGAGATACAGGTGCAGGCGGTTTCCCCACACGCTGGAGTAGGAGGTCGAGATGATCTGCCCCGAGTCGACGGCACGGAGCGGGCGGCCACAGGGCGCGTGGAAGTCGGTGCCGTTGTGCAGCGAGACGTAGCCGTAGATCGGGTGCTTGCGGATGCCGTAGGGCGAGGTGACATAGGTGTCGGTCACCGGCGGCCCGAAGAGCCCGCCGACCGAGCCGACGTTGCGCTCGGTGCCGGAGCCTGCCGAGGCGAGCGACCGAATCTTCGTACGCAGCGCCGACTCCTGGGCCTCGAGCTCGCGCAGCTCGGCGGCGTCCGCCGCCCTGGCCGACTCGGCCGACCGCTTCGCGGTGGCCGCCTGGGCGGCCAGCGTGGACATCTCGGCGTGGGCAGCGGCGGCCTGGTCGCGGAGCGAGTCGACCTCGGCGACCAGCTCCCGGGCCTTCTTCTCCTTGGCGGCGATCGCGTCGGTCGCCTCCTGGACCTCGCCCTCGCGGACGACGAGCATCGTCTCGGTCGCCTCCATCCGCTGGAGGGTGGCGTCCTGGCCCGCGGAGGCCGCGTCGACGTACGTCTGCTGGCGCATCAGGTCCTCGAGGGAGCCTCCGGAGAGCAGGGCCGCCGCCTGGGCGAGCCGCGGGTCTCCCCCGGTGAACCGGGTCAGGATCGCGTCGCGCATCTCCTCGCGCTGCGCCTTCACCTCGGCCTTGCCAGCGGCGAGCTCCCGCTTCGCCTCGGCGAGCAGCAGCTTCTGCTCGGCGAGCTCGGCCTCGAGCTCGGTGTGGGCCGCCTGCGCCTCGGCGAGCCTGGTGTTGAGCTCGTCGAGACGGGTCTGGGCCTGGTCGAGTCTCTTCTGCGCCGCGGCGTACGACGCCGACGCCTTGCGCAGCCCGGCGCTGGAGTGCTCGAGATCCTCGGCGGCGGCCTTCTGGTCCTGCTGGACCTCACGCTGCTCCTGCTCGAGGCGGTCCCTCTCGTCGGCGGAGGAGGGAAGGGTGGGCGAGAGCAGCACGGCGGCCACCACGGCGCAGCTGAGCGCAGCGGCAAGCGAACCGGCACGGGGGAAGACGTGCACGGCTCCGACGGTAGGGGATCCGGGTCAGACCTTGATGTATTTGCGGGTGAGCAGGAGTGTCGGGACGAGGGTGAGCAGGATGCCGAGGACGGCGACGATCGCGAAGGAGCTGAAGAACTCCTCCCAGCCGACCCACTGGGTCACCGCGGTCGAGGAGAGCCGCTGCTCGACGCCGAAGTACATCACCGCGGCCAGCGCTATCCCGGAGAGCCCGATCCCGACCAGGGCCACCACGAGCGACTCCAGGAGGAACGGCAGCGCGATGTAGAGGGTCGAGGCGCCCACCAGTCGCATGATCCCGATCTCACGACGGCGGGCGAAGGCTGCCAGCCGGATGGTGTTGGCGACCAGCAGCAGCGCCGCGATCACCAGCACGATCGCGCCGACCAGGGCCGCACTCTGCAGCCCGTCGACGGCGGCGAGGATGGGCCCGGTGACCTCGTGGACGTCGCCGACGTGGTCGATGCCGTCCAGGCCGGCGACCGCCTCGATGATCTCGGCGGAGTGGTGCGGGTCGGTCATCGTGACCCAGTAGGACTCCCACATGTCGCTGGACTTCACCACCGGGTCGGGACCGCTGACGCCTTCGACGTCGAGAGCCTGCAGCCGCTCGTAGGCCTGCTCCTGGCTCTCCTCCTCGATCTTGTCGACGTACCTGTTGTCGTCGAGGGCGTCGGTGATGACCTTCTTCTGGCTGTCGTCGACCGCCCCGGCGCACTGCGGGTTGCGGTCGTTGGCGCCGTTGCACATGTAGAAGGTGATCTGCAGCTCGTCGCCCCAGACCTCCTCGGTCAGCTGGGCCTGCTCACGCAGCAGCAGGCCGACGCCGGCGAGGGTGAGCGAGACGAGCAGGGTCAGCGCGACCGCGACGTGCATCGACAGGTTGCGGCGTAGCCCCTGGCGGAGCTCGGTGAATACATAACGCAGCTGCATGGCGGGTCTACGAAACTTTCGTGTCGGGAGGTCGAGGGGTCCGGCTCAGAAGCCCTCAGAACTGGGCGCCGTAGCCGCCCTGGACCTGGTCGCGTACGAGGTGGCCGTGCTCGAGCTCGATGACGCGCTTGCGCATCTGGTCGACCATCTGGACGTCGTGGGTCGCCATCACGATGGTGGTGCCGGACCGGTTGATCCGGTCGAGCAGGCGCATGATGCCGACGGTGTTGCCGGGGTCGAGGTTACCGGTCGGCTCGTCGGCGATCAGGATCATCGGCCGGTTGATGAACGCGCGGGCGACGGCCACCCGCTGCTGCTCACCGCCGGAGAGCTCGTCGGGCATCCGGTCGCCCTTGCCGTCGAGACCGACCAGCTCGAGCGTCTCCGGGACGCGCTCGCGGATCTCACGGTTGGAGTGACCGGTCACCTGCATCGCGAAGGCGACGTTCTCGGCGACGTTCTTGTTGGCCAGGAGGCGGAAGTCCTGGAAGATCGTGCCGACCTGGCGGCGCAGCCGCGGCACCTTCCAGCCAGCGAGCCGGTTGATCTCCTTGCCGGCGACGTAGACCCGGCCGGTGGTCGGGCGCTGCTCACGCAGCATCAGCTTGAGCGCCGTCGACTTCCCCGAGCCCGATTGGCCCACGAGGAAGACGAACTCCCCCTTCTGGATGTCGATCGAAAGGCTGTTGAGGGCGGGTCGCGCCTGCCCTGGGTAGGCCTTGCTGACCTTCTCGAAGCGGATCACCGCACCGAGGGTAGTGCAACGGTGGTGGGCTCAGCACTTCGGCTCGGAGATACCTGCCCCTGTACTCTGACGGCGTGCGCTCTGCAGTCCGGATCCTCATCGGTGCCGTAGTCCTCACCGCGGTCGCGGTCGGGGTCGGCGTACTCACCCTGAAAGACGACGAGCCCGAGGTCGCCGAGGTGAAGGGCGATCTCAGCACCGCGGACACCACCACGATGCAGGTACGCCGCGGCGCGTTCTGCGACCGCGTCCCGGCCGAGGACGCGACCGAGGCCCTCGGCGGCGCCGCCACCGAGAAGAAGGCCTACGGCGACGGCGACCAGACCGCCATCTCGGGCGAGGTCAACGACGTCTCTCAGGAGTACGGCTGCATCTGGACCGGGCCGGAGGGCTCGGCCACCTCGGCCCGCGCCTGGGTCTTCGCCCCGCCGGTCACCCTGGACTGGGCCACGCAGATGACCAAGAGCGTGCCCAAGGGCTGCAAGGCGGCATCGACCCCTGCGTACGGGAAGCCGTCGGTCGCCCTCACCTGCACCGACGCGAAGAAGCAGACGAAGGTGGTCCACCGCGGCCTCTTCGGCGACGCCTGGCTCTCCTGCGAGCTCACCGGCAAGGCCGGCGAGGCGCCCGCGGCGGTCCAGAAGCGCGCCTCCCGCTGGTGCCTGGTGACCGCCACCGCGGCCTCCGCCTGACCTCTGTCGTCCTCGACCGGACTCCGATCCTGGCGCGTCGTTTGCATCGACCCAAAGTCGAGTGCTTTAATCGACTTAGTCGCTCGGGTCGGGTAGGCACCTCACCGGGCGGCGCGCGCCGCCGCGGGCACTGAGTCAGAGCAGAGCCGGTCGGCGAGAGCGGGTGGGGTCCTTAGGGATGGGGATCCCACCCGCGACGCGGGACGCGTCGCATTCAGTATCGCGACGCATTCAGCACCGCGACGCGAGCCAGGCCAGGACGGTGTCGGCGAACTCGGCGGGCTGGTTGCGATGCACGAAGTGACCGACGTCGAAGTGGACGAGGTCGGCCGCAGGGATCCGCTGGGCGACCTTCTCCAGGTCCGACGGCGGGATGTGGCTGTTGCCACCACCGGCCACGATCAGGGTCGGCATCGGCAGCAGCTCGAGCTGCTCCCACATCCACGCGTCGTACATCGTCGCCTCGACCAGCAGGGACGCGATGCACTCCCAGTCGTGGGGCATCGGCCTGGCTGCGCGCCCGGGCGACCTGCGCTCGCGCGGCGCGGGTGGCACCACGTCCTCGATGATCAGCCGGGAGACCAGGTCGGGGCGGTGCATCGCGACCAGGAGGGCGACGTTGCCGCCGGTCGAGTGCCCGACGACCACGGCACCCGAGATCCCGAGCGCGTCCATCGCCGCGATGACGTCGTCGGCGATGAGCCGGTGGGAGTACTCCGCGGCCCAGTCCGAGTCCCCGTGCCCACGCATGTCGAAGGCATGCACCCGGTGGTCGACCGCGAACGGCGGCACCACACCCTGCCACCTCTTCGCACTGCCTCCGAGCTCGTGCAACAGCACCATCGGCACCCCGTCCTCGGGGCCGTAGGCGTCATAGACGTACGCCGCCCCGCGGCCCGGGAGTGGAAGCCTGGTGCGCGTCAGCGCAACCATCAGGTCAGTTCTGTTCGGCCTTCTCGGCGCCACGGCGCCACCGGATGCCGGCCTCGAGGAACCCGTCGATGTCGCCATCGAAGACCGCCTGCGGGTTGCCGACCTCGAAGGTCGTACGCAGGTCCTTGACGATCTGGTAGGGGTTGAGGACGTAGTTGCGCATCTGGTCGCCCCAGGAGGCGGCGACGTCGCCCTTGAGCTCCTTGAGGTGCGCCTCCTCCTCGGCCTTCTTCAGCGCGAGGAGCTTGGCCTTGAGGACGATCATCGCGGCGGCCTTGTTCTGCAGCTGCGACTTCTCGTTCTGGCAGGAGACCACGGTGCCGGTGGGGATGTGGGTCAGCCGGACCGCCGAGTCGGTGGTGTTGACCGACTGGCCACCGGGGCCCGAGGAGCGGTAGACGTCGACCTTGATGTCGTTCTCGTCGAGCTCGATCTCGTCGGTCTGCTCCAGCACGGGCACGACCTCGACCGCGGCGAAGGAGGTCTGGCGGCGACCCTGGTTGTCGAACGGGCTGATCCGCACCAGGCGGTGGGTGCCGGCCTCGACGGAGAGGGTGCCGTAGGCGTAGGGAGCGTGGATCGCGAAGGTGGCGGACTTGATCCCGGCCTCCTCGGCGTAGGAGGTGTCGAAGACCTCCACCGGGTACTTGTTGCGCTCGGCCCAGCGGACGTACATCCGCATCAGCATCTCGGCGAAGTCGGCGGCGTCGACGCCACCGGCGCCGGAGCGGATCGTGACCAGGGCCTCGCGGGCGTCGTACTCCCCCGAGAGCAGGGTGCGGATCTCCAGGCTCTCGACAGCCTTCTTCACCCGGCCCAGCTCGGCCTCGGACTCGGCGAGCGAGTCGGCGTCGCCCTCCTCCTGGGCCATCTCGACCATCAGGCCGAGGTCTTCGATGCGGGTGTTGAGCTCGGTGAACTTGTTGAGCTCGCCCTGCAGCAGGGAGAGACGGCCGGTGACGCGGGTGGCGTTGTCCTGATCGTCCCAGAGGTCGGGCGCGGCGACCTGCTCGCCGAGGTCGGCGATCTCCTTGCGCATCGCGTCCAGGTCCAGCACCTGGCCGATGGTCTGCATCGTTGCCTGGAGCTGCTTGATCTCGGTGTCGAATTCGGGGCCTGCCACGTCTTACAGGTTACTTGACGCGTGGTGCTGCACCGATTCGCCGGCCCCCAAATATGCGCTCGCCCTCCGGCATGGGGAACCGGAGGGCGAGCGCCAGGGGGATGTGTGGGGGTGTGCCCGCCGAAACGGGCCCCGAGACGGGGGTGAAGAGGTCAGGCCTGGTGGGTCGAGCCGGCGAACCAGCCGTCCCAGGCAGCCTCCTCGCGAACGCTGGCGCCCGGCTTGGGGGCGTGCAGCATGATCGCCTGGCCGTTCTCCCAGCGCAGGAAGATACCCACGTGGTAGACGGGGCTGCCCCAGAACATCAGGTCGCCGCGCTGGATCTGGTCGTTCGGGACCGTCGGCAGCGAAGCGGCCTGGTCCCGCGAGACCCGGGGAAGCTCGATGCCGGCGGCGCTGAAGGCGTACTGCGTCAGACCGGAGCAGTCGAACGAGCTCGGACCGGTGGCACCCCAGACGTACGGGTCACCGATCTGCTCGCTGGCGACGCTGATCGCCCGATCGATCTTGCCCTGCCGGCTGGCGGCGTAGGCCCTCGCCTCCGCCTCGGCCTTCTTCTTCGCCTCGGCGGCCTTCTTGGCGGCGATCGCTGCCTTGCGCTTCGCCTCAGCGGCCTTGCGGGCTGCCTCTGCCTTGCGCTCCTGCACCTCGACAGCCCTCTCGAGCTGCTTGATGTCGGTGAGCATCGCCGTGGGGGTGGCCGAGGCCTCCAGGGTCGGAGCCTCCACCACCTTGGCCGGCTCGACGGTGGTGGTCTCGTGGGAGACCGGGGCGGCGTTGGCGGCGGGCACCGCCACCAGGGCACCGGCGGCGATGCCGCTGGCGAGGGTGACACGACCGACGAACTTGCCGTGGGCCCTGAGAGATCCTGCGATCGTCCGGGCGATCGACACGTTCGGCGACCGGAACGGCCGGGGCGCGCCTCGATGGGCAGGATGAGATACGGACTTGGACATGCGTGAGTTCCTTCCCACGCCTGCGAGGTGAGCTGTCGGGTTCGGGCTAGAAGGTTGCCCGGCCATCCTGCGATGGCTTCACCCCAAGCGACCGTCCGAGTTAGTCGCGTGGAACTTGGGTCCCCCGCTCCTGTCCCATACGTACTGCTGAGTGTGAGGGTAAAGGGGGTTCAGTAGTCGGGGCCGGCGTCCGGAGGGACAGGATTCGGCGTGTACCGGGGCCGGTCGTGCGTTGTGCACAGCCCAACCAAGGTGACATGCCAACCAAGCCGGTTCCAAGCCCGAACGGCCGAATCTGGAGCACAAACCGCGTATTCACGCGTGACTTTGCCGTCGTTTGTGAAACATCTCACGCACTGAACACGCATACGACACCGTGTCGAACTTGCGTTTACTCCGCTGCTTCGAGCCGGAAACCGACGCCGCGGACCGCTACGACCTTCTCCTGCACACCGGCCGCCTCGAGCTTCTGGCGCAGGCGCCCGACGGTGACGTCGAGGGTCTTGGTCGAGCCGTACCAGTTCTCGTCCCAGACCTCGGCCATCAGCCGGTCGCGGGAGACGACCTTGTCGCGGGAGGCGGCCAGAACGGCCAGGAGCGCGAACTCCTTGCCGGTCAGGGTCACCTCACGCTCACCGGCGTAGACCCGGTGGGCGGCCACGTCGATGCGCAGGGCGTCGTCGTCGGCACCGGGCTCGACCGGACCCGAGCGGCGCAGGAGGGCGCGGACCCGCGCCTGGAGGACGGCCAGCGCGAACGGCTTGGCCAGGTAGTCGTCGGCACCGGCGTCGAGACCGACGACCAGGTCGATCTCGGCGTCGCGGGCGGTCAGGATCATGATCCCGCCCTCGTAGCCGTTGTCGCGAGCGGCCTTGCAGACCTCGAGCCCGTCCATGTCCGGGAGGCCCAGGTCGAGCAGCACCAGCTCGGCGTCGTACGGAGGCGCCAGCAGCTCCAGCGCCTTCTTGCCGGAGTCGACCCAGGTGACGTCATAACCCTCACGCTGGAGCGTGCGCACCAGGGGAGCAGCGATGTCCTCTTGGTCTTCTACGACAAGCACGGAGTTCGACATGAAGAGAACAATAGTTACAGCCCCGTAGGGCTTGTGAAGAGATCCCCCCTTTCAGATAAGCGCGTGATCACATTGTTAGGTCCGAGCTGGTCGATACCGAGCGGATCCTCGGCCCCCTCCGTGACCTCGTCCCAGGTCACCGGGGCCGCGACCGTGGGGATCTCCTTGCCTCGCAGCGAGTAGGGACAGATCGTCGTCTTCGACCCCGAGTTCTGCGACCAGTCCAGGAAAACCTTGCCTGACCTGCGACTCTTGGTCATCGTCGCGGTCACCTTGCTCGGGTGGGCCTTCTGGAGGTCCTCGGCGATCTCCTTGGCCAGCGCCGTGGCGACCTCCGGTTCGACGGGTTCTGGCAGGGCGGCGTACAGGTGCAGACCCTTGCTCCCGCTGAGCACCGGTGTCGCGGCGAGGTCACGGGCGCCCAGCGCCTCGCGCACCAGCAGCGCCACCTCGCAGCACTCCTGCAGGCCGGCCGGCTCGCCGGGGTCGAGGTCGATCACAATCCGGTTCGCCCCGGCCGGGGTGCCGTCGGCGCCGACGGTCCACTGATGGACGTGCAACTCCAGCGCGGAGAGGTTCGCGGCCCAGGTGAGCGCGGCGAGGCTGTCGAGGATCGGAAAGGTGAGTGTTCCCTCTCTGTGGTCCGCGGTTCGGGATCCCGTTGTCGGAACGGTGACGGTGCGTACCCAGCTGGGTGTGCCGGCCGGTGCGTTCTTCTCGAAGAACGACATGTCGCCGATGCCGTGCGGCCAGCGGATCCTCGTCACGGCGCGGTCCTGGAGCTGCGAGAGCAGCGCCGGCGCGACCTGGGCGTAGTAGTTGAGCACCTCGCCCTTCGTCATGCCCGTACGCGGATAGAGCACCTTGCTGAGGCTGGTCAGGGTCAGCACCCGGCCGTCGACCTCGACGCGTACCTCTTCTCGTTCGACCATCACAGATCCTCCGGCTCGATGTCCTCGCGGATGCCGATGAAGCTCGGCTGCCGCAGCCGGCCCTTGTAGCTCGCCGCCGCGACGGCGCTGCCGTGGGTCTCCACCTCGACGACGAGGAGCGGCTCGACCCAGTGGGTGCCCTTGGCGTCCACGGCCGGCACTCCCCCGTCGGGATCGACATCGGGCCCGGCGAACGGGCTGCGCCCCGTCTCGCGGAGCAGCTCCCCGAGTCGCTGCCCGCGCTTGCCGGTGATGCCGCTGCCGACTCGCCCTCGGTAGATCAGCCCGTCGGGTGTCGGCTGACCGACGAGCACAGCGCCCAGACGCTCGGTCCCACCCTCGGTGCCCACCTCCGGCCGCCAGCCGCCGACCACGAGCGAGGCCCGGTAGCGGTGGGCCAGCTTCACCCACTCCTTGCTCCGCTCACCGGGTCGGTAGCGGCTGCCGCGACGCTTGGACACGATCCCCTCCAGCCCCTGCGCCCGCGTCACCTCGTGGAGCATCCGGCCGTCGTCGTACGTCGGAGGCACCTGCCAGCTCGACAGCTCACCGCTCTCGTAGAGACCCTCCAGGATCTGGCGCCGCTCGGTCCACGGCTTCTCGATGAGCAACCCTCCGTCGAGACGGAGAAGGTCGAAGACCATGTACGTCGCCGGGATCCGTTCCGCGAACCGCGCCGCCCGGCGGACGTCGCGGTTGTGCATCCGGTCCATCAGCACCCGGAAGTCAGGCAGGCCGGCGTCGTTGAGCGCGATCACCTCGCCGTCGACGACGATGTCACGCTCCGGTCCGGTCGCGATCTCGGGCCAGGCGGGGGTGGCGTCGTTGCCGTTGCGCGTGGCGAGCCGGGTCTGCGTACGGCCTTGCTCCGATTCTCCGACGAGTCGGATGCCGTCCCACTTGACCTCGTGCACCCACTCCTCCCCTGGGGGAACGTGGGCGCCTGGCGTGGCCAGCATGGGACGCATGCGTCCATCTTGCCTCCACCGCGTCCCTGCGCCAGGGAGATCTGGCCCAATCCTTCACGGCCGGTCGACGTCGACACGGCATGCCCGAGGGGCCGCGCCCTCGGGTGGCTTGCCCGGGGCGGACCGTCTCTGAGGCGCTACGCCAGATCGGGTACCTCGGACGTTGGTCGTCTGCCGTGCTGCATCAGGCAGGCCTAGCGTCTGGGTCACGGACCCGTAGGCCTGCTCCGTCGGGTCGGCGGACGTGGTCCGTTTCCGCTTCGCCCCAACCGGGTAGAGAGGGGGCCAACACCCATGGTCATCAATCTGCGTGTGCTGTTCGTCTTTGCGGCGCTGATCGCCGCCGCCGTCGCCGCCTACATCGGGCTCATGCCCCTCGATGCACCATCGTGCGGGACCGGGCTGCGGCCCGAGGACATGTGCTTCTGGACCACTCCCGAGGAGCGCCGCCCGGAGGCACTCGCGTGGCTCGCAGGCTCGGTCGGCCTGGTTCTGGCGGCGTTTCTCGTCGGCCGCTACCGCTGGAGCGGCCGCGACCTGTGACCATTGGCGCCGCCGTCGCGTGAACCTACCGTGGATTCCGGAGAGGGCTGCGACTTCCACACATGTGCGTGGAAGTGGCTGGGTACGCCCAGGCAGGCGACGTCAGATCCACGCATTTGCACCGATGTTGCAAGCCGCACAAGCCGCTCCCTGTGTGACGCGTGGGGTTAAGGGGTACCGGGAAGCCGCGATCCGGCAGATACTGGGGTCGTTGTTGCCTTGTGCGGAGGGAGTTCGGCATGCGTGCGATCTGGAAGGGCGCGGTCTCGTTCGGGCTGGTCAGCGTGCCTGTGAAGCTCTATTCGGCGACGGAGTCGCACGACGTCTCGTTCCGTCAGGTGCACCAGTCCGACGGTGGCCGGATCCGCTATCAGCGGATCTGCTCGATCGACGGCGAGGAGGTGCCCTACTCCGAGATCGCGAAGGGCTATGAGACCGAGGACGGCGAGATGGTCGTGCTCACCGACGACGACTTCGCCAACCTGCCGACGACGTCCTCGCGCGAGATCGCGGTGGAGAAGTTCGTGCCGAGCGACCAGATCGACCCGATGCTGTTCGAGAAGAGCTACTACCTGGAGCCTGAGAACACCGGGGTCAAGCCCTACGCGCTGTTGCGCCAGGCGCTGCTCGACGCCGACCGGGTGGCGCTGGTGACCGTCGCGCTGCGGCAGCGCACCACGGTCGCGGCGCTGCGGGTGCGGCCGACCGACAACGGTGACGTGATCGTGCTGCAGACGATGATGTGGCCCGACGAGATCCGGGTGCCCGACTTCAAGGTCGAGGCCGGCGAGATCAAGGACTCCGAGATCAAGATGGCCAACATGCTCGTCGAGACGCTCGCGGGCGACTTCCATCCCGAGGAGTTCTCCGACGACTACGCCGATGCCGTCGAGGAGATGGTGAAGGCCAAGATCGAGGGCGGCGAGGTCGAGCGGACCCCCACCTCCACCAAGACCTCCGGCGAGGTCGTCGACCTGCTCGCGGCGCTACAGCGCTCCGTCGCGGCCGCGAAGAAGTCGCGTGGCGAGGAGGTCCCCGAGGAGGCCGAGGAGAAGAAGACGAAGAAGTCGAAGGCGTCCTAGGCGACCGCGGCGACACGTACGGAAATATTCTGGTGTGGCCGTGTCGAAAGCGGGAGGCTCTTCTCGACGCGTAGGCGACGACGCGCAACGGACGCGCCGCCGACCGCAAGGAGAAGCAGATGCGCTACATGATGTTCGTGAAGATGGACCCGGACGCCGGGCCGCCGCCGGCCGCGCTGATCGAGGCGGTGGAGTCCGAGATCAAGCAGCAGTACGCCGACGGCATCCTGCTCGACGCCGACGGGCTCGGTCCCGCGGTGGAGATCCGGCTGACCGCCGGAGAGGTGACCCACGTCGACGGGCCCTTCGCGGAGGCCAAGGAGGTCGCCGGTGGGTTCTCGCTCTTCGAGGTCCGCTCGGCCGACGAGGCCATCGAGCTCGGCCGCCGGATGATCCAGCTCCACGAGGAGCTGTGGCCGGGGCAGGACGTGGCGGTGGAGATGCGGCCGCTGTTCGGTCCGCCGACCCCTGCTGAATGAGCTCGCCCACCGAGGACGCGATCGTCGCGGTCTGGCGCAACGAGTCCGTACGCCTCCTCGCCGGTCTGGCGCGGATGACGCACGACCTCGACCTGGCCGAGGACCTCGCTCAGGATGCCCTCGTCGCGGCACTGGAGCAGTGGCCGCACGAGGGCATCCCTCGCAACCCCGGCGCGTGGTTGATGTCGATCGCGAAGCGGCGCGCGATCGACGGGTTCCGCCGGGACGAGGTGCTGCGCCGCAAGGTCGCCCTGCTGGGCCACGAACTGGAGGAGGGTGAGATGCCTGACCTGGCTGCCGCGGTGGACCACATCGAGGACGATGTGCTGCGGCTGATGTTCCTCTCCTGCCATCCGGCGCTGGCTCCCGACTCCCGCACGGTGCTGACGCTGCGGCTCGTGGGCGGGCTGACGACCGCCGAGATCGCCCGGGCCTACTTCGCCAAGGAGTCGGCCGTCGGCCAGCGGATCTCGCGGGCGAAACGCACCCTGGCCGAGGTCGGGGCCTCGTTCGAGCTGCCGGTGGGTGCGGAGCGGTCGGCTCGTCTGCGCGATGTGATGCAGACGATCTACCTGGTCTTCAACGAGGGATACGCGGCGACCTCGGGACCGTCGTGGACCCGGCCCGAGCTGTGCCTGGAGGGGATGCGGCTGGCCCGCATGCTGGCCGCGCACGCCCCGGGCGATCCCGACGCGCAGGCGTTGCAAGGGCTGCTGGAGATCCAGGGGTCGCGGCTCGCGGCGCGGGCGGACGCAGAGGGTCACCCGGTGCTGCTCGAGGACCAGGACCGGACCCGCTGGGACCAGCTGCTGCTGCGGCGCGGCCTGGCCGCTGTCGACCGGGCGACAGCGCTCGCCTCCGCCGGCACCCCCGGCGGGAGCTATCTGGTGCAGGCGATGATCGCCGCGTGCCACGGCCGCGCCCGGCGGGCCGAGGAGACCGACTGGGCCGAGATCGCCCGCCTCTACGACATGCTCGCGACCGGCGTCCCCGGTCCCGTCATCGAGGTCAACCGGGCGGTGGCGCACGGGCGTGCCTTCGGTCCCGAGGCCGGGCTGGCAATCCTGGCGGCACTCCCCGAGGGAGCGCTTCCGGGGTCACATCTGCCCGCCGGCGTACGCGGTGACCTGCTGCACCGCGCCGGGCGGCACCTCGAGGCCGCGGCGGCGTTCGACGAGGCAGCCTCGTTGACCACCAACGCCGGGGAACAGGAGCTTCTCGAGAGACGTGCGGCCGCGTGTCGAAGCGACGAGGTCTCGTCCGACGGGTAAGTATCAACCGGATCTTTCGAGGAGTGAACCATGACCACAACCACCACCTCCGCCGACGGCACCACGATCGCCTACGACGTCGTCGGCACCGGCCCGGCGCTCGTCCTGGTCGACGGGGCCATGTGCTACCGCGGCTTCGGGCCGTCGAAGGAGCTGGCCGACGCGTTCTCGGACCGGTTCACCGTCTACCGCTACGACCGTCGCGGCCGCGGCGACAGCGACATCGCCAAGCCGGCGGCCGCCGGCACCATGGAGGCGGTCGAGCAGGAGGTCGCCGACCTGGGCGCGGTGATCGAGGCGGCCGGCGGGCACGCCCACCTGCTGGGCCTGAGCTCGGGCGCGTTCCTCGCCCTGGAGGCCGCTCGGGCCGGGCTGCCGATCGACAAGATCGTCGCCTACGAGGCGCCGCTCATCCTCGACGACACCCACAGCCCCAACGACGCCGACCTGGCCCAGCAGGTCGAGGCCCTGGTGGAGAAGGGCAAGCGCGCCGCTGCTGTCGAGCGGTTCATGCGAGTGGTCGGCATGCCGCTGGTCGCGGTCAAGATCATGCGGCTGACCCCGGCCTTCAAGAAGCTCACCCCGATCGCCCACACGCTCGTCTACGACCTGGGCATGTGCGTGCCGTTCCAGCAGGGTCTGCCCCTGCCGGGCGGCTACTTCAAGAACGTGTCGGTGCCCGTGCTGTCGGTGGCGGGCAGCAAGAGCCCGACCTACATGACCAATGCCCAGCAGGCCATCGCCAAGGCCGTTCCCGAGGGCCGCTACGTCGTCCTCGACGGGCAGAACCACATGGTCAAGGCGTCGGCGCTGGCTCCGGTGGCGACGGAGTTCTTCACCGCCTGAAGCGCCGAGCCGGCTCGTCCTCACCAACTCCCGCGCCGAGTCGGCTCGTCCTCACCAACTCCCGCGCCGAGTCGGCTCGTCCTCACCAACTCCCGCGCCGAGTCGGCTCGTCCTCACGCGCCGACTCGGCGGGATTATCGGTCACGATGCGCCGACTCGACAGGATGACCTGTCACGACGCGCCGAGTCGACGGAAAATCGGGTCGTCTAGGCTGCGGAACATGGCGCAGCTGTGGGACATCTCACCACCCGTTCACGTCGACTCGCCGGTCTTTCCCGGCGACCACGCGACCGAGGTCGACTGGACGTTCCGGATCGGCCCCGGGTGCCCGGTCAACGTCGCCGAGATCTCGGTCTCGGCGCATGTCGGCGCACACGCGGACGCGCCGCTGCACTTCACCGACGGCGGCACCCCGGCCGGCGAGATGCCGCTGGAGCCGTTCCTCGGTCCGTGCCGTGTGGTCGACGTGTCCGGGGTGCGTCCGCTGGTCACCGTCGACGACATCGGCGACATCGACCTCACCGACCTGCCGCCGCGCGTGCTGTTCCGGACGTACGCCACCCAGCCGACGACCTGGGACGACTCGTTCTGTGCGCTGGATCCCGCGCTGATCGACCTGCTCGCCGCCCACGGGGTGCGGCTGGTCGGCACCGACGCGGCCAGCCTGGACCCGGCCTCCTCCAAGGATCTGCCGGCCCACTTCGCGACCCATCGTCATGACGTACGCATCCTGGAGAACCTGCTGCTCGACGAGGTGCCCGCGGGCGACTACGAGCTGATCGCGCTCCCCCTCAAGCTCACCACCGCCGACGCCGCGCCCGTGCGGGCCGTGCTCAGGGCGATCACCACCCAGGAAGGTGCCGAATGAACCGCGACGACGCTGTCGCACTCGATCAGGCCGACCCGCTCGCTCCGCTGCGGGACCTCTTCGACCTGCCGGAGAAGACGATCTACCTCGACGGCAACTCGCTCGGCGCGCTCCCCCGCGCCACAGCCGGACGGGTGGCCGAGGTGGTCACCCAGGAGTGGGGGCAGGGGCTGATCGAGTCCTGGAACACCGCCTCCTGGATCACCCTCCCCCAGCGCGTCGGAGACAAGATCGCCCGGCTCGTCGGCGCAGGTGACGGCGAGGTCGTGGTCGCCGACTCGACCTCCCTCAACGTCTACAAGGTGCTCGCCTCGGCGCTCTCGATCGCCGCCGTCGACTCGCCGGAGCGCCGGGTCGTGGTCAGCGAGCGCAGCAACTTCCCGACCGACCTCTACATCGCCTCCTCGCTGTGCCGCGAGCGTGGCTACGAGCTGGTGCTGGTCGACTCGCCCGACGAGATCGAGGGGCTGCTCGACCGGACCGCGGTGCTGATGCTGACCGAGGTCAACTACCGCACCGGCTACCTGCACTCGATGGCCTCGGTGACAGCAGCCGCCCACGAGCACGGTGTGCTCGCCGTCTGGGACCTGTGCCACTCGGCCGGCGCGGTGCCGGTCGACCTCCGCGGCGCCGACGCCGACTTCGCGATCGGCTGCGGCTACAAGTTCCTCAACGGCGGCCCCGGCTCGCCGGCCTTCCTATGGGTCAACCCCCGCCACGTCGACCGCTTCGAGCAGCCACTGTCGGGCTGGATGGGCCACGCGGCACCCTTCGAGATGTCGCCGGGCTACCGGCCCGCGGAGGGGGTCTCGCGCTACCTGTCCGGCACCCCCGCCGTCATCGGCATCTCCGCCCTGGAGTGCGGGGTCGACACCCTGCTCGCCGCCGAGACCTACGGCGGTCTCGAGGCGCTCCGGGAGAAGTCGCTCGCGCTGACCCGGCTCTTCGCCGACCTCGTCTCCTCGCGGCTGCCCGGTTTCACGATCGAGTCGCCGCTCGACGACGCGCAGCGCGGCAGCCAGCTGTCCCTGAGCGTCGGAGACGACGGTGCGTACGCGATCGTGCAGGCGCTCATCGAACGCGGAGTCGTCGGTGACTTCCGCGCCGGCGAGCCCGACATCCTGCGCTTCGGCGTCACCCCGCTCTACACCCGCTACGTCGACGTATGGGATGCCGTCGACCACCTGGTCTCGGTGATGGACAACGACGAATGGCGCGACGAGCGCTTCTGGACCCGAGGAGCAGTCACATGAGCAGCACGCAGGACCTTCCGATGGACTACTCCGACTACCTCCACCTGCCGGAGGTGCTCGGCGCGCAGCACCCGCTCTCGGGCGACCACAACGAGATGCTCTTCATCGTGCAGCACCAGGCGATGGAGCTGTGGATGAAGCTCGCGCTGCACGAGCTGACCGAGGCGCAGCGGCTCCTCGCCGAGGATGCGGTTCGCCCGGCGTTCAAGGGGCTGGCCCGGGTCTCGAGGATCATGGAGCAGCTCGTGCACGCCTGGGACGTCCTCTCGACGCTGACCCCGACCGAGTACGACAAGTTCCGCCCCTACCTGGCCACCGGCTCGGGCTTCCAGTCGTGGCAGTACCGCTGCATCGAGTTCGCACTCGGCAACAAGGCCGCCTACACGCTCCGCGTGCACGAGGGACGGCCGCACGAGCAGGACGTGCTGGCGGCGTACGGTCGGCCCTCGCTCTACGACGAGTCGCTACGGCTGCTGGCCCGGCGCGGCTTCGACATCCCCGCCGACCATCTCGACAGGGACTGGAAGCAGGAGTACGCCGCCTCCGACGCCGTCGAGGCGGCCTGGGGAGAGGTCTACCGCGATCCGGAGAAGCATTGGGACCTCTACGAGCTCGGCGAGGAGCTCACCGACCTGGAGACCGCCTTCAGGGTCTGGCGGTTCCGGCACGTGACCACCGTCGAGCGGATCATCGGGTTCAAGGTCGGCACCGGCGGGACCAGCGGTGTCTCCTACCTTCGCAAGCAGCTCGACATCATCCTGTTCCCGGAGCTGTGGGGGATGCGTACGGGGCTTTGAGTCGGGACGGATGCTCACCGAGGTACCTCGGTCAGCATCCCGCCCGACCTCAGCGCGCGAGCTTGCCCCGGAGCCGCTCGGCGAGACGTACGGAGGCCTCGATCTCGACCTTGCGGATCGAGACCGACTCGATGTTGATGCCGAACGGCACCCCGAGCTGGCGGCAGAAGGACATCAGCTCGATGGCCGTCGCCTCGGCCTGCTCGAGCGAGGCGTCGAGGGTGTCGGTGGCGTGGCGCAGCTCGTTCTCGATCCAGCGCGGTACGTCGACGCCGAGCCAGCGGAGGAACTCGAGGGTCTTCATCGAGCCGCACACGGAGAAGGTGAACACGATCGGGACCGGCGCCAGGCCGCGGGTCTCGCACTCGTAGCGGTAGTCGGAGACGAGGTTCTTGGCGGCGTTGACGTCGTAGACGACCTGGGTGACGAAGTAGGAGCAGCCGGCCTCCTGCTTGGCGATCAGGCGCAGGTGCTCGTCGCCCTTGGCCGTGTGGCGCTCGGGGATCGCGACGGCGCCGAGGAGCAGGTCGGGGTTGGTCTGGGTCCGGATCTCGTGGGCGCGGCGCAGGCTGGTGGCGACGCGCTTCTCACCCGAGGAGGCACCGACGAAGACCGAGAGCGCCTTGGCCGGATCCTGGGTCTTGACCCAGTCGCGCAGCGTCGGCTCGTCGTACTTGCCGGTGGCCCGGTAGACGACGGCCGGCACGTCGAGACCGGCGAGGTTGCGCTCGAGGAAGTCGGCGGGATCGAGGGTGCGTACGAACGGGAACGGCCGCTCCTCGGGGTTGCGGTCGGACTCGTCGTCGATGTCGTAGAGGATCAGTCCGTCGACATCGAGGGGCCGGATCCGCTCGAGCGTGATCTCCGCGATCTGCTGCACCCGCTCGGGCGCCGTCGTCACTCTCGGCGGGGTGACGGCGAAGAGCAGAATCTCACCGGCCCGGTCATTGATGCGCTGCTGCAGATCCACGGCCTCAACGCTAGCCGAGTACGTGGGGACCCGGCGCGTGCGTCCAATCACACGCCGGGTCGGCGTCCTCAGTAGACGCTGGGCCCCGAGACCGGGTCGCCGTAGGTGTCCGGCTTGATCTTGAACAGCTCGGCACGACGCTTGATCGTCTCGGCACGGGCCAGGCGCGGCTTGTCGCTGCCGTCGCGGATCACGCGGCCGCCCTCCTCGAACTTGTGGAGGAAGTCGTAGGCCCAGGTCACGTCCGACGGGGACGGGCTGAACGACTCGTTGATCACCGCGGGCTGCTCGAGGTCGAGGCAGAGCTTGCCGGTCATGCCCATCGAGACGCCGTCGGCACCCTGCTCGCGGAGCAGCGGGTGGCTGCTGCCGACCGTCGGGCCGTCGATCGGGCCGGGCAGGTTGCCGATCCGCGAGCCGAGGACGAGCTTGGTCCGCGGGTAGGCCATGGCGAGCGGGTCGTTCTCCGCACCCGTGTCGCGGCGGTAGTCACCGGAGCCGAAGGCGAGCCGGTAGGCACCACGGGCGCGCGCGATCGTCGCGGCGTCCTCGATCCCGAGCGCCGACTCGAGCAGCGGGATCACCGGGGTCGAGCCGCCGAGCCGCTGGAAGGTGTCGGTCACTTGGTCGGGCGACTCGGTCTTCGCGAGCATCACCCCGGCGAGCGTCTCGATCCCGGCCAGCGCCGCGAGGTCCTCGCTCCAGTCCTCGGTGGTCCAGTCGTTGATGCGTACCCACGCCCGGCCGCCGCCCTTGAGCCAGCTGGTCACGTTCTCGCGCGCCTGCGACTTGAGCGAGGTGTCGATCGCGTCCTCCATGTCGAGGATGATCTGGTCGGCTCGGCTCAGCTGGGCGTCGTCGAAGATCTCGGTACGCATCGCGGAGACCAGCAGCCATGACCTGGCGTTGTGCCCCTCGACTCGGTTGGCTTCGCGCACCTCGCGCTTCTCGGCGATCTGGGTCGTGCTCATCGTTCGCGTATCTCCCTACTGGCGTCCTGGGCTGGGCGCAATTGGACGGTAAACCAACGCGCTGGTGACTCGCGAGTAGGCAGTCGGCAGCCTGGGCCGCGTGAGACATAACCCACATCAGGCCTCGGGCTCGCCGGCCAGGTCCGGCATCGGCTGGATGAGCTGGTAGACCGAGTAGAGCTCGAGGTCGTCGTCAGAGGACTCCCTGCCGACCTCTCGATAGCGGGCGACGACCTGGTTCAGCTCGCGCTGGAGCCGCTCGGCGTCGTCCTGGGTCAACCGCAGGGACGACTCGGAGACGATCCGCTTGGCCGGGTCGTCCTCGCGGGCGATCTGGAAGGCCTGGTCGACCAGGTGGTGGCCCCAGGCGACGGAGCTGCGCTGGAACACCGTGTACGCGGCCTCGCCCCCGGGCTGCTCGACCATCTCCCGGGGGCTGAGGGTGATGTCCTCGTCGACCAGCCTCCAGACCCGGTCGCGCTTGTCGCGGCCGGCATCGGGGGCGACCTCGACCAGGCCGTACTTCGCCAGCTGGCGCAGGTGGAAGCTGGCCTGGTTGGCGGGGATGCCGGTGCGCTTCGCGATGTCGGCGGCACGGAGAGAACCGGCCGCAGAGAGCTCGTGCAGCACGCGGTTGCGGGTCGGGTGGGCGATCGCGCGCAGGATCCGCGGGTCGTCGTACGTGGCCATGACCTCACCCTAGCCGAATCCCGCACCACTTAGTGCGCAAGAACTATTGCGCAATATATGTTGCGCACCTTACGGTGCGGGTATGCCCTCCTACCGCGAGCTCGCCCGCAACCACGACTTCACCGCTCTCTGGATCGGCGCCACCGTCGCCGAGCTCGGGACCCGGGTGAGCCTCTTCGCGATGCCCCTGGTCGCCTACGCGATGACCGGATCGGCGTTCTGGGCGGCGACGGCCGAGGCCGCCCACCTCGTCGGCATGGTCGGCATGCTGCTGCCCGCCGGAGTGATCGCCGACCGGCGCCACCGGCTGCGGATCATGCGGCTCGCCCACGGGTCGGGAGCGGTGCTGTACGCATCGCTCGCGGTCGCCGGGCTGCTCGGATCGCTCACTCTCCCCCACCTGCTCCTCGTCGCCCTGCTCACCGGAGTTCTCAACGGGCTCTTCCTCCCCGCCGAGAACTCGGCGATCAGATCGGTGGTCAGAGCCGAGGACCTGCCCACGGCGCTCTCCCAGCAGCAAGCGCGTCAGCACATCGCGGGCCTGCTCGGCGGGCCGCTGGGCGGCGTACTGCTCGGGTTCTCCCGATGGGCACCGTTCGCCGGGAACGCGATCGCCTACGCCGCCGGCTGGCTGCTGCTCGCCCGGGTCCGCGCCGACCTATCGGCGCCTCCGGTCGAGGAGCAGGACTCCCGACCCAAGCCGCTGGCCGATCTGCTCGCAGGCCTGGGCTACAGCTGGCGGCAGCCGTTCCTGCGTACGCTGCTCTTCTTCAGCCCTGCCGCCAACCTGGCCATCAACGCCCTCTTCTTCATCGCCCTGCTGCGGCTGATCGAGGCCGGATTCCCGGCCTGGCAGATCGGGCTGGCGGAGGCGGCGATCGGCGGCTGCGGCATCCTCGGGGCCATCGCCGCGCCCTGGCTGATCGACCGCCTGCCGACCGGCCGGCTGACGATCCTCGTCGCCTGGAGCTTCGTGCCGCTCTCGATCCCGCTGGCCTTCTGGACACACCCCGCGGTCATGGCCCTGGCCGCGTCGGCGGGACTCTTCCTCAACCCGGCGGGCAACGCCGGGATCGCCGCCTACCGGATGGCGACCACGCCGCAGGAGCTGATCGGGCGGGTCCAGGCGGCCGCGCAGTTCGTGGCGATGCTCTCGATCCCGCTCGCGCCCGCCCTGGCCGGGGCGCTGCTCGCCGTCACCGACGGCGCGACCGCGGTCCTGGTGGTGACGGCGATGACCGCCGCGGCAGCCCTGATCCCGACTCTCGCCCGGTCGGTCCGGTCGATCCCGCGTCCGGCGAGCTGGCAGCACCACCACGCGAACGAAGACAAGCCGCCTCACACCAGTGATTCAGAGCACAAAAGCGAGATGTTGCTCGGCTAGTCTTCCTGAGTCCCCCAACGCAATGTTTGCTGCTCGGAAGCAAAGGATCCCCTCCCATGTTCACAAGGGCCTTCTTGGCGTTGGCACTCCTGGCCGGAGCGTTCGTCGCGGTGCTGTCCCCCGGACCCGCTCACGCCATGACCGACTCGTGGGCCCAGTGGGCGCCCGTCTCCGGGACGTCGAACGACTACTCCACGATGATGACCCAGCGGTCGGCGGGCTTCCCGGCGGCGCAGATGGCCAGCGACTCGCGGGCCAACGTCGCCCTCCCCAGCGGCGCGAGCACGTTCCTCGACGCCAGCACGCCGCCGGGTGCGAAGTACGGCTCGAGCCGCGGCTCGGCCTACATCAACCTGCGCCCGAAGGCCGACACCCCGAGCGGCGCCTCGACCACCACGTACGCCTTCGACAACCCGACGCCCGACACCGGCTGGGCGTTCGTGCTCGGTGACATCGACTCCGACCAGGTCCAGATCCGGGCGACCGACGAGAACGGCGACCCCGTCTCGGCCGCGGAGATCACCTCGTGGTTCCAGGGGTCGTTCAACTACGCCGGCGAGGCCGACCAGCCGATCTGGAACGCGGCCACCTCGACGCTGACCGGCAACCCCACCGCCACCGACACCAACGGCGCCACCGGCTGGTTCGAGCCCGACATCCGGCTCACCAGCCTGACCTTCGTCTTCACCCGTCGCGCCGGCTTCCCGGTCTACCAGACCTGGTTCGTCAGCCGGGCGCGGCCGATCGGCGGCACCGTCGCCGACGTGTCGACCTCCGGGTCCTGCCCGGTCGAGGGCTCGGTGCTCACCCTCGTCTCGCCGTCCGGAGAGACGCTGGCGACCGCCAGCCCGGCGCCCGACGGCACCTACTCCTTCGGCGAGTTCGCGACCCAGGACGGCTACACCGTCCGGCTGAGCCACCCCGACGGCTGCGTGACGGTCGGGCAGACCGAGGCGAGCGTCAGCAACCGAGGCAACGACGAGGATCCCCCCTCGCGGGCCGACTTCGAGGTCCGCCAGGTGATCCCGCACGTGATCAGCGGCACCGTACGCGACGACGCCGGTACGCCGGTGCCGGGCGCGACCGTGACCCTCACCCGACCCGATGGTTCCACCGCGACCACGACGACCGAGGCGGACGGCAGCTACCTCTTCGACGACAACACGGTCGGCACGGGCTACTCGGTGACCCTCACCGTCCCCGACGGCTACACCCCGGGCCCCGACGGCACGACCCGCACCGACATCACCGTCATCGACAGCCCGGTCACCGACCAGGACTTCGTGGTGAACCAGCTGGCCAGCGTATCCGGCACCGTGACCGGCGGCGGCAAGGGTCTCGGCGGCGTCCAGGTGCGCCTGATCCCCACCGCTGGCGGGGACCCGATCACCACCGTCACCGACGGTGACGGCAACTACCTGCTCGACGGGGTGCCGCCGGGCGACTACACCGCCGAGATCGACGCACCCGAGGGCTACACGGGCGCCACTACGCGACCCGTGACCGTGGCCACGAGCGACGTGACCGGGGTCGACTTCGACCTGACCCGCCCCGGCGCGATCGGCGGGCGGGTCACCGACGCCTCCAGCGGCGACCCGGTCGCCGGTGTCACCGTCACCATCGAGGGCCCCGGCGGTCCGGTCACCGCCACCACCAACGCGGCGGGCGACTACTTCGTCGAAGGCCTCCCGCCGGGCGACTACACCGTCACCGTCACAGCTCCCGAGGGGACGCAGGTCGTGGGCGAGACGTCGCGTGCGGTCACGATCACCTCGGCCGGCGAGACCGAGGGCGGCCAGGACTTCCGGATCGATGAGGTCGCCTCGCCGAGCCCGACCCCGGACCCGAGCCCGACGCCGACACCGGACCCGACGCCGACCCCCGATCCGACCCCGGCGCCGGAGCCGGAGCCCAACGACATGCCGATCCCGGGCGGAGACGAGAATCCGTCGGCGGCCCCGAACCCGGGACCGCCGACGGAAATCTCACCTCAGAGCTCGCTGCCGGATACCGGCGGACCGACGTGGGTGTTCGCCGCGCTCGGCATCTCGCTCCTGCTCGCCGGCACGGTGCTCACCGTGACAGCGCGTCGCGCGTCCCGAATGCGAGGTTGACCTCCTCGTTGACCACCGAGGTCGCCCAGATCTCCCACCGCAGTGGGTGATCCAGGATGGCCTCGGGGAACCGCTCGCGGATCGCGGTCGGGAAGTACGCCACCAGGCGCTTCGTCATCTCGGGATCCGCGGCGGGGTCGGGAACTCCCTCGGCGACCAGCTCGCGCCGGCGCTCGATCTTGGTCCAGGCGAGCACGACGGCGAGCTCGGGGGCGGTGAGCCCCTCCCCCGCCTCCAGGCGGCGCGCGACCTCGGTCGCGGAGGGCAGGCCCTCCACGTCGCGGTCGAGCAGTCCGGCCGTGACCCACTCCGCGATCTGAGCCTCGTGAGCCTCCAGGAGCTGCGGGGCCGAGGCCACCGCGCGGGTCAGGGTCACGTTGTGGGCCTCGTTGTCGGCCAGCACCAGGGCGGCGACCTCGTCGGTCATCTCCTCGAGGAGCTCGTCACGCGCGGCGAGCGTCAGCGAGCCCGCGCGTACCTCTCGTTCCAGCAGGATCTTGAGGTTGACCTCGTGGTCGGAGGTGTCGACACCGGCGGAGTTGTCGATCGCGTCGGTGTTGATCAGCCCACCCTTGCGGGCGAACTCGACGCGGCCGGCCTGGGTGATCCCCAGGTTGCCGCCCTCACCGACGACCCGCACCCGCAGCTCGGCGGCGTCCACCCGGACCCCGTCGTTGGCGTGGTCACCGGCGTCGGCGTCGGTCTCGCCGGACGCCTTGACGTACGTCCCGATCCCGCCGTTCCACAGCAGGTCGACCGGAGCGCGCAGGATCGCGCTGATCAGCTCCTGCGGGGTGAGCCGCTTGACGTCGGTCGCCAGACCGAGCGCCTGCCGCACCTCGGGGCTGATCGGCACCCACTTCAGCTGCCGCGACCACACGCCGCCGCCCGCCGAGATCAGTGAGGTGTCGTAGGACTCCCAGGTCGACCGGGGCATCTCGAAGAGCCGCTTGCGTTCCTGGAATCCCACCGTCGCGTCGGGCGTGGGGTCGATGAAGACGTGCCGGTGGTCGAAGGCGGCCACGAGCCGGATGCGGTCCGAGCGCAGCATGCCGTTGCCGAAGACGTCACCGGACATGTCCCCGACGCCGACCGCGGTGATCTCGTCGGTCTGCGGGTCGATCCCGAGTCGCTTGAAGTGGTGCTGCACCGAGACCCAGGCGCCACGCGAGGTGATGCCCATGGCCTTGTGGTCATAGCCCGCAGAGCCGCCGGAGGCGAACGCGTCGCCGAGCCAGAAGTCGTACTCCGCCGCGACCGAGTTGGCCAGGTCGGAGAACGTCGCGGTGCCCTTGTCGGCGGCGACGACGAGGTAGGAGTCGTCACCGTCGTGGCGCACCACGTCGGCCGGCGGCACGATCTCGCCGTCCACCCGGTTGTCGGTGACGTCGAGGAGACCACGCAGGAACGTGACGTAGGCGTCCGGACCGGCCACGCCCTTGGGGACGAAGCCGCCCTTCGCGCCGCCCGGCACGATCACGGTGTTCTTGACCTGCTGCGCCTTCGCCAGCCCCAGCACCTCGGTGCGGAAGTCGTCGCGCCGGTCGCTCCATCTCAACCCGCCACGGGCCACGGCGTCGAAGCGCAGGTGCACGCCCTCGACGTCGGGCGAGTAGACGAAGATCTCGTACGCCGGGCGCGGCAGCGGCAGGTCGGGCAGCTGCTGCGGGTCGAACTTGAAGGCAAGGTAGTTCCGGCCGCGGTAGTAGTTCGTCCGCGTCGTCGCCTGGATCGTGGTGACGTAGCTGCGCAGGATCCGGTCCTGGTCCAGGCTCGCCACGTCGTCGAGGGCCTCGATGATCGCCTCGGCCCGCTTGGCCTCGTCACGCGCGGTGAGCGAGGGGTCGAAACGGGTCTCGAACAGCTCCACGATCTGCCGTGCGATGCCCGGGTTGGTGCACAGCGCGTTGCCGATCGAGAAGAACGAGTTCGGGGTGCCGGCCTGGCGCAGGTAGCGGCCGTAGGCACGCAGCATGGAGACCTGACCGTGGTCGAGGCCCGCCAGGACGAGTGCGTTCAGCCCGTCGATCTCGCTGCGACCGGACCACGCCTGGTGCAGGGCTGCGACCAGTTGGGTGGGCGCGCCGACCGGGGTGCCGGCGTAGGCGAGACCGAAGTCGTAGATGAACCACTCCTCCGAGCCCGAGGTGCCGACACCCTCGATGTCGTAGGGCCGCTCGTCGGTGACCTCGAAGCCGAACGAGGACAGGATCGGGAGCATCAGGGACAGCGAGAGCGGTCCGCCGGTGCGGTAGATCTTGATCCGGAACCCGCCGGCGCTCTCCGGGTCCTTGTAGAAGGAGAAGTCGACCGCCTCGCCCTGGTGCGAGAGCATCTCGAGCCGGGTCAGGTCGGCGGCGCCGGTGTCGGCGTCGAAGTCCTCCTTGTAGGCCTCCGGGAAGGCGTCGAGCACGTGCGAGAGCCGGGCCGCGCCGTCCTCGCCGGCGTGGGCGATGACCGCGCTGACCAGGTCGTCGCGCCAGCTCCGCGCTGCCTTGCGCAGCCGCGACTCGAGGCTGTCGACCAGCCCCGGGGTGTCCAGGGCCTTCCCCAGCGACTCGGTGGTGCCGTGGACCACGAAGTGCACCCGGGCGGTGGTCGACTCGCTGATGCGTACGGTGAACTCCAGGTCGGTGCCACCGAGGACGTCGAGCAGCACCTTCGAGAACCGCTCGCGGACAGTCGTGTTGTAGCGGTCACGCGGCAGCGAGACGAGCACCGAGACATAGCGCCCGTACGTGTCGGGCCGGACGGCCACCCTCAGGATGCGACGCTCGATGGCCCCCAGCGCGGCCTCGGCGAGGTCCATCAGCTCCTCGGTGGAGGCGTGGAAGAGCTCCTCGCGCGGGTAGGACTCCATCGCGTCGAGCATCGCCTTGCCGGTGTGGCTGCGGGCGTCGTAGCCGGTGTGGTCGAGGACCGCGGCGACCTTGCCGCGTACGACCGGGATCCGGGTCACCGACTGCCGGGCCGCCTTCGTCGTGAAGAGGCCGAGGAAACGGTGCTCGCCGATCACCTCACCGGCGCCGTTGAAGATCTTGATGCCGACGTGGTCGAGGTAGGCGGGCTCACCGACGGTCGAGCGGGAGTTGGCCTTGGCCAGGACGAGCATGACCTTGTCGCGGGCGTGGGCGGCGACCTTGGGCGGCATCTTGCCGTGGTCGGCGGCCTGCGGCGGGTCGGCGCGCAGGATGCCCAGGCCGGTGCCGGAACGACCGCGCAGGTAGTCGCCGTCGAGGCGGTACTCGCGGTAGCCGGTCAGCAGGAAGTGATCCTCGGCCAGCCAGGCCAGCAGCTCGGCGGCCTCGGCGGCCTCCTCGCGCGGCACGCTGTTGGGCGGGGTGTAGCGCAGACCGGCCGCGATCTCCGCCAGGCGGCGGTGCAGTCTCGGCTCGTCCTCGACGACCTCGCGTACGTCCTCGAGGACTCCCTCGAGTCCCGCGACGATCTCCTTGGCCGCGTCGGGGGCGAGGCGGTCGATCTCGATGTGCATCCAGGACTCGCGGATGTCTCCTTCGTTCACCCCCTCGAGCGCACCGGTCACGTCACGGGCGACATCGATGACGGGGTGGACGACGAGATGTACGTCGAGGCCACGACGGTAGAGCTCGGTCTTGACCGAGTCCACGAGATAGGGCATGTCGTCGACGACGATCTCGACGACGCTGCGGCCTCCGGCGGACCAACCGTCTGCGGCGGTGGTCGGGGTGAGGATGCGCACGGCGGCGGTGCCCTGCGGTCGGTTCACCGCCAGTGCCAGATGCGATCCCACCGCGCCCGCGAGGTCGGTCTCGCTGCGGCCGGTGAGCTCCTCGGGGGCTACGTGGCGGAAGTAGGTGGTGCTCGGCAGGCGGAACTGCTGGACGTTCTGCAGAGCTTGGACAGGTTTGATATGCGTCTCCGTTGACACACCTGTCACGGTATCCCGCGCCGACACCGAGTAGGCGGCTGGATCCGAAGGAATCGCCGATGTGAGTCATAGGCTCACCGACCACCTGCCGGCCCGGGGGTAAAGAGCATACTCCCAGAATGTGTCGGTTCTCTCGGTCGCTCCGCTGGTGACTCTGGCGGGACTAGGCGTCATGATGGGTTCTTATGAGCAAAGAGCTGTCGATCGACCTGGTTTACGACGCGCCGATCGCAGCCGTCTCCGGGATGCTCGCCGACACGGCGTTCCGCGAGCAGGTCTGCGACGCCCAGCACGCGCTGTCCAAGAGCGTGGCGATCACCGGGTCGACGGTGAGCATCCGCTACGCCCAGGCGGTCACCGGAGTGCCCGGGTTCGCGAAGAAGTTCGTCGGCGACACCATCGAGGTCCACCAGGACGAGATCTGGTCGGCCGACTTCACCTCCGGCGACCTCAAGCTCACCCTGCCGGGCAAGCCGGGCTCGCTCTCCGGCATCGCGCGGCTGGCCGAGAACGGCACGAAGACCATCGAGACGGTCACCCTGACCGCTACCGTGAATGTGCCCCTGATCAGCGGAAAGCTCGAGGATCTGATCCTCTCGATCTTCAAGAAGGCGCTCGAGAAGGAGCATGAGGTAGGCACCCGCTGGCTCGCTGTCCGAGCCTCCTGATCCACCGTCCCAACCCGCAGAAGAGCCCCAAAGGATTCGGCAATGACGACGACCCTTCAGTACGAGCTCGTCTACGACGCCCGCATGGGCGAGGTGTCCGCGATGCTCGCTGATCCGGGCTTCCGCGAGCGGGTCGCCGACGCCCAGGGAGCGCTCCGTCGCCGGGTGACCATCGGCGGTGCCCCGCGGGAGGTCCGGATCGACCGGGTGCAGTCGACCGTCGGCGTACCCTCCTTCGCGAAGCGCATCGTCTCCGGCGATGTCACCGTCCGTCAGAGCGAGGTCTGGTCCTCCGACACCGTCGCCGTCGTCGACATCACCGTCCCCGGCGGCCTGGCCACCCTGCGCGGCAACATCTCGCTGTCCGAGTCCGACGGACGCACCACCGAGAGCGTGCGACTGAACATCAAGGTGCCCGTGCCGCTGGTCGGCGCCAAGCTCGAGGAGTACGTCGAGGAGCTGATGCTCAAGGCCTTCGACCTCGAGCAGGCGGTCGGCGCCGCGTACCTCTCGCGATAAATTCTCCTCGGTCCGATGCAACCGGATCGAAAAGTTAACCGTCCCAATATGTGGCCGGCAATAAATTGCCGGTACTCGGGCCTCGGATCAGGAGGGATTCGGGCCACTCACTAGGGGGCATCTCGATGGTCAAACCTCGTACTCGCACGCGGCAGCTGGTCTCGGCCGGCATCGGGCTGGTGGCAGCCGCGCTCGTCGTCACCACGACGGTGACGGCGAACTCCGGTCCCGCGAGCGGCAGCACCGGCAAGGGAACACTGAAGCTCGTCGCCGCCTCGGACACCGTCGAGGTGGAGGCATGGGGCGGGGAGGCGTACGTCCAGCCGTCGGTCTGGCTGGCCGCCTATGACGCAGCCTTCGAGTTCCGCGCGACCCAGTCGTCCTACGACAAGCCGGTCAAGCTGACCAAGACCGTCATCCGGGGCAAGAAACGCACCACCACGACCGCGCCGGCCGCGATCGTCGACAGCATGAAGGGCTTCAAGAACGGCCTCCGGGTCACGCTCAAGAACAAGGCCGGCAAGGTGATCCTCGACGAGAAGCGCCCGCTGTGCCCCGGCGGCTACGACCGGCAGCGGGTGCAGACCGACGGCGCCACCGGCCCGGTCTACCCCGAGTTCTGCGGCGGCAACTGGTTCACCAAGGGGATTCTCTACGGGATCGAGCGCGGCATGGCGGTCCCGACCGTCTCCGACCTCGGCTTCCAGACCAAGGGCGAGACCGAGCTCATCATGACGATGAGCATCGACAAGCCGGTCGCCGACTTCCTCGGGTTGCCGAAGTCCAACCGCACCGCCAAGCAGAACCTGGTCATCGTCGACCAGTGCCCCGACGGCAACTGCGAAGGGGAAGGCGAGGAGGGCGTCGGCATGGGCGCCATGGCGGCCGACGGAGCCCACGGAGCCCACGACGACCAGGGCGCCCGCACCGTGGTGCCGCGAGAGAGCCTCGAAGGCGGCGAGAACGGCCGCGGCCGACTCCCGCTGGGCGGCGCCCGCGGCGAGATCAAGCCGGGCAAGCCCAAGAAGGACACCCTGCCCGACCTCATCTCGCTGCCCGCGTGGCAGATCTCGACCGAGGTCGACGAGGGCGGCACCGACCGCCTCAACTTCGCCGCCAACGAGTGGAACGCCGGCCCCGGACCGATGATCGTGGAGGGCTTCCGCCGTGGCACCGCACCGGTGATGGACGCCTACCAGATGTTCTATCGCGACGGTGAGCAGGTCGGGGTCAAGAGGACCGGCACCATGGAGTTCCACGAGGCCCCCGAGCACAACCACTGGCACTTCCTCGACTTCGCCAAGTACGAGCTGGTCGACGCCAAGGACAAGGTCGTCTCGACCAGCGGCAAGCAGTCCTGGTGCCTGGCGCCCACCGACCCGGTGGACCTGACCGTGCCGGGCGCGACGCTGCGACCGGGTCAGACCGGCCTGGAGTCGGCCTGTGGCGCCAAGTCCGCGCTCTGGCTGCGGGAGAGCATGCCGACGGGCTGGGGCGACACCTACGACCAGTCCCAGACCCAGGCCTTCGACCTGAGCAAGGTCAAGAACGGCACCTACCGGATCAAGGTCACCGTCAACCCCGACGGCAACCTCTACGAGCGGACCCGGTCGAACAACGTCAGCCACCGCACCGTGATCATCGGCGGCAAGGCCGGTGCCCGCACCGTCAAGGTGCCGCCCTACCAGGGCGTCGACACCGAGACGTGGTGGAACGAGGAGGAGTGAGCTAGCCGATCAGCTGAGGGATCTCCTGGGTCGCGAACCAGCCCAGGTCCTCGTCGGGGTCCGCGTCGGCCGGGCGATCAGCCAGGTCGGCGTGGACCGCGGCGACGAGCTTGAGCGGAACCACCTGGCTCTCCAGATGGTGGGCCAGCGCCGCAGGGGCGTCCACGACGACCACGACCCGGCGTCCGGGGCCCGCCAGGAGCGCCGCCGAGTCGTCGGCGGCGCTCATCAGCGCTGCGTACTCGGCCTCTTCGCTGTCGTCGGGGGACACGTAGCCGTCGGCGGTGCCGGGCAGCTCGCCCTTGGCGTACCAGTCAGCGAGGAGCGCGAGCGTGGCGGGTACGTAGATGCGGGTCACGGTGGGATTCTGCCTCACTCGCCGGAGTTCTTGACCACGCGCAGGCCTCGGGGCGCCCGGAACCGGCGCCCCGAGACGGTGTCGCGCAGCTCGTCGAGGGCCTCGCTGATGCACTGCCCGACCAGCGACGCATCGGGCACCAGGTCGCGGTCGGCGGTGATCGCGAAGAAGACCTGGCCGTCGTAGGAGGTCACCCCGATCGCGAGAGTGTGCCCCTCGGCCAGCGGGTGGATCGGGTAGGAGGCCACCAGCCGGGAGCCGGCCGCATAGCGCGGTTCCTGCGGGCCGGGCACGTTGCAGACCGAGAGCAGGTAGTCGTGCTCGCTCTCGGCGGCCACCCGCGAGCCGACCACGTGGAAGGTCGCCGGGGCGAAGCCGCTGATCCCGGCCAGCCGCTGCGCACTGACCGTGCGGGCGTTGGCGTTGTGCTGCTCGAAGGAGTAGGACACCTGGTGGAGCCGGACCACAGGCGACGGCTCCGCGACCGGGAGCACCACGAAGTGGGGCGCCACCGCGGAGCCGAGCTGGGTCGGGTCGAGCTCCTCGTCGATCACCGAGACCGGCACCAGCGCCGGCACCTGACGTACGCCGGCCAGGGACTGCTGCCGGGTCATCAGCCAGGCGCGCAGACCGCCGGTGACGGCAGCCAGGATGACGTCGTTGACGGTGCCGCCGTGGGTGTCCCGGATGCGGCGGAAGTCGGCCAGGTCGGCCTCGAGCGTGACCACGAGCCGCTGCTGGGACAGCGTCCCGTTGAGCGGCGTCGGCCGCTCCGGAGCCCGGCGGGTGAGCGCCCGGGCGATGCCGGCACCCGCGTTCTGGACGTCCCTGGCCACACCGGTGACCCGGCCCAGGGCGAAGCCGCCCAGGCTGCGCGCCGTGCCGGTCAGGCCGCTGACCGAGGTGACCGCGTCGAAGACCGCGCCCGCGACCAGGCGCGCGCTCGACTGCGCCTCCGGCGGCTTCCACAGGTCGGGCACCACCGGCCCGACCTCGGGCTTGTCGTCGAGCAGCAGCTGGACCAGGTCGACGGTCTCGGCGCCGTCCACCAGCGCCTGATGGGTCTTGGTGACGAGCGCGACCCGGTCGCCGGCCAGCCCCTCGATGACGTACAGCTCCCACAGTGGCCGGGAGCGGTCCAGGGGCCGGGAGACGATCCTGCCGGCGAGGTCGAGGAGCTGATCCATCGAGCCCGGGCGGGGCAGCGCGGAGCGGCGTACGTGATAGGTGAGGTCGAAGCGGTCGTCGTCGGCCCAGACAGGGTAGGCGATGCGGCCGGGCACGACCCGGACCCGTTGGCGGTAGCGGGGCACGAAAGCGAGCCGGTCCTCGACGTGCTCGAGGAAGGCGCCGTAGTCGAAGCCCTCGGCCTTCGGTTCGATGAGCTCGATGCTCGCCACCTGGTGCGGGACGGAGAGCGTCTCCCCGTCCAGAAAGCCCACTTCCCGTGCCCTCAGCCTGTCGCTCATGCCCTCTCAGCCCCCTCTTTGGTTCATGTGCGATTGTGGCAGAAGCCAGCTTGAACTTAGCCCACGAAACGGGGGAGTAATGCGCCTCACGGCCCGGATCATCGCGGTCGTGGCAGCAATCTGCGGGATCGCGTCCATAGCGACAGCCTGCGGAAACAACGTCGCCACCGAGCCCAGCAACGACAGCGACCCGGTGGTCGTCGAGATCAACTTCTCCGGTGACTCGGTCGACCCGCACGGGACCCAGATCGACGTACCCGTCGGCCATGCTGTCGAGCTCGACGTGACCGCCGACGCGGCCGGCGAGATCCACGTGCACTCCGACCCGGAGCAGTCCGCCGCCTACGGCGTGGGCACCACCCGGATCAGCCTGGGCGCGTTCGAGATCCCCGGTCAGTACGAGGTCGAGTCACACACTCTCGGCAAGACCATCGTCACCCTCGAGGTCCAGTGATCCTCACCCACGGCGTGGGCGGTCGACAGGACCTCCCACTACCGCTCGAGTACGTCATCGCGGGCGCGGTCCTCGCCCTCCTCGTCTCCTTCGGGCTGCTGGTGCTGACCACCAAGCGCGCCGCCGAGGGCCAAGTGGTTGGCGTACGGAACCCACGCGGCTGGCCGCTGCCGCGTCTCGGGCGTGTCGTCGACTCCCCCGCCTGGACCGCGCTGTGGCGCGTCGTCGGGCTGCTGATCTTCGCCTACTTCGTGCTGGTCGCCTTCGCCGGCTCCGACAACGCCAACAACCCCATCTTCGGGATGACGTACGTCTGGCTGTGGGTCGGCCTCGTCCCGTTCTCCCTCCTCTTCGGACGGGTCTGGAGGGCGATCAGCCCGGCCCGCACGATCGTGGCCGGACTGACGTGGCTGCGCGGTGCCGGCGATCCGCCGCTGCGCCTGCCCGAGCGTCTCGGCTACTGGCCGGCGGCGTTCGCCCTGCTCGCCTTCGCCTGGCTCGAGCTGGTCTACCCGGAGAACAACTACCTCGGCCCCGTACGTCTCTGGCTGGCCGTCTACCTGGCCGTGATGATCCTCGGCGGCGTGCTCTTCGGCGAGGAGTTCCTGGAGCGCTGCGACCCGTTCGAGGTCTACTCGTCGCTGACCGCGCGCCTGTCGGTGTGGGGACGCACGCCGGCCGGCAACCTGGTCCTGCGGACCCCGCTCGGCAACCTGGACACGCTGCGGCCGACCCCGGGCCTGGTCGCCGTCGTCTCCGTCCTCTTCGGCACCATCGTCTACGACTCCTACCGGGAGTCGCCGCCGTGGCTCCAGCTCGTGCAGAACCCGGAGATCTCGGGCAGCACCGCCTACCTGATCAGCAACGTCGCACTGATCGCGTTCCCGCTGCTCGTGGCCGGGTTCTACTGCGCCGGGACGATGATGACCGGCGTCGGCGACGTGCCGCGCCGGGCCCTGCCCGGTGAGCTGGCGCCGTCGCTGGTGCCGATCATCGTCGGCTACGTCGTGGCCCACTACCTCAGCTACTTCTGGGAGAGCGGGCTGGCAACGCTGCGCAACGCCTCGGATCCGTTCGGAAACGGAAGCGACTGGTTCGGAACCGCGGACATGCCGGTCTCCTACTTCTTCGCCTTCCACGCCACGCTGCTGGCCGTCATCAAGGTGGCCGCGGTGATCACCGGACACGTGCTGGGCGTCTGGTCGGCCCACATCCGCGCGCTCCAGGTGCTCCCGCCGCAGCACCTGGTGACCGGGCAGATCCCGCTTCTGCTCACGATGGTCGGCTTCACTGTCGGTGGGTTGTATCTGCTGTTCGCTGCATAGCGCCTCTGCTTCACGGTTCACCCACCACGCATCCACAAAGCAGCGCAACAGTACCTAATGCGGACTAACAGGTTGGCGCGATGGTTTACGGCCGCTTGCAGAGTCTGGGAGACTGATACTTATGTCTGGTACCCCCCGCTTCCTGACTCTTGCCGACGTCGCCGAGGTGCTCAACACCTCGAGCGCACAGGTCTATGCCCTTGTCCGCCGTGGTGAGCTTCCCGCTATCAAGATCGGCGGTCGCGGCCAGTGGCGCGTTGAGTCCAGCGTCCTCGAGAAGTTCATCGATGACATGTACTCGCAGACCAAGGCCTTCGTGGCCGACCACCCGTTCGTCGAGGCCGAGGCCCCCGCGCCCGCGGCCACGCCGGACGCTTCTTGAGTCAAAGCACCCTCAACCCCCACAACTAAACCTTCCCCACAACAACGCGAAGAGCTGCCAGGCATCGTGCCGAGCAGCTCTTCGCGTCTTTTCTGGCCGGTCAGGCGAGGTTCTCGGTCTGCGCCTCCAGCTTGATCTTGAGCTCGTGACGGGCGCCGTTGCGCATCACCGTGAACTCGATCGTCTCCCCCGGCTGGTGAGCACGGATGGCGACGATCATCCCGATCCCGTCGGTCACGGTGACGCCTCCCACCTTGGTGACCCGGTCGCCGTCCTTGAGCCCACCGGCGGCGGCCGGAGAGCCGGCTTCGACCACCGAGATCAGCGCTCCGTTGTGATCGGCGGCCTGCACGTCGACGGAGGCTCCCACGATCGGGTAGGTCGCCTTGCCGGTCTTCAGGATCTGCGCGGCGGTCACCTTGACCTGGTCGATCGGGATCGCGAAGCCGACGCCGATGCTGCCGCTCTCTCCGCCCTCTCCCCCACCGGCCGTCGCGATGGCCGAGTTGACCCCGATGACCTGGCCGACGAGATTGACCAGCGGACCACCGGAGTTGCCGGGGTTGATCGCCGCGTCGGTCTGGACGGCGTTGATGTAGGAGGTGTCGTCCTCGGTCTGCCCGGTGCTCACCGGGCGCTGGAGCGCGCTGACGATGCCCGAGGTCACCGTGGAGCTGAGGCCGAGCGGCGACCCGATGGCGACGACACCCTCACCGATCCTCAGCCGTGACGTGCTGCCGAGCGAGGCCGGCTCGAGCTCCTTGACCTCGGGAACGTCGAGGACGGCCAGGTCGTAGACGGCGCTGCGCCCGACCACGTCGGCCTTGTAGCGGCGACCCTTGTGGTCGACCACCTCGATGCTGCCCTTGGCCTTGGCCGCGTCGGCGACCACGTGGTTGTTGGTCACCACGTGGCCGTTCCGGTCGAAGACGAAGCCGGAGCCGGTCGCGGCGTCCTCGACGCCCTGATACTCGGCGAAGATCTGGACCGTCGAGGGCAGCAGCGTCGCGGCCACCTTCACGATGCTGGCGTCGTCGCCCTCCAGGGGCGCGTCGGTCTCGATCGAGCCCGGGTCGAGCCCACCGCCGGCCAGGCTGGACATGTCGTCCTGGTCCTCGAGCACGCCGCCCGCATAGCCTCCCAGCACGCCGAGCAGGAACGCGACGGCAGCCGCGAGCGCCCAGATCGGGCCGGGGATACGGCGTCGCGGCGAGGAGTCGGTCCGGGGTGAGGGCGGTGGCGCAGGCGGAGCGTCGAACCCGGGCAGCGATCCACCCGGCGGTGGCGGCACCATGGGCGGCAGCGGAGCGGTGTCGGCCGCCGGTGCCGGCGCGGCGGCGGGTGCGGGCATGCCCGGCAACGGCACCTCGGCCGTGTCCCGCTCGTCGTCGACAAGGTCATCAGGGGACGGCTGCCCGGCCGGGGGCACGTCGGACGGTGGTGCCCAACGGGAGATCGGCCGAGACTGGTCGTCTTGTGGTTCCTGCGTCACGATACCCATTCTTCCCACTCGCCCCAACAATCGGCAGCCCGGGTCTCGTGTCGCGTCGCCCGGGCGGCGCTCAGCGGCGTACGTGGGCGACGACGGGAGCGCCCGGGGTGCCCGGGACCTGGGTGACCGCGGTGATCGGGAGATTCCTGGGGACCGGCGCGTCGGCCGGCGCGGCGGCGAAGGTGAACATGCCGAAGACGGCGGCGCTGACGGCACCGCCACCGGCGGCGACCATCACCAACGTACGCCGCATCGACCGGGGGTCGGAGTAGGCCTCGTCGAGGTCATCGGCCGGCCACATCGAGGCGGCCAGGGCGCCGCCACGGAGCGAGCCCTTCAGGTCGGCAGGCGCGGTGACTCCGGGGTCGACGCTGAGGCCGGCCAGGCGTCGCTTGAGCCAGCCCTCACGCTCCACGGCGCGGCGGCAGGCGCAGCACTGGTGCACGTGCGCCCAGGCGCGCTCCTCCTCCACTGCGGGGAGCTGTCCGTCGAGAAGGGCGCTGGTACGCGCGCCGAGGTGGTTGCCGAGAAGACTCATGAAGCCCCGCCCCACAACACCTTGGGCCCGGAGTGACGCAGTCGTCCGCCGCGCGGGGCGCGGTGGGCGAGGGCGTCACGGAGCATCGCCCGGCCGCGGTGGATTCGCGAGCGGACGGTGCCGAGCTTGGCACCGAGGATCTCGGAGATCTCCTCATAGGAGAGCCCCTCCACGTCACAGAGCACGACCGCGGCCCGGAAGTCGGGTGGCAGCGTGGCCAGCGCGCGCTCGATGTCGTCGTCGAAGCGCTGGTCGGTGTAGGCCACGTCCGGCGTCGGGCCGCTGCTCGTCAAGCGCGAGGCGCGCTCGTCGGAGAGGGCATCGAAGCGGATCCGCTGCTTACGACGGGCCTGGTCGAGGAAGAGGTTGGTGGTGATCCGGTGCAGCCAGCCCTCGAAGGTGCCGGGGCTGTAGGTGTCGAGAGAGCGGAAGACGCGTACGAAGACCTCTTGGGTGAGGTCCTCCGCGTCGTGGCGGTTGCCGGTGAGACGGTAAGCGAGCCGGTAGACCCGGTCGGAGTGCTTCTCCACGATCTCGTCCCACGTCGGAACACCCGGCTCTACGGTCGGGGTCTGCGTGGGCTCCGCGGTCATGGTGCTCCTGTCGTCTGTCTCGCTGATCGCTGACATCTCCTACGTTAGATCGCCTGGGACCGGAAGGGCTGAGAGTTGCCTGTGAGGCTCCTATTTTTCCTCTTCCCGTGCTCTTCCAACGCACAAGGTGGATCAGGCGTTCCCGCACCGTTGCGCGAAACAGGTTAGGTTTTACGGTGTGACCAGCCCTGTTTCGACCGCAAGTTGGACCTACGCCGACGAGTTCGTCGCGGAGGACGACCTCCTCGCAGCCGCCCGATCCCGGGCCGAGGAGGTCGGCGTCGCGCCGATCGGACCGGGCGGCGGTGCCACGCTGCGCTTCCTCGCCGCAGTGCTCGACGCCAAGAACGTCGTCGAGGTCGGCACCGGCACCGGCGTCTCAGGTCTGTGGCTGCTGCGCGGCATGCGACCAGACGGGGTCCTGACCACCGTCGACATCGAGACCGAGCACCAGCGGCTGGCCCGGCAGAGCTTCACCGAGGCCGGCTTCGGCCAGCGGCAGGCCCGGTGCATCGCCGGCGCCGCCCTGGACGTACTCCCCCGTCTCACGGACAACCACTACGACCTGGTGTTCGTGGACGGCGACAAGACCGAATACTCCGCCTATCTCAAGGAAGCGCTGCGTCTGCTCCGTCCCGGCGGCGTCGTGGCCTTCGACAACGCGCTGTGGCACGACCGCGTGGCGGACCCGTCCGTACGCGACGAGGAGACTGCGACCATCCGCGAGCTCAACCAGCAGGTCGCCGACAATGACGGCCTGATCCCGCTGTTGCTCCCGGTGGGCGACGGCCTGCTGCTGGCCAGAAAGATCTAGCCCAAGCGTCACGTACGTCGGCCGAGACGGCACCGCAGTGCCATCTCGGCCGACGTACGTGACGTCTCGTCAGGAGGGGACGGCGGCGAGCGGGTCCGGGCTCGCCAGCCAGGTGAGGAGGACCCGGGCACCGAAACCGGTGGGGCCGGGAGTGAGCTCGTGGACGTCGGCGTACGCGTCACCGCAGGCGACGTCGATGTGGGCCCACGGGATGCCACCGGTGAAGTGGTGCAGGAAGAGCGCGGCGGTGATGGCGCCGGGCCCACCGGGGGCGTTGTCGGCGTCGGCGACCTTCGAGGAGAGCTTGTCCTCGTAGTCGGCGACCAACGGCATCCGCCACAGCGTCTCGCCGGAGACCTCCGACGCCTCGGCCAGCCGCGAGGCCAGCGCCTCGTCGTCGGCGAAGTAGCCGGCCATCGTCTGCCCGAGCGCCACCCGCATCGCACCGGTGAGGGTGGCGATGTCGACCAGGGCGGCGGGCTTGAGCTTGTCCGCGGCGTACGCCATCGCGTCAGCAAGCACGAGCCTGCCCTCCGCGTCGGTGTTGGTGACCTCGGAGGTGCGGCCGCCGTAGTGGGTCACCACGTCGCCGGGACGCATCGCCGAACCGGAGATGGAGTTCTCTGCCGCGGCGATGAGTCCGACGACCTTGACCGGGCAGCCGATCTCGGCCAGCGCCGCCATCACGGCGAGCACCACCGCGCCGCCGGTCATGTCCCGCTTCATGTTGAGCATGCCCTCGCTGGGCTTGATGTTGAGCCCACCGGTGTCGAAGGTGATGCCCTTGCCGACCAGCACCACCGTCGGCGTCTTCCTCGACGAGCTCAGCCGTCCGGCCTTGCGGGGGCTGTAGTCGAGCCGGATCAGCCTCGGCGGAGTCACCGAGCCCTGACCGACCGCGACGATGCCTCCGAAGCCGTCCTTCTCGAGCTCGTCCTCGTCCCAGACCGTGATCTGCAGGCCCTTCTCGGCCGCGAGCGCTTCGGCCTGCTCCGCGAGCCAGACCGGGTTCTTCACGTTGCTCGGGACCGAGGAGAAGAACCGCGCGCGCCAGCCGGCGCGCGCGATCGCCTGAGCCCGGTCCAACGCTGCCGCCTGGTCGTCGCCGAGGTCGGCCAGGGTGATCGTCTCCACCGGCTTCCACGGCGCACCCTCGGAGCGCCAGTGGAAGAGGAAGGACCCCAGCGTCGCGCCGGCCACGAACGGCTCCAACCCGACCTCCGGGTCGGCCGCCGGAATGGTCGTGACCACATCGGACCGATCCCGCACGGCGCGAGCCAGCGCGGCCCCTGCCCTGCGGAAGTCGTCGCGACGCTGCGCGCCGACACCGATCAGGAGGATCTGTCGCAGGGTGCCCGAGCCGGTGACGGCGTACGTCGTCACCTCACCGGCACTGCCGGTGGCACCTTCGAACTCGAGGTGACCCAGCAGATCGTGCTGGTCGCCGAGGTCGGCGGCCCCGGGACCGATGGTCAACACATCGTCGCCCGGGATGACCGGCAGCGCGATGATCTCGGCATCGAGGCTCTCCGGGCCGAGCGGATTGAGCGTGAAGGTGGGCGGTCCGACCTGCGACGGCAGAGCCGGTGACGGCAGCGTTGTGGTCATCTACGCGTTCAGCCCAAGACCTTTGATCTCTTCGCCGAGCGCGGCGGCCTCTTCGGCATTCAGTTCGACGACCAACCGGCCACCACCCTCGAGCGGGACGCGCATCACGATGCCCCGACCCTCCTTGGTGACCTCCAGCGGACCGTCTCCCGTCCGCGGCTTCATCGCCGCCATGCGGCACCTTCTTCCGTGTCTCGCGTGTCGGCGCTCACCTGCCGGATGGCCTCGGAGCGCGCATTGCACGTCCATTATCCCTCATCAGGTCCGCAGACCTGACGGCAAGGTGGGAGTTTCGGCGGGTTGACCTGCCTTCGAACCTGTCAGATGACCGAGGTTCCGTAGGCCCAGGTCAGCCAGATCGCGAGGATCACCAGCGTGATGTGCACCACGATGGCCGCACCGGAGGACTCGTAGAACGCTCCGCCGCGGTCGCGACGATCGCCTCCGACGGACCGGTCATAGGCATCGTCGTAGCGCTCGTCGTAGTGCTGGTCGTAGCGCTGGTCGTAGCGCTGGTCGTAGCGCTCCTCATAGCCGCGGTCATAGGCATCGTCGTGGTCGTAGCCCTGCGCGTACGCCTGGTCGTAGCCCTGCTCGTAGCCCGCATAGGCAGGCTCGTCGCGATGTCCGGAGGTCGTCGAAGGGTAGCCCTGCTCCCGCTGACGTCGACGCGGCTGGGCCTCGGGCGCGGGCGGGGTCTGGGCCGGGGGCTCGGCCCGTTCCCGGTCGCGGTCCCGCGGACCGTAGGACTCGAAGGAGTAGGGGTCGTACGTCTCGGGCTGCTGCCCCGGACGGCGGCCTGACGGCCGGCCCGGCGCCTGCGGTGCAGGCGCGGGCGCGGGCTGGGGTGCCGGTCGGGAGTCGGGCCGAGGCGCCGGGCGCGGCGCGCGCGGCGGGCTCGACTGCTGCTGGCCCGGGTGGTCGGAGTAGCTGCTGTCGCGCCGGTAGCGGCGGTCGGCGAACTCGTCGTGGCTGTCGTTGCGGCGGTCGTCGTAGCGATCGTCGTAGCCACGCGAGCGGCGCTGCGGCGGCTCCTGGCGGCGGCCCCACGGGTCCTGGCCGCTGCGGCCCGGGTCGCCCTGCCCCGGCTGGGGCTGCTCGGGCGCGGGACGCGGTGCCGGACGCTGGGGGTCCGGACGCTGGGGGTCCGGCCGCTGAGGAGCCGGACGCTCGCGCATCGGCTGCTCCGGGGCTCGCCGCTCCGGTGCGGGTCGCGCGGGCGCCGGGCGGTCCTGCCGCGGCCGGGCAGGAGCCTCCGGGGCTGGAGGCTGGGGCACGGGCTGGTGACGTACGGGCTGCTGGGGAGCCGGCGGCTGAGGTGCGGCCGCCCGCCGCGGAGACCGCTGCGGTGCGGGCTGGGGTTGCGGCGCCGGCGGGGGCGGAGTCTGTCGCCCGGCCACGCGGCGACCGATCTGCCCGTCCCGCGTCGGAGCCGGAGCTGGGGCTGGGGCTGGGGCTGGGGCAGGGGGCGGGGCAGGCGCGGGGTTCCGCTCGACCGGCGCCATCACGGCGGTCTCGTCGACGCCCGATGCGGCTCGCCGGGGCTCGGGCCGGCGAGGCGCCGGGCGTCCCTGCTGAGCGACGGGTTGAGCGACGTGCGGGGCGACGGGCGGGGCGACGGGCGGGGCGACGGGCGGGGCGACGGGCGGGGCGACGGGTTGAGGAACAGGCTGCTGAGCCGGTCGGCGCGGGTCCGCGTAGCCCTCCCGGCCGTCGGGCTCGGCATAGTCGTCGTAGCCGGCCTGGTCGTAACCGGTCTCGTCGTAGCCGTAGCCGTCCTCCGCGTACTCCTCGTCGTAGCCGTCGTAGCCGTCGTCGTAATCGTTGCCGTAGCCGTAGTCGTCGTGGCCGGCAGCACCGGCACGGTTCTCCTTGAGCCGACGCAGCAGCAGGTAGATGCCGGCGATCGCGGCGAGCCAGATCCCGAAGAGGCCGATCACACCCGGGACGTCGCCGCCGAGGAAGAACGACGACGGCGAGACGAGGAAGAGGACCCAGACCAGGAGGCCGGCTGCACCGGCGTACAGGTGGATCTTGGGTGGCAGGCCCGGCTCCCGCGGCTGCAGGAGATGGGGCTTGAGGTAGGTGAGCGCAACGATCACCGCGACCAGTGCGGTCACGGCGTAGACGAGTACGGCGGCGAAGCTCACGGCAGCGATTCTGTCCTAGACGTCGGGCGAGCCCGAATCGGGCTCGGGCGTTGGTGATGTGAGTCCCCCGACTCCGACCTCGGCATCGGTATCCCCGGCCGCGGTCGACTCACGCCATTCTGCCTCCTCGGCAAGGCGGGCGATCAGAGCGTCCACCTCGTCCATCCGGTAGCCGCGGATGGCCACCGAGAAACGTACGTCACGCAGGTCTGCCGCCTCCAGGACGCGGTCGCGGGGCACCAGAGCATCCGGCTGGTCGCCGTACTCCTCTCCCATCGGCGCGCCCGTCCCGGCGGCTACGAGGGCGACTCCTCCGAGAGCCAGCACGATGAGTGCCGCGAAGATCCAACCCATCGCCTCAGTCACGCGCCTTCAACATCAGCTCGACCGCCTCGTCCACGTCGTCGGTGAGGGTGATCATGTCCAGGTCGCTCTGCTTGATCCGGCCGTCGGCCAGCATGGTCTCGCGCATCCAGTCGAGCAGGCCCTGCCAGTGCTCCACGCCCATCAGCACGATCGGGAACTGGGTGATCTTCTTGGTCTGGGAGAGCGTCATCGCCTCGAAGAGCTCGTCCATGGTGCCGAGTCCGCCGGGCATGACGACGTAGCCCTGGGAGTACTTCACGAACATCATCTTCCGCACGAAGAAGTAGCGGAAGTTGAGCCCGAAGCTGACGTAGTCGTTGAGCCTGGCCTCGAAGGGCAGCTCGATGCCGAGCCCGATCGACTCGCCACCGGCCTCGAGAGCGCCCTTGTTGGCGGCCTCCATCGTGCCCGGGCCACCGCCGGTGATCACCACGAAACCGGCCTCGGCCAGACCCCGGCCGATCGCCTCGGCCTGGGCGTAGGTCGGGTGGTCCTTGGGCGTGCGCGCCGATCCGAAGACGCTGATCGCCGGGCCGATCTCGGAGAGGTCGTTGAACCCCTCGACGAACTCGGCCTGGATCTTCATGACCCGCCACGGGTCGGTGTGGACCCAGTCGCCGTGGCCGGAGCTGTCCAGCAGTCGCTGGTCGGTGGTGCTGCCGGCGGGGCGCCCCTTGGTGGGGCGTGGGCCGGAGCCGCTGCGTCGGGTCATGCGGTCAACCAATCACGAAGGGCCTGCTCGCAGGTGGTGATCTCGGAGATCCGCACGTGCTCGTCGGCCTTGTGGGCGAACATCGGGTCACCTGGACCATAGTTGACCGCCGGTATGCCGAGGACCGTGAACCGCGCCACATCGGTCCAGCCGAACTTGGGTCCGACCTCGCCGCCGACGGCGGCGACGAAGTCCTTCGCGGCCGGACGGTCCAGGCCCGGCAGCGCACCCGGGGCCGAGTCGGTCAGGGTGAGGTCGTAGCCCTGGAAGAAGTCGGTCACGAACGCCAGCGCCTCCTCCTCGCTCCGGTCCGGCGCGAAGCGGTAGTTGACCGTCACGACGCACTCGTCGGGGATCACGTTGCCCGCCACTCCACCCTTGACGAAGACCGCGTTCAGACCCTCGTGATACTCCAGCCCGTCGATGACCGGCTTGCGCGGGACGTACGCCTCCAGGCGGCGCAGCACCTCGCCGGCCTTGTGGATGGCGTTGACGCCGCGCCAGGCGCGGGCGCTGTGGGAGCGCTCGCCGGTGGTGCGTACCTCGACCCGAAGGGTGCCCTGGCAGCCTGCCTCGACACCGGCGTTCGAGGGCTCCATCAGGATCGCGAAGTCCCCGGCGAGGAGGTCGGGCTCGCTGGCCGCGAGCTTGCCGAGGCCGTTGTGGACGGCCTCGATCTCCTCGGCGTCGTAGAAGACGTACGTCACGTCGCGGTTGGGCGTCAGGAGGGTGGCGGCGAGCTTGAGGATGACCGCGTCACCGGACTTCATGTCGCACGCGCCGAGGCCGTGCAGAATGCCGGTGGCCTCGTCCAGGCGGCTCGGGAAGTTGCCGTTGACCGGCACCGTGTCGAGGTGGCCGACGATGACCACGCGCTCGGGAAGCCCAAGGTCGGTGCGCGCCACGATCGAGTTGCCGCGCCGCTCGACGACGAGGTGGTCGTACGCGGTCAGCGCCCGCTCCACGGCGTCGGCCAGCTGGAGCTCGTCGAGGCTCACCGAGTTGATGTCCATCAGCTGCCGGGTCAGCGTCACCACGTCGGTCGTCAGGTCGATCTCGGGAGTGTCAGGACTGGTCGTCACAGGCGCTAGTCAACCAGCCCTTCATGAGACTCCGCCCGGGGACCTCGACTCGCACGCTAAATTCTCTAGTTAGCAACTCGACTTAATGGAGAGAGGGGTGTCGATGACCGCCGTGCGCCGTGCCCGCCTCTTCGACGAGTCCAGCCCGTTGCCACTCGCCGGCGGCGGCACACTCGCACCGGTCGACGTCGCCTACGCCACCTACGGCGAGCTGTCACCCGCCCGCGACAACGTCGTCTTCGTCGCCCACGCCCTCACCGGCGACGCCGAGGCGGCGACGTGGTGGCCGACGATGGTGGGACCCGGGCGCCCGGTCGACACGGACCGGTTCTTCGTGGTCTGCGCCAACCTCCTCGGCGGCTGCCGGGGCACCACCGGGCCGTCATCGACCGATCCCACCACCGGCCGCGCCTGGGGCCTCTCGTTCCCTCAGATCGGCGTCGCGGACCTGGTCACCGTCCACCGCCGACTACTGTTCCACCTCGGCATCGAGAGGCTCTACGCCGCCGTCGGCGGATCGCTCGGCGGCATGCAGGTCCTGCAGTGGGCCGCCGACGCGCCCGGCCAGATCGAGCGGGCGGTCCTGATGGCCGCCTCCGCCCGACTGAGCGCCCAGAACATCGCGCTCTCGAACGTCGCCCGGCAGGCGATCCTGCGCGACCCCGACTTCCGCGACGGGCGCTATCCGGACCACGGCGTCGTCCCCGCGAACGGGCTCGCGGTGGCGCGGATGCTCGGCCATGTCACCTACCTCTCCGAGCCGGGGCTGGAGGCGAAGTTCGGCCGTTCCCGGCGCGACGGTTCGGCGCCGGGGTTCGGGATCGACTTCGAGATCGAGAGCTACCTCGACCACCAGGCGAGCTCCTTCGTCGACCGCTTCGACGCGCTCTCCTACCTCTACCTCTCCCGCCTCCTCGACTACTTCGACCCGTTCGCCGCGCCGGGGTTCGCCGAGGCGATCCGGGACACCCGGTTCCAGGTCATCTCCTTCGACTCCGACTGGCGTTTCGCCACGTCCCACTCGGTCCTGATCGAGGAGGAGCTGCGCCGCGCCGGCGTCGACGTCGAGCGCCACGAGATCGCCTCGACCTGGGGCCACGACTCGTTCCTGCTCGACCCGCCCGGCTACCTCGACCTCGTCCGAACCTTCCTAGGAGCTTCATGACAGACCATGCCTACGGCTTCAACACCCGTGCGATCCACGCCGGCAACATCCCCGATGCCGCCCAAGGTGCCCGGGCGCTGCCGATCTACCAGACGGCGTCGTTCGTCTTCGACGACACCGCCGATGCGGCGGCCCGCTTCGCGCTGCAGAAGTACGGCAACATCTACACCCGCGTCGGCAACCCGACCGTGGCTGCGTTCGAGGAACGGCTCGCCTCGCTCGAGGGCGGGATCGGGGCGGTCGCCACCGCATCGGGCCTCTCTGCGGAGTTCGTCACCTTCGCCTCCCTCGCCGGCGCCGGCGACCACATCGTCGCCTCGGCCCAGCTCTACGGCGGCTCGGTCACCCAGCTCGACGTCACCCTGCGCCGCTTCGGTGTGTCGACCACCTTCGTGTCCTCCTCCGACCCCGAGGCGTACGCAGCCGCCATCCGCCCCGAGACCAAGCTCGTCTTCGCCGAGACCGTCGCGAACCCGTCGGGCGACATCGCCGACCTGGCGGGGCTGGCCGACGTCGCGCACGCGCACGGGGTGCCGTTCGTGGTCGACTCGACGATCCCGACGCCGTACCTGTCGCGGCCGATCGAGTGGGGCGCCGACATCGTGGTGCACTCGGCGACCAAGTTCCTCGGCGGGCACGGGACCACGCTCGGCGGGGTCGTCGTCGAGTCGGGCCGCTTCACCTACTCCCCCGAACGCTTCCCGCTCTTCCACGAGCCGGTCGAGCACTACGGCGGGCTGTCGTGGTGGGGCAACTTCGGCGAGTACGCCTTCCTCACCCGGCTCCGCGCCGAGCACCTGCGCAACGTCGGCGCGACCCTGTCGCCTCAGTCAGCGTGGCAGCTCGCCCTCGGCGTCGAGACCCTGGCCCTGCGGGTCCAGCGGCACGTGGAGAACGCGCGGGTGGTGGCCGAGTGGCTGGACGCCGACGATCGGGTCGAGCAGGTCCGCTGGGCCGGACTGCCTTCGCACCCGCACCATGCACGGGCGCAGAAGTATCTGCCCCAGGGGCCCGGCAGCGTCTTCTCCTTCGACGTCCGGGGCGGTCGCGCCGCCGGCGAGCGGTTCATCGAGTCCGTCGAGCTCGCCAGCCATCTGGCCAACATCGGCGACGCCAAGACCCTGGTGATCCACCCCGCCTCCACCACCCACCGCCAGCTCAGCGAGTCGCGGCTGGTCGAGGCCGGGGTCTCCCCCGGCCTGGTGCGGATCAGCGTCGGCATCGAGGACGCCGACGACATCATCCACGACCTCGACCAGGCGCTGACCGCCGCGACGAAGGAGATCTGATGGCCGTTCCACGGATTCCCCACGAGCCGACCGCACGCGAGCGGCAAGGACTGCTCCGGGCAGCGAGATCGATCGCGATCGTCGGCTTCTCCCCCAACACCGCTCGGTCGAGCTACTACGTGGCCACCTACCTCACCCAGGACACCGACTACCGGCTCTACTTCATCAACCCGAACGCCGCGGGCCGCGAGGTTCTCGGACACACCGTCCACGCCTCGTTGGGCGATCTCCCGGAGACCCCCGACATCGTCGACGTCTTCCGCAGGGCAAGCGACCTGCCCGCGGTGGTCGAGGAGGTCGTCGCGCTCGGCTCGCCGGCGGTCTGGTTCCAGCTGGGGCTGACCAACGACGAGGCGGCGGGCGCGGCACGCGCGGCCGGAGCGACGGTCGTCCAGAACCGCTGCCTCAAGATCGAGCACGCCCGTTTCCACGGCGGCCTGCACCTGGCCGGGTTCGACACCGGCGTGATCTCGGCACGCAAGACACAGCGCTGATCTATTTAGTTGACTAAATTACTGGGCTATAACTGGTTCATCACCTACCTCAGGAGACTCAGATGACCGAAACCACCGTCGACAACGGCGTCAACGTCGAGGCCCTCCTCGGCGCGCGGGCCGCGCTGCAGGAGACCCCGGAGGCCGCCAGGTTCACCTGGCGCGCCACCAACACCTGGGTCAAGGGCACCCACTCCAGGAGCAAGGTCGAGGGCTTCTTCGGCCTCGGCGAGGAGCAGGAGACCCAGCGCTCCTTCGAGTCCGACGGCGACCACCCGCCCCAGTTCGCCGCCGACAACCAGGGCCCCACGCCGGTCGAGACCGTCCTGGTCGCGCTCGGCGGCTGCCTGACCGCAGGCGTCGCCGCCGTCGCCCAGCAGCGCGGCATCCAGCTCAACTCCGTCACCGCGACCATCGAGGGCGACCACGACATCCGCGGCATCCTGGGTGCCGACGCGGACGTACGCAACGGCTTCACCGGCGTACGCGTGAACTACTCGATCGACGCCGACGCCTCCCCCGAGGACGTGGAGGCGCTGGTCGCACAGTCGCAGAAGCGCTCGGCCGTCTTCGACATCCTCACCAACCCGACCGCGGTCAGCGTCTCGGTCGCATGAGCAACGGTGTCCCGTCTCGCCGCACCACCGTTGCGGTGATCGGGGCGGGGCACAGTGGCCTCGCAGTGAGCCACCGGCTCAGCGCCGAGGGGATCGACCATGTCGTCCTCGAGCGCGGGCAGGTCGCTCACTCGTGGCGCACCCAGCGTTGGGACTCGCTCCGCCTGCTGACCCCGGGCTGGATGAACCGGCTGCCCGGGCTCGCCGACCCGCTGCTCGGCCCCGCCGAGGCCGACGAGTTCCTCACCGCCGCCCAGGTCGCCTCGCTGGTCACCGGCTATGCCGACCTGATCGCGGCGCCGGTGCACGACAACGTCGAGGTCCACCGCCTCTCCCCCGGCCCGAGCGGCTTCCTGGTCGAGACCACCGCCGGTCCGTGGTCGGCGGAGCAGGTCGTGCTCGCCACCGGATCCGTACGCGGCGTCCTGCCCGCCCTCGCCGCCGAGCTCCCGCCCGGACTGCCCTCGGTGCACGCCATCGACTATCGCCGACCCTCTCAGCTCCCGCCCGGCGGCGTACTGGTCGTCGGGGCGGCCGCCAGTGGCGTACAGATCGCGGCGGAGCTGCAGGCCTCCGGACGGCCGGTGACCCTGGCCGTCGGCGAGCACGTCCGAGTGCCGCGCCGTTACCGCGGGCGCGACATCTTCGCCTGGATCGAGGAGGCCGGCATCCTCGACGAGCGCTGGGACGAGCTCGACGACATCACCCGCGCCCGACGGCTCTCCTCCTTCCAGCTCGTCGGCGGCACCACCACGCTCGACCTCAACACGCTGCAGGAAGCGGGGGTCCGCGTCGTCGGCAAGCTCGCCGGACTGCGCGACGGTTCCGCGCTCTTCTCGGGTTCGCTGACGAACATGGCGGCTCTCGCCGACCTCAAGGCCAACCGGCTGCTGGCCGGCATCGACCAGGCAGTCGGCGGCTCCGGCGAGCGCCTCGAGCCGACCCGCGTACCCGAGCCGCTGCTGTCGCTCTCGCTGACCTCCGGCGAGATCGGCTCCGTCGTCTGGGCGACCGGCATCAAGCCCGACCACCGCTTCCTCGACGCCGACGTCTTCGACCACAAGGGCGCGATCCGCCACGACGGCGGGGTCACCGACCTGCCCGGCCTCTACGTCACCGGACTCCCGGTCCTGCGGCGCCGACGCTCCACCTACATCGACGGCGCCCGCGACGACTCCGCCGACCTGGTCGCCCATCTCGCCGAGTCGGCTCGTCCTCACCGAAACCGATGCCGAGTCGGCTCGTCCTAACCCAAACCGATGCCGAGTCGGCTCGTCCTGACCCAAACCGACGCCGAGTCGGCTCGTCCTGACCCAAACCGACGCCGAGTCGGCTCGTCCTAACCCAAACCGACGCCGAGTCGGCTCGTCCTAGCCCAAACCGACGCCGAGTCGGCTTGTCCTAACGAGCCGACTCGGCGGGCTCTACGGTCAGAACGAGCCGACTCGACGGGCTCTACGGTCAGAACGAGCCGACTCGACGGGCTCTGCGGTCAGAACGAGCCGGGTCGGCGGACCTGGTCACGGCTCCGGCTGGCGAGCGACGTGCGCGAGGACGCCGTCGATGATCCGGGCCAGGCCGTAGTCGAGCTCGCGCGCGGGGTCGGTGGCCGCCTGGTAGGCCTCGCCGGCGGCGGTGCCGACCCGGTTGGCCAGCGGATAGTGGCTGCCCGCCATGACCTCGCTCAGCGTGTCGTAGTTGGCCTCCCACCACTCCGCCTCGGTCATCCTGGTGACCTGCTCGGCGCGGCGCTTCATGAGCTCGCTGCGCGCGATGTTGCCCGCGAAGCCGATCAGCACGGCGACGGTCTGGTCCATCTCCAGGTCGGAGAGCCCGAGACCGTCGACCGCCTGCAGCTGCCACTCGTAGCGGTCGCTCATGTTGGGCCCGAGCCAGGGGCGTACGTCCTGCACCTCGAGCAGCCACGGATGGGCCCGGAGCTCGTCGTGGGTGAGGTTGGCGACCAGCTCGAGGCGCTTGCGCGGGTCCGCGGGCAGCTCCGGCAGCTCGGCGCGGCCGGTCACCTGGTCGGCCATGAGCACCAGCAGCGCGTCCCGGTTGGGCACGTAGGAGTAGAGCGTCATCGCCCCCAGGCCGAAACGCTGGGCGATCGCGCGCATCGTCACGGCGGCCAGGCCCTCGGCGTCGGCGAGGTCGATCGCGGCGTCGACGATCTCGTCGACACTCACCTTCTGCTTCGGGCCCCGTTTCGACCTCGGCTCCTCGCGCACCCCGCCCCGATGGCGCCACAGCAGGCGCAGGGAGGGATCCGACTGGTCTGACTGGTCCGGCACGTCGCTCATCGTAACCTCATCCGAAATAATTTCGTACGTCGTACGGAACAAATGCTACAGTCACTCCGTTGAGATCTTCGTACAGCGTACGAAATTGGAGGAACGTGTATGCCGAACGATGCGAACTCGCCGCTCTCCGCAGCGGCAGCGAAGCCGGTGCCGCCGCGCTGGCTCAAGCCGATGAACAAGGTCTTCATGACCCTGTCGAAGACCGGGATCGGGATGAAGGAGCTGCCCGTGCTCACCGTGCCGGGCCGCACGAGCGGCAAGCCCCGCAGCACCCCGCTCTCCGTACTGGACCTGAACGGCGGGCGCTACCTGCTCGAAGGCTTCCCGGGCGCCGACTGGGCCCGCAACGTACGTGCCGCCTCCGGCCGCGCCAACCTCCGGATCGGGAGGAGCACGGAGGATGTGCGCCTCGTGGAGGTGGAGGGGGACGAGGCACTGACGGTGCTCCGGGTCTGGCCCGACCGGATGGCCGACGGGGCGAAGATCATGCTCGACGCCGGGGTGGTCACGGACCTGACGCCAGAGGCGTTCGAGGCGGTCGCCGGCCGCTGCGGCGTGTTCCGGATCGAGGTGGCGCGATGAGTCCGCTCTCCGCCCACGGCGTGCGCAAGCGCTACCGCGACACCCAGGCGATCGACGGCCTCGACCTCGAGGTCGCCGCCGGCACCGTGCACGCCCTGCTGGGGCCCAACGGCGCCGGCAAGTCGACCGCGGTGAACGTCTTCGCGACCCTGACCCGGCCCGACGCCGGTGAGGTGCACGTCGGCGGCCACGATGTCGTACGCCACCCCGCCCGGGTCCGCTCCACGATCGGCCTGGTCGGGCAGAGCGCCGCCCTCGACGAGGCCCTCCACGGCCGGGAGAACCTGGTCATGTTCGGCCGCCTCCACGGCCTCTCGAAGGCCGATGCCGTACGCCGCGCCGGCGACCTCCTCGACGCCTTCGGCCTCACCGAGGCCGGCGACCGGAAGGTCTCGGGCTACTCCGGCGGGATGCGGCGCCGGCTCGACATCGCCGCCGGCCTGGTCACCCGGCCGCGGATCCTCTTCCTCGACGAGCCGACCACCGGGCTGGACCCGCGCGGCCGCCACGAGGTCTGGGAGATGGTGCGGCAGGTGGTCGCCGACGGGACCACGGTGCTGCTGACCACGCAGTACCTCGACGAGGCCGACCAGCTGGCCGGCATGGTGACCGTGCTGGGCGAGGGCCGGGTGATCGCCTCGGGCACCCCGGCATCGCTCAAGGACGAGCTCGGCGGCGACCGGGTGATCCTCACCGCACTCGATCCCGAGCACCTCGACCGGATGGCGTCGGCCCTGGGGCCGGCGGCCACCGTCTCCACGGAGCTGCTGGAGGTCACGGTCGAGGCCGGCGCCTCGGGCGGCGGCGCGACCCTGGTCGAGGTCGTACGCACCCTGGACGCCGCCAGGGTCAGCGTCGACGACGTGCTCCTGAGACGACCGACCCTCGACGAGGTGTTCCTGCACGTGACCAGCCCCGACCACCGACGTACCTCTGAAGGAGCCGCCTGATGTCCGCTCTCGCCGCGACCCTGCGCCAGTCGTGGGTGATCACGCTTCGTGACCTCAAGCACTGGCAACGCGAACCCTGGGGAATCGTCTTCGGCATCCTGTTCGCGATCATGATGCTGCTGGTCTTCGGCTACCTGTTCGGCGGCGCGATCCAGATGCCGGGCGGCGGTGACTACCTGCACTACCTGCTACCGGGCGTGCTCGCGCTGACCATGATGTTCGGCATCGACGGCACCATGGCGGTCGTCACCGAGGACACCAAACGCGGCGTCACCGCGAGGTTCAGGTCGCTGCCGATCTCGAGCCTGGCGGTGCCCGCGGGCCGGGCGGTGGCCGACCTCGCCAACTCCGCGCTCCAACTGGCCGTGCTGATGGTTGGCGGCTTGCTCATCGGATGGCGCGTCGACGCCTCGCTGGGGTCGGCGCTCACTGCGGTCGGGCTGCTGCTGTGGCTGCGCCTGGCGATGCTGTGGCTCGGCATCTTCCTCGGCCTGACCCTGCGGATGGAAGGTGCGCTCACGATGGTGCAGGTGCTGGTGTGGCCCTTGGGGTTCACGTCGAACCTGTTCGTTCCCGCCGAGACCATGCCCGACTGGCTGGGTTTCCTGGCCTCTTGGAACCCGGTCTCCGCCACCGCCGCGGCGTGCCGCGACCTGTTCGGCAACCCCACCGGCATGACCGAGGGTGTGCTCGCCGACCACGCGATGCTCTTGGCACTGGCCTGGCCCGCTGTGCTGATGGCGATCTTCGTCCCGCTCTCGACCCGCGCCTTCCGGCGTCTGGGCTGAGAGTCTGGGCTGAGAGTCTGGGCTGAGAAAGCAGAACGGGCCCGGGAAGACGATGCCTTCCCGGGCCCGTTGACGGGTGGGTGAGGGTCAAGCGGTGGCCGGTTCGAGGCCGTCGGTCTCGTCCGTGGCCTTCTCCTTCGCCGGTGCGAGTGCCCGGGTCAGCGACCCGATCGCGAAGGCGACGAACAGCAGCACGACGCCCAGGCCCGCGACCAGACCCGAGAGCCCGAAGGCGGTGACCGCGGTCAGCAGCGAGGCACGCACGAACGACGACTCCGCCGCGACCGCGCGGATCGGGTCCTCCTGGTCGAGCTCGGCGTACGTCTTGCCCTTGGTGATCCCCAGGGCGTGCTTCTCGACGGTGGCCGCCTGGACGTAGGCCGAGAACGGGCCGTCGACGATGTCTCCGGCGAGGAAGGAGGCGTCGTCGGCGACGGTGATCTCCTGCGCCTTCAGCTGGGTGTGCGCCAGGTAGTAGGTGGCGGCGCCACTGGCGATGAACAGGAGGCCGAACAGCCCGATCAGGGGGCTCAGCAATTTCGCGATCCGAGGTTTGCGGGTCATGCCGACAAAGGCTCACCGGCCTTACCTTGGATGGGAAGCCCCGGAGGGTGTGATCTTCGTCGTGCGGAAACTTTTTTCGCGGGAGCTGTCGGATCGGTGTCGAGCCGTTCGTGGAGTGAGTGAGAAGCGGCCGTACGAGCCGCGACACACCACCACCAGCGAGAGGCACCATCATGAGCACCAGCACCTACACCCAGGCCACGACCACCTCCAGCGGCCAGTTCGCTGAGCGGATGCCGGTCTGGTTCGTCAGCGTCGCCGCCGTCCTTGCCGGCGCCCTGGTCACCGGCGTCTACGAGTTCTTCGCCCGCGCGGTCGGCGTACCGTTCAACGTCGCGCTTCCGGGCACCGGCGTCGATCCCGCCGCGATCCCCGCGACCGGGCTCGCCTGGGCCGTCGCCGAGCTCGGCCTGATCGGCATCATCACCGCCGTCTGCCTGGACCGCTTCGCCAAGCGTCCGCGCTCGACCTGGAAGCGCACCGCCTGGACCCTGACGGCGCTCTCGCTGGTGCCCAGCCTGATCGCCGTCACCGACTCCTACGCCACCAACATCATGCTGGTGATCTCCCACCTCGTCGCCGCGGTCGTGATCATTCCCGTCATCGCCGCCCGGCTCGCGGAGCGCAACCCGCGTCGCGGCTGAGAGCCGGGCCGCCGGGGTAGTCCGGTAGCGAACTGCCTAAATACTCACGAGTAATAGGCAGGTCGCTACCGGACTACCCCGCTTTTCGCGCCACGATCAGCTCGCCGACCCCGGGCATCGGCGTCGTCTCTACCACGAAGCCGGCGTCGGTCAGGTCGGCGAACAGGGCCGGTCGGGGGTGGGTGCGGTAGTACATGACGAACTTCGGCCGCCACACCGCGTTGCGCACCCGCATCGCCAGGTCGAAGCCGGTGAGCAGCCAGTAGGCCGGGTGGGTCGGTCCCGGCGCGCGGCTGACCGGCAGCGCGAACACCCCACCGGGCCGCAGCGCCCGGAAGATGCCGTCGAACAGCGGCGGCCGCTCCTCCGGCAGGAAGTGTCCCAACGCCCCGAAGCTCACCACCAGGTCGTACGCAGCCTCGAACGGCAGCGCTCGAGCATCCGCCCGCACCAGGTCGGCGCCGGGGTGAGCGGCGCCGGCCTGCTCCAGCATCCCGGCACTGAAGTCGACCCCGGTCGGCGGCTCAGAGGTCGCCTCCTTGAGCAGCTCCAGCCCCGCCCCCGTGCCCGTGCACACATCGAGGCCCCGCTCGAACGGCCCGTGCTCCCGCAGCGCAGTGATCGTCGCGGCGAGCATCCAGTCCGGCGTCCGGAACGGCGTCGCGTCGAACTTCGGCGCCAGCAGGTCGTAGCCATGCTCCACCGACGACAACGCCTGGACCGCGAGCTCCTTGAGCGTAGGACCCTCCACGCCCTCAACGATAGGGGGCGCCCGCCCGCCATGCCGTCGCTACGACGAAACCCTAGGAGGGTGAGTCACGCCAGGCGTGTCTCACCCTCCTAGGGTTCCCGAACGACCACGCAGTCGTCGCCGCACGACACCGGAGTGCCCGCCCACCCGCGGGACGCCAGGACCCTCGCGATCCTCTGTGCGGTCCGGCACGGCGTATCGAAGGCCTGGTGCCAGCGAAGCCGCGCGGTGACCGTGCCCGTGGCGGCGAGGTCGTCGAGCACCCGGTCCGCGTCGCGCGCCTGGGTGCGCCACGTGTCATGGCCCAACGCCCCGTCGAGCTCCACGACCAGCCCGTACGCCGCGTACTCCACGTCGCGGAACTGATTGCCCTCAGGTGTCGTCCGCACTGCCTGCCGCTCGGCCCGTGGCAGTCCGTGGGCTCGCTCGACCCTGGTGAGGTAGCCGTGCTCGAGCACAGAGTTGGTGCCGGAATCCAGGTCGTAGATGATCTCCGCGATCCACGCCCGGCGACGTAGCGACGGGAAACGACTCAGCGCCCTACGGAGCGAGGCTGGGGTGACATAGGGCCGACCGACGATGCCGGCCAGGCCTGCGATCGCGTCGATCTCCGAGCTCGCCTCGTGCGCCACCATCAACGCATTGTCCTCGAGCTTCAGTCGCGGCGGGACTCCGCCATGGCCATGGGTCTCGAGATTGGTGAGACGGTGGATCACGAGTCCCGGCTGCGGCATGACTCGCCGAGTCTGGTCGATCGCGACATGGATCGGGTCGGGGACCATCCCTGGCTGGAGCGGCCGCTCCGTGCGTGGCGCCTCGACGCTCGGACCGCAAACGTAGGCGGGCCCGGCATAGAGCACGGCGGCCCAGGCGCGCTGGTGCCAGGTGAGCGGACCGGTGTGGTCGACGTACACCCGCGGATGCACTCGCACAACCTCCTTGCGCCGCTGCATCCTGATCAGATCAGCGCGCGTCACACCGCCGGCCGCGAGCTGCGCATGACTGAGCACACCGTCCTGCTGGCGTCGCTGCGCCTCCATCAGCCGCGCCGCGTGCTCCCGATCACCTCTGGACTCCGAGTCATCCACTCCACAGTTATCCCATGCGATGCCCTGAGATCCGGGTCCTCAGGCTCGCCGTCCCATCCCCAGGAGATGGTTGGAGAGATCCTGCACAACCGGTTGCCCGCCCACAGCCCGCGCCAGGGTCAGGGCGGCCTGACGGATGTCTTCATCCACCTCGGTCAACTGCTCCAACGCCAAGCCGGCGGGCCCTTCCACACCGACGACCTCGACCTGTAGAAGTCCTGCATCGGTCAGTTCCAGCGCCAGTTCGGCACCAGTGTGAAAGTGTCCGCCCGGGAATCGTCCGCTCTCGGGCGGCGTTCCTTGCTCGATCAGACTCTCCCAGCCGGTCGGCAAGGTGATTCCGTCGGAGACGGCTGACAGTCGTGCCAGTCTCGGGATCGCCGCGGCGAAGACCCATCCGCCGGACCTCAGCACCCTGATCGCCTCGTGCAGCGCCTTCAGTCGCTCCTCGCGCTTGGCCAGGTGGTAGAGCGGTCCGAGTACCAGCACCACATCGATGCTGTTGTCCTCGAAGGGCAGCGCCCGCGCATCGCCGACAACAGCATCGAAGGTGCCGTACGCCCGAGCCTTTTCGACCTGCTCGATGACCGGGTCGAGGAGTATGACCTGGTGACCGGCATCTGCCAACGCCGCAGCATGGATCCCGGTCGCACCACCGACATCGGCAATGCGTGAACCCAATCGGATCCGTTCGGCGATGAGTTCCTGCGTACGTTCGAACTCCAGACTCCCCTGAGCAGACCTCCCGGTCAGCCGAGCCGCCTCGTTCCAGCCCGACCGTCCGTAGTAGGCCTGAATCCGCCGATCGATGTCCTTCTGGCTGACCACGACCGCACACTACCGAGGCGTGACCCCCCACCAGCCGAGACCTAAGGAGGGTGAGTCACGCCAGGCGTGACTCACCCTCCTAGGGTTCACAGATCCTCAGGCCTTGGTGACCGCGATGGTCGCCTTCTCGCCATCGCCGAGGTCGACCGGGTTGCCCTCGAGGGAGTCGACCACGTCGTACGTCGTGGCGAGGGTCTCGCGGGCGATGAGGTCGGCGTGGGTGGTGGCGGCCTCGCGGACCGTCGAGGAGCCGGCCACCGAGAGGGTGATGCGGTCCTCGACGTTGAGGCCGGAGTCCTTGCGGGCCTGCTGGACCGCGCGGATCAGGTCGCGGGCGAGGCCCTCGGCGGCGAGCTCGGGGGTGACGACCGTGTCCAGGACGATGAAGCCGGCAGGCAGCATGGTGACTGCGATGTCGTCGGAGGCGGCGCCGGCGACGGTCTCCAGGGTGTATTCGCCCTCGACCAGCGCCAGGCCACCGGCGATGACCTCACCGGACTCGGAGACCGACCAGTCACCGGACTTCGAGCCCTTGATGGCCTTCTGGACGTCCTTGCCCAGGCGCGGGCCGGCGGCGCGGGCGTTGACGGCGAGCTTCTGCTCGATGCCGTACGTCCCGGCCTCCTCCGAGTCGGCGGCGAGCAGCCGTACGGACTTGACGTTGACCTCGTCGGCGACGATCTCCTCGAAACCCGCGATGTCGGCGCCGACGACGGTCAGGCCACCGAGCGGCAGTCGGTTGCGGAGCTTGCGCGCCTTGCGCAGGGCGGAGGTCGAGGAGCAGACCGCACGGACCGCGTCCATCCGCGCCACCAGGTCGTCATCAGCAGGAAGAGACTCGACGACGGGGTAGTCGGCCAGGTGCACCGAACGCCCGCCGGTCAGACCGCGCCAGATCTCCTCGGTGGTCAGCGGCAGCAGCGGCGCGACCAGGCGAGTCACCGTCTCCAGCACCGTGTAGAGGGTGTCGAAGGCGGCCTTGTCCTCGTTCCAGAACCGCTCCCGGCTACGCCGGATGTACCAGTTCGTGAGCACGTCGATGAACCGCTGGGTCGCCTCGCACGCCTCGGCGACGTAGTAGCTGTCCATGGCCGTGCTCATCTCGGCGACGTAGTCGCGCAGCTTGGCCAGGACGTAGCGGTCCAGCGGGTCCGTGGACGCCGTCGAGCCGGTGGTCTCCAGGTCGGCCGCGTTGGCGTAGAGCTGGAAGAAGTACCAGCTGTTCCACAGCGGGATCATCACCTGGCGTACGGAGTCCCGGATGCCCTGCTCGGTGACGACCAGGTTGCCGCCGCGCAGGATCGGCGAGGACATCAGGAACCAGCGCATCGCATCGGCGCCGTCGCGGTCGAAGACCTCGTTGACATCCGGGTAGTTGCGAAGCGACTTGGACATCTTCTGGCCGTCCGAGCCCAGCACGATGCCGTGGCTGATGCAGCTCGAGAACGCCGGGCGGTCGAAGAGCGCGGTCGCCAGGATGTGCAGGGTGTAGAACCAGCCGCGGGTCTGGCCGATGTACTCCACGATGAAGTCGCCCGGGAAGTGGTGCTCGAACCACTCCTCGTTCTCGAACGGGACGTGGTTCTGGGCGAACGACATCGAACCCGAGTCGAACCAGACATCGAGTACGTCGGAGACCCGGCGCATCATCGACTTGCCGGTCGGGTCGTCCGGGTTGGGGCGGACCAGGTCGTCGATGTAGGGACGGTGCAGGTCCGGGTTGCCCTCGGCGTCCTTCGGGAGGGTGCCGAAGTCACGCTCCAGCTCAGCGAACGAGCCGTAGGCGTCGAGGCGCGGGTAGGTCGGGTCGTCCGACTTCCACACCGGCACCGGCGAGCCCCAGAAGCGGTTGCGGGTGATCGACCAGTCGCGGGCGTTCTCCAGCCACTTGCCGAACTGGCCGTCCTGGATGTGCTCGGGCACCCAGCGGATCTGCTGGTTGAGCTCGAGCATCCGGTCCTTGATCTTGGTGACCTCGACGAACCAGCTCGATACACCCTTGTAGATCAGCGGCTGCCGGCACCGCCAGCAGTGCGGGTAGGAGTGGTTGTAGGACTCGCGGCGCAGCAGGATCGTGCCCGGCGAGACCGATCCCCCGGCCTCGCCGCGGGTGACCGCCTTGAGGTGGTCCATGATCTGCAGGTTGGCGTCGAAGACGAGCATTCCGGCGTACTCGTTGACCGGCGCGGTGAACCTGCCGTCCTTGCCGACCGGCATCACCGCCTCGATGTTCTCCCGGTCGGTGACCTCCTTGTCGACCTCACCGAACGCACCGGCGGTGTGCACGACACCGGTGCCGTCCGTGGTCGTGACCGCGTCGTCGGCCGCCACCACGCGGAAGGCGTTCTCGCGCCCGGCGTAGTAGGAGAACGGCGGGGTGTAGGCGCGCCCGAGCAGCTCGGCACCCTTGTATCGTCCGAGGATCGTCGGCTCGTCGGCGTCGCCCTTATCGGGCAGAGTGAGCTCCTTCTTGTACGCCGCGAGCCGAGCCTCCGCGAGGACGTACTTGGCCACCTCGTCGGTGCCCGGGACCGGGCCCTCCACGACGACGTAGTCGATCTCGGAGCCCACCATGACGGCGAGGTTGGACGGCAGGGTCCACGGCGTGGTCGTCCAGATCAGGATGTGGGCGCCGTCGAGGACCTCGTCCTCACCGGTCGCCTCGAGCGCGTAGCCCACGGTGACCGCGGGGTCCTGGCGGTCCTTGTAGACGTCGTCGTCCATCCGCAGCTCGTGGTTGGACAGCGGGGTCTCGTCCTGCCAGCAGTAGGGCAGGACGCGGAAGCCCTCGTAGACCAGGCCCTTGTCGTAGAGCGTCTTGAACGCCCAGATCACCGACTCCATGTAGTCGGGATTGAGGGTCTTGTAGTCGTTGTCGAAGTCCACCCAGCGCGCCTGACGGGTGACGTAGTCGCGCCACTCGCCGGTGTACTTCAGCACCGACGCGCGGCTGGCCGCGTTGAACTTGTCGATGCCCATCTCGACGATCTCGTCGGTCGTCTTCAGACCGAGCTGGCGCATCGCCTCGAGCTCGGCGGGCAGGCCGTGGGTGTCCCACCCGAAGCGCCGCTCGACGCGCTTGCCGCGCATCGTCTGGTAGCGCGGGACGATGTCCTTCACGTAGCCGGTCAGCAGGTGGCCGTAGTGCGGCAGGCCGTTGGCGAACGGCGGGCCGTCGTAGAAGACGAACTCGTTCTCGCCGTTCGTGCCGGCGTCGCGGTTGTCGATGCTCGCCTGGAACGTCCCGTCCTTCTTCCAGTAGTCGAGAATCTGCGTCTCGATCTCCGGGAATCGTGGGCTGGCCGGGACAGTGGCTGAGCTGACCTTGGGATAGGCCATCGGCGGCATCTCCTGCTGGGTGGTAGTGGGTTGTTGTCACCACAGGGACGATCTTGCGACCGCGGTACCACCCTGCTTACCCATGCCTGGGCCACTTCGTTTCGGCTGTGACGGGCCACTCCCGCCGGGTTCTACTGAGGCCCTGCCGAAGCTGGACCGGTTCTTCCCGGAGCTCGCCGCTGATAACGGCTCAAATGCTGGTAAGGAAAGAGTACGCCGCCCGATGCCCGCCGCGCGAACCCGATCACACCGCGCGCCACATCCGCACGTGCGGACCGATCTCGGGGTCGTCCCACGGCTCACCGATCTCCTGGAAACCGGCCCGCTCGTAGAACGGCACCGCCGGCGTACGCGCGTTGCACCAGACCAGCCCACCGCCCTCGGTCGCGACATGGTCCAGCGCCGCCTGCAGCACCTCGGCTCCGACACCCTGCCCGCGCCACCCGTCCGCCGTCGCCATCCCCCGGATCCGCCACCCCCTCCCGGGGTGTCCTGGCAGGTCGGGGCATGGTTCCGGGAACAGCCCGACGCACCCGATCAGGTTCCCGTCCGCATCCAGCGCCGCGTAGGTCGCGACGTCGGGACCGTCGTCCCCCGGCACCTTCGCCGCCTCCGGCGGCCCACCGTTGCGCAGCACCTTCGCTCGCAACGGGTACGTCTCCTCAACCGCCACCCGGCGCACCGTCATCACGCCGCGACCCTAGCCGCGCCAGCAGCCGGGTGGGGCGGCGGCGGGCGAGGAAGTGGGCGAGCTCGTCGAGGTGGTCGGTGTTGATCCAGTCGACGCCGGCATCGAGCTGGACCTGCCAGATCCGGCGGCGGTTGTGGCGGACGGCGGCGGGGGCGCCCCACAGGCGGACGGGCCAGCCGGCGGCATGGGCGCGCCGGACCATCTCGCGCAGCCGGCGCCGGGCCAGGAACGGACCGATGCCGCGCCAGGTGAAGTGGTCGATCCAGTTGGCGCTGACCATGCCGACGAGGCCGGCGGGCAGGTCGACGTCGAGGTCGTCGAGGGTGGCGTCGTAGAACGTCCGCCGCAGCGGTGCCGCGGCCATCTCCATCCGGTCACGCTCACCGGAGACGATCACGGTGACCGGCCCGACCTCGACCGCTCCGTCGCTACTGAGGCTGAACAGGGACTCGTACGCGGCGAGCTGCCGCTCCAGCACCCGCCAGGCCTCCGCGCCGCCGGACTTCACGTCGACGAGCAGCTGGAAGGTCCCGTCCCAGGACGGATGCACTGAGCCGTCGTTGGCGGTCACGAGAGCGGCGAGCGGATCGAGGTAGAGGTCTTGCAGCGTACGGCTCATGTCCGGTTCGAAGTGGCCGAGGTAGAGCTCGTCGTCGGCGAGCCAGACGTCGGCCTCGACAGAGGTGAAGCGGTGGCCGAGCGCCTCCAGGAGCGGGCGTTCGTGCTCGTAGTCGTTGTGCGCATGGGCGTGCGCGAGCGGGCCGAGGACGTTGAGGACGCCCGATCCCGCGGCACGTGCGGGGGCGGTCCGGAAGAGGCCGACGAGCACCGAGAACGGGAGCAGGAGGAGCGAGCTGAGGCGCGAGATCCACAAACGCATCCGCGTACCCTAGGGGCACCTGGCAGGATGCGCGCATGAGCCTGATTCGCTATGAGTACGCCGACGGTTGCGCGCGCATCACGATGACCAACTCGGACCGGGGCAACGTCTTCTCCCCGAAGGCGGGCGAGGAGCTGCTGGCGGCGATCCTGCGGGCGAAGGCGGACTCGGCGCGGGTGATCGTGCTCGCAGCGGAGGGGAAGTACTTCTCGGTCGGCGGCGACCTGGCCGGGTTCGCGGCCGCCGACGATCTCGGGCCCTACATCCTCGAGCTGGCCGAGGGCGCGAACCGGATGATCACCGAGCTGGTCCGCTGCGACGCGATCGTGGTCAGCGCCGTCCAGGGCACCGCCGCCGGGGTCGGCTTCCCGCTGGCCGCGGCCGCCGACATCGTGATCGCGGCCGACCGGGCCAAGTTCAGCCTCGCCTATGCGAAGGTCGGCCTCTCGGTCGACGGGGGCGGTTCGCTCCTCGTGCACACCCTGGGCCTGCACCGGGTGCTCCGGCTGACCCTGCTGGGCGACATGCTCTCCGCGACCGAGGCGCTCGAAGCCGGGCTGGTCGCCCGCGTCGTACCCGCCGACGAGCTCGCCGCCACGGTCGACGAGGTCGTCGCGACCCTGCTCTCCGGCTCCCCCGAGGCGCTGGCCCGCACCAAGCACCTGATCCGCGACGTCGCCGACCCCCACCCCGAGTCCGCGCTGCGCCGCGAGGCGCAGTCCATCTCCGCCCTCGGCGGCTCGGCCTCGGGCCGCGAGGGCATCAACGCGTTCCTGGAGAAGCGGCCGCCCAGCTTCGGCGCCTGAAATCGCTGGCTGAAATCGCTGGCCGAAAGGCGCTCGTTCCGCGAGGGTGAGCCCATGAGCAGTGAACAGCGGCAGGTGGGTTTCGGCGGCATCTGGCTCCCTGATGGCGAGGATCCGCGCCATCAGGACGAGCAGGCCGTCGGCGAGCTGGCGACCTACCGCGACTACCTGCGCCACTACCGGCTCACCCTCGAGCTCAAGGGCCAGGACCTGACCCCGGAGCAGCTCGCCCGCCGAAGCGTGCCGCCGAGCACGATGAGCCTGCTCGGGCTGGTCAGGCACATGGCGAAGGTGGAGCACGGCTGGTTCCAGCGCGCCTTCCAGGGGCGGCTCGACGAGCCGCGGCCCTACTGGAGCGCCGATGCATCCGACGTCGACTTCGACGGCGTCGAGCCGACCCAGGCCTGCGTGGACGAGGCGTACGCAGCCTGGAAGGAACAGATCGCGCGGGCCGACGCGTGGCTCGACACCCAGACCGACGAGTCGATGGGCGATGTCGTCGTCTACAACAGCGACGGCGAGACCTCCTCCGTGCGCGACATCCTGGTCCACATGATCGAGGAGTACGCCCGCCACGCGGGTCACGCCGACCTGCTGCGCGAGGTCATCGACGGGCGTACCGGGCAGTAGCCCCTCCCCCGCCCCACAGGCGGTTTCCTGAGACTAGGCTGAGACAGCGGTCACAACGACCGTACCGCGCTGAATCAGAGGGAGACCATGTCGACGTCGACCGCCAACCCCACCAGCTCGGGCCCAGGGTCCGGGCCCAACGTGCCCCGTAGTTGGAGGGCCATCGCCATCTGGACCGCCGTCGCTGTAGTCGGCGCCGTCTGCTGGGCCGTGCTCGCCCTGTCCCGAGGCGAGGACGTCTCGGCGCTGTGGATCCTGTTCGCCGCGCTGGCCTCGTACGCGATCGCCTACCGGTACTACTCGAAGTTCATCGCCAACAAGGTGCTGAAGGTCGATGACACCCGGGCCACCCCGGCCGAGCGGTTGGAGAACGGGCAGGACTTCGACGTCACCGACCGGCGAGTGCTCTTCGGGCACCACTTCGCCGCGATCGCCGGCGCGGGCCCGCTGGTCGGCCCGGTGCTGGCCGCGCAGATGGGTTACCTGCCGGGCACGATCTGGATCATCGTCGGCGTCATCTTCGCCGGTGCCGTCCAGGACATGGTCGTGATGTTCTTCTCGATGCGCCGCGACGGCAAGAGCCTCGGTCAGATGGTGCGTGAGGAGATCGGCACCGTCGCCGGCGTGGCCGCGCTGATCGCCGTCTTCGCGATCATGATCATCATCTTGGCCGTGCTCGCGCTGGTCGTCGTCAATGCGCTCGCGGACTCGCCCTGGGGTGTCTTCTCGATCGGCCTCACCATCCCGATCGCGCTCTTCATGGGCTTCTACCTTCGCTACCTGCGCCCCGGCCGCGTCAGCGAGGTGACCGTCATCGGGGTCGCGCTGCTGCTGCTGGCCATCATCGGTGGCGGCTACGTCGAAGAGATGGGCCTGGACGGCGCCCTCACCCTCTCCCACGAGACCCTGGTGATCTGCCTGGTCGTCTACGGCTTCATCGCCTCGATCCTCCCGGTGTGGATGCTGCTCACCCCGCGTGACTACCTCTCCACCTTCATGAAGGTGGGCGTGATCGTGCTGCTGGCCGTCGGTCTGGTCCTCGCGGCCCCGACGCTGCAGAACGAGGCGGTCACCGACTTCGCCACCTCCGGCGAGGGTCCGGTCTTCGCCGGCAAGCTGTTCCCGTTCGTCTTCATCACCATCGCCTGCGGCGCCCTCTCCGGCTTCCACGCGCTCATCGCCTCCGGCACCACGCCGAAGATGGTCGCCAAGGAGAGCCAGGTCCGGATGATCGGCTACGGCGGCATGCTGATGGAGTCGTTCGTGGCGATCTCGGCCCTCATCGCGGCCTCGGTCATCGACCAGGGCATCTACTTCTCGATGAACGCCGCCGCCGGCGCGACCGGCGGCACCCCGGAGACCGCGGCCGCCTTCGTCAACGGGCTCGGCTTCACGATCACCCCGGCCGACCTCGAGGCAGCCGCGGCCAGTGTGGAGGAGACGATCATCTCCCGCACCGGTGGCGCCCCGACCCTGGCGTTCGGGATGTCGCTGATCTTCACCGAGGCGTTCGGCGGCGGCCTGGCCGCCTTCTGGTACCACTTCGCGATCATGTTCGAGGCGCTCTTCATCCTGACCGCCGTCGACGCAGGCACCCGGGTCGGCCGCTTCATGCTCCAGGACACGATCGGCAACGTCTGGAAGCGCTACGCCGACACCTCCTGGCGGCCGGCGGCCTGGTCGGCCTCCGCACTGGTCGTACTGGCCTGGGGCTACATGCTCTGGATCGGCGTCGGAGACCCACTCGGCGGGATCAACCAGCTGTTCCCGCTCTTCGGCATCGCCAACCAGCTGCTCGCCGCGATCGCCCTGACCCTGGCCACGGTGCTGATGTTCAAGCACGGTCTGGCCAAGTACGCCTGGGTGCCCGGCATCCCGCTGATCTGGGACCTCATCGTCACCATGACGGCGAGCTGGGAGAAGGTGTTCAGCGACAACCCCGCGATCGGCTACTTCGCCCAGGCCTCGGCCGCGCGCGAGGCACGCGACGCCGGTGAGCTCTACGGGGTCGCGAAGACCCCCGCGGACGTCGACCAGATCATCTACAACTCGACCCAGAGCGGCATCCTGCAGGCAGCGTTCGCGCTGCTGGTGATCGTGATCGTCGCCGGTGCCGCGGTGACGGTGATCAAGGCGATCCGCGCCGGAGGGCTGCCGACCACCGAGATCCCGAAGGTCGAGTCGGAGATCGTCGCGCCCTCCGACTTCTTCGCCACCAAGGAGGAGAAGGAAGCCGTACGCGAGTGGGAGGCCTCCCAGAAGGCGTCGGTCTGATGAGTGTGCTCGCCGATCGTCTCTCCGACCGCTTCTCCGGCGCCTGGCGGCTGCTCCGCCAGGCGACCGGGGAGGCGAAGTGGGACGAGTACGTCGCCCGGTGCGAGCGCGACGGCGTCGAGCCGATGAGCCGGCGTGCGTTCGAGCGGCACCGGGCCGACGAGAAGGAGCACAACCCGCAGGCCCGCTGCTGCTAGCGGTTCCGGCGGGCTAGCGGGGGCTGTCGGCGGCGAAGGCGGCGTCGAGCCAGGCGTACACCTGCGAGTCACCTCGGGTGACGAGCAGGACCACCTGTTTCTCGGCGTCGCCGACCGGCTTACCGTTGATCCAGCTCCGGACGATGTCGGAGGCGGCACGGCGTACGACCTCCACGCCCTTGGCCATCGCCCACTCCGGCGCCGGATGACCCTTGCTGGTCGCCACACCGGGGATCTCCAGGGTCCAGGTTCCGTCCTCGGCCTGGATCAGGCGGGGCGTCGGCGGCGCGCTCTTCTTGCTCACCCACTCATGTTCGCACGTCGAGACTGTCGATAAGGGACCACTCAGGCTCGGCCACTAGACTGCGCCCCGTGACGAATGCAGCTTGGGCCTTCGGCCTCGTGACGTACGCCGCCGACAACTCTGTTCTGGACGTGTGGTTCCCCGCGCCGCAGCTGGGCGACAAGCCCGCCGACGCGACCGCGCCGGCCGAGCTGACCGCGCTCGAGGGCACCGACGAGGTGCGTCAGGTGACCACCAAGGTCACGCTCGTCGAGGTCAAGGACCTCGACACGGCGCCCGTGACCACCGAGGACGTCTGGCTGCGACTCCACCTCCTCTCCCACCGCCTCGTGCAGCCGCACGGGCAGAACCTCGACGGCATCTTCGGCCTGCTCACCAACGTCGTGTGGACCAGCGCCGGCCCGTGCGCGGTCGAGGGCTTCGAGCTCACCCGCGCCCGGCTGCGCGCCGCGGGCCAGCACGTCACCGTCTACGGCGTGGACAAGTTCCCGCGGATGGTCGACTACGTCGTGCCTTCGGGGATCCGCATCGGCGACGCCGACCGCGTCCGCCTCGGCGCCCACCTCGCCGCCGGCACCACCGTGATGCACGAGGGCTTCGTCAACTTCAACGCCGGCACCCTCGGCGCCTCGATGGTCGAGGGCCGGATCTCCGGCGGTGTCGTCGTCGGCGACGGCTCCGACGTCGGTGGCGGCGCCTCGATCATGGGCACCCTCTCCGGTGGCGGCAAGGCCGTCATCTCCATCGGCCAGCGCTGCCTGCTCGGTGCCAACTCGGGCATCGGCATCTCCCTGGGTGACGACGCGGTCGTCGAGGCCGGGTGCTACGTCACGTTCGGGACCAAGGTGACGCTCCCCGACGGCACCGTGACGAAGGCCGGCGAGCTCTCCGGCGCCTCCAACATCCTCTTCCGTCGCAACTCGGTCAGCGGCGCCATCGAGGCCGTTCCGTGGAAGGGCGAGGGCATCGAGCTCAACGCCGCCCTCCACGCCAACTGACTCTCACCGAAGAGCAGAGTGCCGAGTTGAAGAAGCTTCTCACCGCCCTGGTGGTGCTCAGCGTGGTCGCCGGCGGCATCTACTGGGTCGTCCAGGCCGCCACGGACAAGCTGGACTCGATCCTGCCCGACCTGCAGCAGTGCACGGCGGTCGCGGGCGAGTACGAAGCGCGCTTCGACCCCGAGCAGATGGGCAACGCCGCCGTGATCACGGCGCTCGGGCTCAAGCGCGGCCTGCCCGCGCGGGCGGCCACGATCGCGATCGCGACCGCGATCCAGGAGTCGAAGCTCTACAACATCAGCCACGGTGACCGCGACTCGCTCGGCCTCTTCCAGCAGCGCCCGTCGATGGGCTGGGGCACCGAGGAGCAGGTCCAGGACCCCGTCTACGCCACCAACAAGTTCTACGACGCGCTGGTGAAGATCGAGGGCTACGAGGACATGGTGGTCACCGAGGCGGCACAGGAGGTGCAGCGCTCGGCCTATCCCGAGGCGTACGCCGACCACGAGGGCGAGGGCCGCGCGATCGCCTCCGCGATCAGCGGCTACTCCCCCGCCGCGCTGACCTGCCGGATCGACGAGCCCGAGGCCGGCTCCGGCAAGCCCCAGGCGACCAAGACCGAGGTCAACCAGCTGCTCGGCCAGATGGTCGGTCGCGCCCGGGTCGACGGCACCACCGTGGTCATCCCCGTCGACGCCGGCGAGACCGGCCAGCGCAACGGCTGGGCAGTCGCCCACTACGTACTCGCCCGGGCCAGCGAGTTCGGCGCCTCCGCCATCGCCTACGACGGCCGCACGTGGTCCGCCGGCAAGGACGAGGAGTGGGCCGACACCCCCGAGGTCTCCGGCAAGCAGATCCTCGTCACCCTCGCCTGAGACCCCCTGCCGAGGCGTCAGTTAGGTCGGCCGAAGCGTCACTTACGTCGGCCGAGCTGGCAACCATGTGCCAACTCGGCCGACGTAAGTGACGCCTCGCCATGCATACCGATGGGTCGCTCGCACCGATCGAGGCGTCAGGTACGTCGTGCGAGATGGCAATCGAATGCTTACTCGGCCGACGTACCTGACGTCTCGGCCGACGTACTTGACGTCTCAGCCAACCTGCCTGACGTCTCGGCCGACCTGCCTGACGCCTCGGCTTCAGTCGGCTACGTCGACGTGGACGTGGTCGCGGTGCTCGAGGATGGCCTGGTCGCCGCCGCGGGGCGGGACATCGTAGTCGCGCCAGCCGGCGGCGGAGCGGCGCTTGGTCCAGATGCGGTCGTCGAAGATGACGGTCTCGATGTCGAGGCGGTCGGCGTTGGCGACGAGGTACTGCGCCAGGGACCAGCCCTTGATGTTGTTGCGGGCGTTGATCGGTCGGAAGAAGTAGTCGACGGCGCGGCCCTCGTAGTGGGCAGAGCCGACCATGTGGCCGGTGGTCACTCCGCCGGGCTGGAAACCGCCTTCGGGTACGTCCCCGAAGGCCTTGCGTACGTCACCACGCACCGTCTCCGCACGCGAGGTGAGCCCGGCGGCACTGAGCTGGTCCGAGACCTCGTCGGCACCGCCCTTGACCACGCACGAGAACGCCTCGGGGGTGTTCCCGGTCAGCGCCGAGGCGAGGGCCCGCGCCTCGGGCTCGGCGTCGCGGTAGCCGTCGCGCGAGCCGTCGCTGATCTGCTGGGCGACGCCGGGTACTGACTGCTGGCGGTAGTCGGCGACCCCGGAGAGCCGGTCGTAGAGTCCGGCCGCCTTCGCCGCATCCCGCTCGAGCGAGTGGTCGGCGATCTCGACAGCGAGCACCACCGAGGCGGCGCGGGCGGGAAGCCCGCGGCGTACGGCGATGGCGGCGATCGCCGAGGCCCGCTCGGCCTCGTCGATGGAGAGGTCGTAGGTCGTGTCCTCGGCGGTGACGGTGCAGGCCTCACGGGAGAGGACCGGGATGCCGCTGACCCCGACACCGAGGAGGCGGAGGCCGGCGAAGACCAGTGCTACGACGATGACGACGCCGAGGACGATGAGGTGCTTGCGTACCGGACGGAGCTGCTTGCGGGCTTCCCGTGCCGACTTCCGCAGCGCCTCGCGCGCCGGCTCCGGAAGCCTCGGCCCCTGAGGACCCGAAGGACCCGGAGGACTCGGAGGCGGGATGGTCGGCGGGCCCGTCGGGGTCCCCGGCTGTGCGCTCACTCCACCAATCTTCACGTATGGGGCAAACCCCGGCCGGCTACGCCGTGAGGCGGGCGACGGCCGCGTCGACGCGCTCGTCGGTGGCGGTGAAGGCGATGCGTACGTGCTGGCTGCCGGCGCGGCCGTAGAAGATACCGGGAGCGGCCAGGATGCCGCGCTCAGCGAGCCATTCGACGGTGGCCCAGCAGTCCTCGTCACGAGTGGACCACAGATACAACGAAGCCTCGGAGTGGTCGATGCGGAAGCCGGCCGACTCCAGCGCCACCTTGAGCTTGGCGCGCCGCGCGGCGTAGCGGGCGTGCTGCTCCTTGGCGTGCTGGTCATCACCGAGCGCGGTGACCATGGCGACCTGCTGCGGTCCGGGCATCATCAGGCCGAGGTTCTTGCGGACTTCGAGGAGCTCGCCGAGGACCGAGGCGTCACCTGCCACGAAGGCCTCGCGGTAGCCCGCGAGGTTGGAGCGCTTCGAGAGCGAGTGGACGGCGAGGATGCCGTCGTAGGAGCCGCCGCAGACGTCGGGGTGCAGGATCGAGACCGGCGAGGCCTCCCAGGCGCACTCGATGTAGCACTCGTCGGAGATCAGCAGCGTGCCGCGCTCGCGCGCCCACTCCACCGTCTTGCGCAGGTGCTCGACCGGAAGCACGCGACCCGAAGGATTGGAGGGCGAGTTGATCCAGAGGATCCTCGGGGCCTTCGGCCCCAGCGCGACCAGCGAGTCGGTGGCGACGGTGTCGGCGCCGACGAGAGCCGCGGAGACCTCGTAGGTCGGGTAGGCGAGCTCCGGGTAGGCGATCAGGTCACCCTGGCCGATGCCCAGGTGCAGCGGCAGCGATCCGATCAGCTCCTTGGAGCCGATCACCGGCAGCACGTTGTCCAACCCCAGTCCCGAGACCCCGTGGTTGCGCGCGAGCCAGTCGATCGCGGCCTGACGCACCGCCGGCGTACCGATCGTGGTCGGATATCCGGGTGAGTCGGCCGCCTCGGCGAGCGCCTTCTGGATCACCGGCGGCGTCGGGTCGACCGGGGTGCCGATCGAGAGGTCGACCAGCCCGCCGCCGTGCGCGGACGCCTTCTCCTTGAACGGCGCGAGCTTGTCCCAGGGGAAGTCAGGCAGCCGCTGCGAGACTGGGATCGAGGCCGGCATCAGTCCTGGTTCTGCGGGGGCAGCGCGGCGACGAACGGGTGGTCCTTGTCGATCTCACCCATGCGGGCGGCACCACCGGGCGAACCGAGGTCGTCGAAGAACTTGACGTTGGCGTCGTAGTACTCCTTCCACTCCTCCGGGGTGTCGTCCTCGTAGAAGATCGCCTCGGGCGGGCACACCGGCTCGCAGGCGCCGCAGTCGACACACTCGTCGGGGTGGATGTAGAGCATCCGCTTGCCCTCGTAGATGCAGTCCACCGGACATTCGTCGACGCAAGCCTTGTCCTTCACGTCAACACAGGGCTGGGCGATGACGTACGTCATTCGGGGCTCCTCCAAGCGGGGTATCACTAAAGTCAGAGGGGCACTGCTGGCCCTTCAGGGGACAGCCTAGTATCCCCACGTGCCTGCTCATCTCCTGGGACCACATGTCGTCGGCAAGCGGATCGTCATCCGCCGCCTCGTCACCGGCGAGACCGGCCCCACCGGCGGTCCCGCCTTCACCGACATCCTCGGAGTCTGTACGTCCTGGGCCGACGGAACCGCGGTCATCGAGCGTGAGTCCGGCGAGCGGGTCAGCGTGCCCGTCGCCGAGATCGTCTCCGGCAAACCGGTGCCGCCGCGGCCGAACGTACGCCTGCGGATCGGGGTGCGCGAGGGCGAGCTGCTCAGTGCCGCGATCTTTCCCGGCACCACCTCGGAGCCGTTGGGCGAGTGGGTGCTCTTCGACCACGAGGTCTCGGTCCGCCGGCGCCCCAACTCGGCGCTCGCGATCGGCGATCCCGGCCTCGAGCTGGATGCGGCGATCGACCGGGTCGAGAGCTACTACCGGGACCGCCACAAGCGCCCACGGGTGAAGATCGAGGTCGGTTCGGCGGTCGAGGAGACCGTGGTCGCGCGCGGCTGGGTCGAGGACGTGACCGTCGGGTTCCAGCTCGCCGGGCTCGCCGCCACCCGCCGCATCCTGCCCCCGCCCGTCGAGGACGCCCGCGTCGAGGTCCAGACGAACGACGCACAGGTGCTGATCACTCTCGGCGACACCGCCCGGATCATGGGCACGATGGAACGCGACTGGCTGGCCATCCACGACCTCGAGGTCGCCGAGTCACACCGCCGCCAGGGCCTCGCCACCAAGGCCCTCGCCACCCTGCTCGAGTGGGGCGCCGAACGCGGCGCCCGCGCCGCCTGGCTGCACGTCGAGACCACCAACGGCCCCGGCCTCGCCCTCTACGAGGGCCTCGGCTTCACCGAGCACCACCGCTGCCGCTACTACGCCTCGCCCACACCCTGACCGAGGTTGACCAACCCGCTTGACCAACATGGTTGACCAACCAGGCTGACCAACTTATGGTGGCCACATGGACGCAGCACGTCTGGTGAAGGTGCAGGAAGCGAAGACACACCTGTCGAGCCTCCTGGCCAAGGTAGAGGCGGGCGAGGAGATCGTCATCGCCCGCGGCGACCATGCCATTGCTCGCCTCGTGCCGATCAACCGGCCGACCAGGCGGATTCTCGGCGGCCTACGGGTGAGTGTCCCCGACGAGTTCTTCGACCCACTCCCCGACGACGAGATCGCCGCCTGGGAGGGCTCGCTCGATGAAGACCTATGAGCGAGTCCTCCTCGATACCCATGCCTACATCTGGCTGGTGAGCGACCCCGACCGGCTCAGCCCCACTGCCTACGAGGCTGTGATCGACATCGACACCGAGGTGTACGTCTCGGCGGCGAGTCTCTGGGAGATCTCGACCAAGGCGCGACTCAGCAAGCTTCCCGGCGGGGGCACCTTGGCCGCCACCTTCGAGGACCGCACGCGCCTCCATGTTCTGGAGCGGCTTCCGATGGACTTCAGTCATTCACGTCTCGCCGGCGAACTCGACTGGGACCATCGCGACCCGTTCGACCGCATGCTCGCCGCCCAGAGCATGCTCGAGAACCTGCCCCTCGTGACGAAGGACTCACGGCTGCGGGACTACGACGAGATCCACACCATCTGGTGACGGGTCCGCCAGCAGGTCCCACAGGTTCCCGAACGGGTCCCTGAAGACCTGAAGATTGCCGTAGGGCTCCTCCCGCACCAGCCCGACGAGCTCGATCCCGGCCTCGACCAGCTTCTCGTACGCCGCGGGGAAGTCGTCGACGCGCAGGAAGAACGTGACCCGGCCGCCGGTCTGGTCGCCCACCCTCGCAGCCTGCGCCGGACCGTCGGCCCGGGCGAGCAGGAAGCCGGTGCCGCCGCCTGGCGGACGTACGACCACCCAGCGCTTCGGGCGGCCGTCGTTCGTGGTCGACGGGGAGTCCTCGGCGACCTCGAAGCCGAGGACGTCGCGGAAGAACTCCACCGCCTCGTCGTAGTCGGGTACGACGATGGTGACCAGGTCGAGGTGCATGGGTGAACCGTAGTCAGGCCACCAGGACGATCCGTCCGAACACCGCGCCGAGGTCCATCTGCCGGTGGGCCTCGACGGCCTGGTCCATGGGGAGCCGGTCGTGAACGACGGCGTGCAGCTCACCCGTGGCCACGCGGGCGAGCAGCTCTGCCCGAACCCCGTTCCGGGCCGGCCCCGGGACGGTGTCGAGACTGAAGGTCGCGAACGAGCGCGACTGCTGGAATGACGCGACGAGGCGACCTGCGACGTCCGCGGACGGCATCCCGGCGACCACCCCGACGACGACCATCCGCCCGTTGGCCGCCAGGCGGTCCACGAACTCTGCGGTCGCCGGACCGGCCACGATGTCGATGATCACGTCATAGCTCTCCGGCGCCGCCGCATCACCTTCGCCGGAGCGGTCGAGCACGTGCGTCGCGCCGAGCTCGCGAAGCCGTTCGCCGCGCTCGGGGGAGGAGGTCGTCACGGCGACGGCGCTCGCGCCGCCTCGGGCGGCTAGCTCGACGACCGAGATGCCGATGCTCCCCGCCGCACCCCGTACGAGCACCGACTCACCTGCCGCGAAGTGGGCGTGGACGAGGGCGAAGTGCGCCACCGTCGCCGAGCTCCCGACCGTCACGGCGTCTACCGCGGTGAGTCCGTCGGGGAGCTCGGTGATGTCATCGAGCCTGGCGACGGCCCGCTCGGCGTAGCCTCCGCCCATCCCCGTGAACGCCCATACGCGGCGCCCTACCCAGGCTGTGTCCACGCCAGCACCGACCGCGGTCACCGCTCCGGCGACCTCGCTGCCCGGAACCATCCCGGTCTCGAACCCGAGCCCGGCGAGCGTCCCGCGACGAATGACCGCGTCGACCCCACCCACGCCGATCGCCTCGGTGGCGATCACCACCTCGCCCGGACCGGGGGTCGGATCGGCGACGTCGGTCACCACCAGGCCGCTCGGGTCGCCGAACCGTTCGATCTTCACTGCTCGCATCATCGTCTCTCTCACGCTGGTTCCTGACGTACGCTGGCGAAGCTAACGGACGCCTGCGTCCACTTCCAGAAAGTGAGAGACATGGTCGAGACGTTGCCTCACAAGCTCCGCTCCGATGCGCGGAGCAACCGGGACCGGATCCTGGAGGCGGCACGATCGCTGTACGCCGAGCACGGTCTCGAGGTCACGATGCGCGAGGTCGCCCGTCGCGCCGGGGTCGGACCGGCGACGCTCTACCGTCGGTTCCCGGCTCGGCAGGTGCTCCTCGACGCCGTCTTCGCCGACGAGCTGCACTCGTGCCGGAGCATCGTGGAGGAGGGATGCGCCGACCCGGATCCGTGGCGTGGGTTCACCTCGGTCATCGAGCGGATCAGCATCCTCAACGTCGGCAACCAGGGTTTCGTCGACGCGTTCATGTCGGAGCATCCGCGCAGCGACTCGTTCGCCGAGCACCGCGCCACGCTCCTCTCCGAGCTCGCGGCCCTAGCGCGTCGAGCCCAGGCCGACGGCCGGCTACGCCGCGACTTCGTGATCGACGACCTCGTCCTCGTGCTCCTGGCCGGACGTGGTCTCGCCGCGACCCCGTCTGCCAGCAGCGTCGCCGCTGCCCGCCGCTTCGCGGCCCTGGCCACCGACGCCTTCCGTGCCGCCGACACCAACGGCGCGCTGCCGCCCGGCGCCGCGGTCGCCGCACGCATGGCCCGGAAGCACCCGCCTGCCCGCTGACCCGGCCGGCCCGTCAGCAGGTCTTCAGCGCTGCGGAGGCGGGGCCTTCGTGGGTGAGCGCGTCGAGGGTGAGAGCGATGGCGGAGGCGCTCATCGGGATGAGCAGGTGTTCGGAGAGGTCGAGGGCGCAGGCGTCCTGGATGCGTACGTTGGTGGTGTTCGGGCCTTCGGCGAGGAAGCCCGAGGTGGAGGGGACGACGACCTCGTCGGTGGCAGAGATGATCTGGGTGTAGGAGACGTCGCCCGGGGTCTCGTCACCGGCGTTCAGGTCGGCGAGGAACTGTGAGCCGGCGGCCTGCTGGGCACAGGACATACAGAGTCCGGTGGCCTCGGTGGCGCCCTCGTCCGGGATGATCGAGGTGCCGTGGTTGGACGGGGCGAGGCCGACGAGGTCCTCGACGTAGGCGGCGCCACCGAGGTTCTTGATGTAGTAGCGCGGCATCATGCCGCCCTGGGAGTGACCGACGAGCGACACCTTCTCGGCGTCGGTGACCTCGCGTACGCGCTCGATGAACTCACCCAGGTGGGCCGCCGACTCCCGGATGTCGCCGGTCGCGCGGTTGCCGTAGTCGAGCGAGTAGACGCAGAAGCCGGCTCGCTTCATGGCCAGCGAGATCGGGTCCAGCAGCGAGCGGCGATCACCGAAGGTGCCGTGCACCAGGATCACCGGCGTCGGGCGCGCCGCCGCCGGAGCGCACGCCCAGTCGTTGGACCCGGCGGGGTCACCGTAGGGCGACCCCGGCAGCGGGATCCCGGTCCGGCCCTCCCCCGCCGCGGCGGGGACCGAGATCGGAGCGAGGACGAGTGCGACAGCAGCGAGAAGACTCAGCAGGAACGGGCGCATGCCCGCTTCAACGAACAGTTGTGATCCACGTCACGGCCACATCGCCGAGTCGGCGCGTCATGACGCGCCGACTCGGCGAGGGTTGGTGTCAGAACGGGCCGACTCGGGTCAGTTGGGGTCCGCGGGCGGCGGCGGCTTCTCCGACTCGTCGGTGCACTCGACCTCGTCCTGCGGGATGTAGGTGGTCTTGAAGGTCTGGGTGTCGACCTTCGAGCCCGATCCGGCGTTGTAGAAGTCGCGCCAGACGTTGATCGAGAAGCCCTGGGCGCCCACGGTGTTCTCGCAGTTGCCGTCGGTGATCTTCTGCTTGCCCGGCGCCTTGAAGTCGTAGCGCTCGCCGGTGCGGGCCTTGATGTCGTAGATCTTGGTGGACCACATCTCGACGGTCACCGAACCCTGGCTGCTGCCGCTGGCGGGGTTGACCCAGGAGCGGATGAGGACGCCGTACTTGGTGTTGTTCTTGAACTTCAGGTCCAGCGAGGGCCAGGCGACGGTCGCCTCCCGACCGATCGGGTAGCGGTCGATGTAGAGCGAGTGCGCCTTGTGCTCGACGTCTTGGAGACCCGCGAAGAACATCGCGTTGAATGTGGTCGTCGCCATCTGCGAGACACCGCCGCCGTAGTCCTCACGGAAGACGCCGTTCTGGATCATCCAGCCCTTGGTGAACCCGTTGGCCGCCGTACGCTCCCCGACGATGCCGTTCATCGAGAAGGTGTCCCCCGGCGCGAGCACGGTGCCGTTGACCAGCTCGGCGGCGCGGCCGATGTTGACGTTGCGGTATTCGGCGTAGGGGAAGTTGGTGGTGAAGGTGGAGACCTTCTCCTTCACGCCCCAGGCCTTGGCCTCTTCGGTGGTGACCTTGGGCTTGGCGACCTTCGACTTCACCTCGACGGTGCGCTCGCCCTGGGGAGCGGTGACGACGTCGAGGAAGACCGCCTCCAGGTCCTTCTGGTTGAAGGTGACCCCGGGCTTGGCGGGGATGACCTTCGGGGCGCCGTTGACCATCTTGACGGTCGCGTCGACCGGCTTGGCGGCGTCGTCGGCGAGGGCCTTCTTGAGCACCTTCTTGAGCTTGCTGGGCGCGACCGAGGCCTGCAGCTCGCCGTCCTTGGGGTCGAACCGGATCGCGTCGCCGAACTCCTTCGGGGACAGCTCCACCGGGGTCTTCTCGAACTTCAGCGTGATCGGCCCGGAGACCGCCGGGGTGGCGACCTTGTCGACCGCCTCCTGGACGTCGGCCTCGTCGACGTCGGGGGTGAGCTCCGCGAGCGGTACGTCGGCCTTGCGGTCGCCCTCGACGAGCAGCTGACCGGCTAGCGCCGTCCGAAGCGCGTCGTCGCTGACGCCCTCGCCGGCCACCGGCTGGGTGGTCTTGACCTTGCCCTTCTTGATGACGACGTCGCCGTCCTTGAAGGGGGTGCCGGCGCGCTTGTTGACCTTGGCCGCGACCTTGGCGATCAGCTTGTCGTCGGCCTTGACGACGGGCTCGATCTCGCCACCGCCGGTGAAGTGCTTCCACAGCTTGACCGGGCTCCAGCTGCGTACGGCATTGGCCTTCTCGATCGTCGCCTCGGCGTCGAAGCTCAGGCCCGCGTCGGCCGGGTTGACCTCGGTCGTGCTGTCTCCGGCGGTCACGTTGATCGGCTGGCTGTGGGCGGGAGCGAACTTCTGGTCCAGCAGCGGCGTCGCCTCGGCGGCCGTCATGCCGCCGATGTCCACGCCCGCGACCGTGGTGCCCTCGGAGATCTTCTCCCCGGCGACGGCGTACGCAGCAGCCCATCCGGCGAAGGCCAGGACGGCGACCCCGCCGGCGACCGCGACCGCGACCTTGGTGCCGGTGCCGAGCGGCTTGCGCTCAGCCGCGACCGGCTGGGCGTAGTCGGGCTGCTCGAAGGCGGAGTGGTCGTAGGCGGCGTGGTCGTAAGGGGCGTGGTCGTAGGCGGGATGGTCGTGAGCAGGGTCGGCAGGGCCCGGCTCGTGCACGACAAACGGCCCAACGCCCATGACGGTCGCCTCGAGCGGCTCGTCATCGAGGTCGGGGGTGTCCTGGGCCTGGTTGTCGAGCGCGATCTCGGTGGCCGCTTCGCTGGCCAGGTCGGGGGCGGCGTCGACCGCGTCCGGCTCCGGGGCGAACTTCCGGTTCTTCGAGACGAACAGGAAGTTGTCCTCCTCGGGCAGCTCCGCACGCTTGGGCAGCTCCGAGCGCAGCATCGTGCTGCGCAGCAGGGTCTCCTCGGCCAGATCCTCGTCGAAGTCGCCGGCAGGGACCACGCGGGTCGCACCGTCGGGCTCGTCATCGGGAACGGTCGGAACCGGCTTGGCACCCGTGGACTCGGCAACACGGGCGTCGATCTCGATCTGAGGAATCATGATCGTCTCGATGGCAGCATCGTCCGCGCCAGCTTGGCTGGCGTTGGACCCGGCCGCGTGAGTTTGCTTCGCGGGCTCGGGGGCCTTGAAGGCCTCGGGCTCAGTGGACATGCGGGAGAGCCTAGGACCTATACCCCCCTAGGCCGAACCCGTAGCCCATCTTGGGACGTTCGTCACTTCCCGGGGAGGTCCTGATCAGCACGGGAAGCGACCCGCGACACGGTCGCGGTGGCCACCACGATCATCAGCACTGCCCAGAAGATCATCAGGTATCCCGCCACGTCGCCCGCGACGGCGTACCCGCCCGTCGGCCTCGGCGTCGCGGCCAGCGCGACCACGATCGCCCAGGCCGCGGCGTACGCGATCCTCGAGACTCCCCGCGGCAGCACGATCAGCAGCGCCGAGGATGCGGCCACGGCGAGCAGCAGACCCCACCACCAGGGGTGGACGGCGACCGCCGCGACCCCGACGAGGAGGCCGAGGAGGAGACCGGCCCCACCACGAGCCAAGCCGCCGAGCAGCCTCACAACCCGGCGAAGAGATCGGTCAGGGTGGTCTCCTCGACGTCTCCCTGGGCGATCCGGAAATGCTCGTGGGACCACGCGGTCGTGCCGAGGCTGTTGGTCATCGCGAACATGCCCTGCTCCATGTCCATCTGGGTGGGGTAGGCACGCATCGCGGCGACCTTCTGGTCGGCGTAGGCGGTGCCGTCGATCGCGGCGGCGATGTCGACGTCGGGCGTGGCCATCGGCAGCGGGCCCTCCGGGTCCATCCCGCCGAGCGCGTCCTCGTCGCCGGCCGCCCGGGCCGCCCGGAGCCCGTCACGGATCCAGCTCTCCGCGATCGCGGTCCAGAAGATCCGGTCGATCTCGTGGGCCTCGCCGAGCTCCTTCTTGTAGGTCGGCACGGCGGCGAGATGGGCGGCGTACGTCGCGACCCGGTGGGCCTGGATGTGGTCGGGGTGGCCGTAGTTGCCGAACTCGTCGTAGGTGACCAGCACCTGCGGGCGCACCTCGCGGATGATCGTGACGAGGTGGTCGGCGGCCTCGTTGAGGTCGGCGTACCAGAAGGCGTTCTCGCGGGCGTCAGGGTCGGGTAGCGCGTGGGTGCGGTCCTCGCTCCAGGTCATCCCGGAGTCGCGGTAGTTGCCGAATCCGCCCAGCCAGCGGTGGTCGATCTCGCGACCGTCGGGCGACTTCAGGGCTGCCATCGCGTCCGCGATCTCGCCGCGGCGGTGCTCGCCCAGGGCGTCGTCCTGGTCGGCGGCGAGGTGGGCCAGGCCGGGAACCAGGATCTCGCCCATCTCCCCTGCCGTGCAGGTCACCAGCGTGACCCGGGCGCCCTCGGCGAGATATCTCGCCATCGTCGCTCCCGTCGCGATCGTCTCGTCGTCGGGGTGGGCGTGCACGAGCAGCAGGCTCTTCTGAGAAGTCACGAACTCGATCCTAGGTCGGGGCGCTTTATCCGCTTCGGGTTGTCGGGGAGGTCGACGGGTTCGGGGGCGATCGAGTCGTCCGGTGCGTCCTCGGGGATGTCGAGCCAGCCGTCGTACTCGTCCACCAGCAGCTCCAGGACCATCTCCGGGGCGTCGGTCTCCACCGACCACGGGTGGTCCTCGTCGTCGTCCTCGCCCTGGTAGCGCTCCCGGCTGACCCGGGCCGTCCAGCCCTCGCGCTCCAGCGTCGCCGCCGCCGACCTGGCGTCCTCCTCCTCGAAGAAGATGCCGCGCACGGTCGAGCCTTCGGGCAGGCCGAGTACGTGGCGGAGCGCGTCGAGGAACGGGCGGTCGGGCTCCAGCCAGTCGACCGAGTCGAGGTCCTCGGCGGCCAGCCAGAGGACCTGGTCGTGCTCGCGCGGCCTCGGCTCCCCCGCGACCACCCGGGCGGTCGCGGCGACCAACCTGGCCTCCTCCCCGATGGGCGACTCGCCCTGCATCCAGTCGAGCACCTCGATCAGGCAGCCGAGCTCCTCACCGATCTCCCGGACGAGCGCCGCCTCGGGCGTCTCGCCCTCCTCGACCTTGCCGCCGGGGAGCTCCCAGCGTCCGGCGGCCTCGGGCGGGGACGTACGCCTCGCGGCCAGCACCTGCTTGCCGTCGGCGCTGAGGATCGCCGCGGCCACTACGGTCTTGGGGCTGTTCACGTGTGAGATTGTTCCCTAGACACCCGGAAAGTGGTGTCTCTTGGGTACGCTCCAACGCCGTGCCCCGCCGTCTTCTGCTCCTCGCCTGCCTGCCCCCGTCCGGGGCCCGATCATGAGCGATCAGCAGTGGCCCCCGCGGCGCCCCGGCGAGCCTCGCCCGCCCTACCGGGGACAGGAGCCCTTCCCCGGCCCACGGCAGCCGTATCCGGCGCGGCCGCAACAGCCGCACCCGGGACAGCAGCAGCCTCATCCCGGCCAGCAGCAGCCCCGACCCGGGCAGCAGCGGCCTCATCCGGGGCAGCACCAGCCCTACCCCGGCGGGCAGCGCTACCCCGAGCAGCGGCCGTACCCGGATCGGCAGCAGCCCTACCCGCCGGCACAGCAGCAGCCGTATCCGGCTGAGCAGCCGCCTTACGGCCAGGAGCCCTACCCCGAGCAGCCCTACCCGGACCAGCCCTATCCCGAGCAGCCCTACCCGGACCAGCCCTACCCCGAGCAGCCGTACGCGGGGCAGCCGCCCCCGGCGTACCCGCAGGGTTTCGGGCCCGGCCGGTTCGGGCCCGAGCCGCCGAAGAAGCGGCGGTGGCCGAAGGTGCTCGCGGGGCTGCTGGTGCTCGCGCTCGTCGGGGTCGGCGGCTACGGGGCGTACGACTTCTACGACCAGATGCAGAAGTGGGAGCAGACCACGACCGACGACCTCAACGGCGTCGGCAGCGACCTGTCGGTGGCCGTCGCGTCGCTGCGCAGCGTCGGCTGGGAGGTCACCGCCGCGGACATCGGCACCTGGCTGGAGCAGCCGGGCGCCTACGGCGACGGCCTGAAGCTGCGTACGCTGCAGGCCGATCCTGCCGGCAACAGCTTCACCGTGGCGGGCTACCGGACCTGGCAGGACACCTACGCCAAGCGCGACCACACCACGGTCGTGTGCGCGAACATCACCCTCGCGGCCGGAACCCAGAAGCCCCTGGGCGAGACGATCGCGACCTGCCCCGAGGACGTCCCGAAGACGGCACCGGACGCCGGCCAGACCGACCCCGACGCGAATGCAGGCGGGGTCACCGGTCACCTCGCCGACCTCGCCGTGAAGGCCTCCGAGCAGCGCGCCGCCGGCGCCACCGAGGGCAAGCTCCTCGAGGTCGCGGCGCCGACGAAGCCGGTAGGCGACGTACGCGCCGACTCGACCGCGCTCGTGTGCTCGCCGGGGACGAAGGACCTCGGCGAGGGCGAGGGGTACGACGAGGGCAAGCTGATCCCGGTGCGGCTCTGTGCAGTCGAAGGCCTGCCCAACACCGGCACCGAGAGCACCAAGGGCGACCCCTACTACATCGACGGCTCCGAGGGTCTGACCGTCGTCAACGCACGCATCTCTGGGGCCGCGGCGGCGCTGGTCAAGAAGGCCTCGAAGCAGGGGGTCGACCTGGTCGCGGGCAGCTCGTTCAGGACCATGAAGAAGCAGAAGGCGCTGTGCCAGACGGACGTCACCGGCGGCTGCCCGGCCGGCGACTACACGCTCACCGCGCAGCCCGGCCACTCCTCCCACCAGCTCGGCATCGCCATCGACTTCGAGCAGCCGAGCGCGACCGGCGGCAAGACCTGCGCGACGCGGGCCTCGGAGCCGGCCAGCGCGGTGTGGCGGTTCCTGAACAAGACCGCGCTGAGTGTCGGGCTGAAGCAGTACGCGCCCGAGGCGTGGCACTGGGACGCGTACGGCGGGAAGGACCGCTGCGCCCCGATGTGACCCTTAATGGCGCCGAGTCGGCGGATCTGACCCCGTGCCTGGCGAAGCGAAGCGAGCCAGAGGGGTCGGATGCGCCGACTCGGCACTCAAATCTGACCCCGTGCCGACCCCCTCAGGCGCGCGGCAGCCGAGCCAGCTGACGCGCCTGCGCGACCAGCTTGCCCTCGGAGTCCCAGACCTCGCAGTCCTCCTCGAACATGCCGCCCGAGAGGTTGCGTGAGAAGTGGGTGACCTTGAGCCAGCCCGGCGCCGGCTTGTGGCGGATGTGGCAGGTGAGCTCGAGGGTCGGCGCCCAGCCCGGCAGCTCGAGCCCGAAGGTCACCGGCGGGAGCGCGTCGAGCACCTGCAGCAGCGAGATCGGGTCGGGCTCGCGGTCGTGGTGCCGGAACCAGCCGGTGAAGACGGCCTCGCCGCTCGGCTTCGCGCCACCCCAGACGAACTGCTCCTTCGGCACGCAGAGCTCGTAGCGGTCCAGCATCGGCACGAACTTCTTCATCTCCTCGGGTGCCGTGGTCGAGGAGAGGCACTCATCGAGCGGCGGCACCTCGGGCTCGGTCGCGGTGACCCGCTCGAAACCACTGCTCTTGGCGTGGAGAACGTCGAGGTCCGCGTACGTCGCCGTGGTGGTGATCCGCAGCTCCTCGCCCTGCCACAGCTCGGCGGTCGCGATGGCCAGCGAGCCCTTGTCACGCTTGGTCTCGATGCGGACCTCCGCCGGCCCCGGGGTGCTCGCGCCGGCGTAGAACGCGCTCAGCACGATCGGGTCCGGGTGGTTCGGCAGGTGCGCCCGCAGCGCGTTGGCGATGACAGCGAGCAGGTAGCCGCCGTTGACGCCGCCGCCGACCACCCAGCCGGGGGCCAGATCGGCTGCGTACGTCTTCCCATCGATCCGGCGGACCGCGATGTCGCGATCGAACTCGGCCTGTTCGCTATTACCCATGGGTAATAATCTAGATCGGGACCCGATGTGGTGGACGATGGGGGCATGACCGACCCCCGACACCCGCACTGGGTCTACGACCACGGCTCCGAGCCGGACCCCCGGTTCACGCTGGCCAACGAGCGTACGTTCCTGGCCTGGGCCCGCACCGTGCTCGGCCTGCTCGCCGGTGCGGTCGCGCTGCACTCGTTCCAGGTGCCCACCGCGGAGGGCGTACGCATCGGGGTGATCGCCCTGCTGGTGCTCACCGCGATCCTGTGCACGGTCCTCGCGACGGTCCGCTGGGCACGGGTCGAGCGTGCGATGCGGGAGCGGCGCCCGCTGCCGGCCTTCGCGACCGGGTTCATCCTCGCCGGGGCGCTGCTGCTCATCGCGGTGCTGCTCGGCGTCGCGCTGGTCTTCTGAACCACCGGCCGATCCGCTCGTCACGAGCCTGAAACATCCGTTCCATACGGTTCGGCCATGACTGCCCCCACCGTGACGGCACTGCAGCCGGGAACCGGACCGATCAGCTCCACGACCTACCTTCCGGCCGAGGTCGACAACCTGCTGTGGGGGCGGCTGCCGTGCGCGACGGACTCCCCCGTGCTGAGCATCGCGCCGGGGACCTCGGTGACCGTGGACACGATCTCCCACGAGGGCATCCTCGAGGACCAGGGACGGAACCCGGAGAAGTTCTTCGCCGCGCACGGCGTCGAGGACGTCCTCTCCGACGCGGTCGCCCTGGCTGCCTCCGGCTACGAGCGGACCTTCGGCGTCGACGGCCCGCACGTCGTCTCGCGGCCGATCGAGGTCGAGGGTGCCGAGGTCGGCGATCTGCTCGCGATCACGGTGCTGGAGACGCTGCCGCGAGTGCCCTACGGGGTCGTGTCGAACCGGCACGGGCGGGGCGCGCTGCCGGGCGAGTTCCCGCGCGGCGACGAGCCGGTGCACAGCGTCTTCACGCCCGTCGTCGACGGGCGCGGGGTGATCGGGCCGGCGTCGTTCGCCCTCGACCCGTTCCTCGGGATCATGGGGGTCGCCGTGCCGGGGTCCGAGCGGCCGCACTCGGTCCCACCCGGCTCGCACGGCGGCAACATCGACATCCGGCTGCTCACGGCCGGGGCGACCCTCTACCTGCCCGTCCAGGTCGCCGGAGCATTGGCGTACGTCGGCGACCCGCACTTCGCGCAGGGTGACGGCGAGGTCTCGCTGACCGCGTTGGAGGCCTCGCTGCGGGCGACGCTCCGCTTCGACCTGGTTGCTCGCGAGGAGGCCGCCGCGCGGTTCGGCGAGCTCGCCGGCCCGCTGGCGGAGACGTCGGAATTTCTCATCCCCACCGGGCTAGACGAGTCCCTCGACGTGGCCGCGCAGAACTGCGTCCGCGCCGCGATCGCCCTGCTCAGCGCGCGGTTCGGGATGTCGCCGGAGGACGCCTACGCCTATCTCTCGGCGGCCACCGACTTCCGGATCTCTCAGGTGGTCGACATCGTCAAAGGCGTACACGCCACGATCCGCAAGGCAGACTTCGCCCTATGACTGAGCTCAAGCCTGTCCCGCACGGGCTGCTGCAGGCCTTCCGGGCGTACGAGAGCGCGCTGATGTCCGACGACGTCGCCGCCCTGGACGCACTCTTCGCCGACTCCCCGACGACGCTGCGCGGCGATGCCGCCGGGCTGCTGGTCGGGCACGAGCAGATCGCTGCCTTCCGGGGATCGCGCGGTGGCGCGCCGAAGCGGCGCATCGTGCAGACCCACGTGCAGGTGATCGACGAGGACCACGCGCTGATCGCGGCCGTCACCGAGCTCGACCGCGGCGGGCGCGGACTGCAGACGCAGCTGTGGGCGCGGGACCCGGTGCGGATCGAGTACGGCGGCTGGCAGGTCACCGCGGCCCACGTCTCGGCGCCCGCGCCGGCCTTCGACACCCGGATCTGGCGGGTCGTCGGCGACCCGCTGGTCTCCTCGCACACCGCCGACGGCGCCCTCTCGGGAGAGACCGTCGCGGTGAAGGACCTCTTCGCGGTCGCCGGCTTCGCGGTCGGCGCCGGGAGCCCGGCATGGCTGGAGCAGGCGCCGACGGCACCGTCGCACGCCGCCGCCGTCGCCGCCCTGCTCGACGCCGGGGCCTCGGTGCGTGGGATCGCGCGCACCGAGGAGTTCGCCTACTCCCTCTCGGGGCTCAACGCCCACTACGGCGCACCGCCGAACCCGAAGGCTCCGGGGCGGATCCCCGGTGGCTCGTCATCGGGATCGGCGACCGCCGTCGCCCTCGGCCAGGCCTCGATCGGCCTCGGCACCGACACCGGCGGCTCGATCCGGGTCCCGTCCGCCTACCAGGGCCTCTACGGGATCCGTACGTCGCACGGGGCCGTCTCGCGCGAGGGGCTGCTTCCGCTCGCCAAGGCCTTCGACACCGTCGGGTGGATGACGCGTTCGGCGTTCCTGCTGCAGGCTGTGGGTGACGTACTGCTGCCGGAGGATCCCGGATCCTCGTCTGTGTCGCTGGACGAGATCCACCTGGTGCCGGCGCTGGTCGGACTCGCCTCGGAGGACGTCGCCACCGCCGTGAGCGAGGCGCTGCCCGAGGCCAAGCCGCTGACCTGGGAGCCGGCCAGGCTCGACGAGTGGCGCCAGGCGTTCGTCACCGGGCAGGCCTACCAGGCGTGGCAGACCCACGGGGCCTGGTTGGAGACCCGGCTCGACACGCTCGGAGAGGCGGTGCGTGGTCGGTTCGAGATGGCCCGGTCGGTGACCCGGGAGCAGGCAGCCGAGGCGCGCGCGGTGCTCGCGCAGGCGCGTACGGAGATCCTCGACGTCGTCGGCGACCGCGTCCTCGCCTACCCCAGCGCCTCCTCGGTGGCACCGACCGCTGCCGAGGCGGCCGCGGTGCGCGACGACACAATGCGCCTCACCTGCATCGCCGGTATCGCCGGCCTCCCCGCCGTCTCGGTCCCGGTCCGCACCCCCACCAACCTCCCGGCAGGGCTCTGCCTGGTCGCCGCACCCGGCCGCGACCGCGACCTCCTCGCCCTGGCCCAGGGCTTCGCGGGGTAGCCGCCCCGGGCGTTACACAACGGCAACCTGCGTTGCGGACGCCGAAACGCTCGTTTCATAGGCTGCTGTGGTGACCATGCCGCTCGCCGAGTTCGATGCCCTGCCCGCCGACGAGGCGGAGGGGGTCGTCGCGCCTTGTGTGGCGATCCCCTCGTGGGCGGCCGGGCTGGTCGCGGGGCGGCCCTATGCGGACGTGGGTGCCCTGCTGGCAACCGCGGAGCGGCTGGCGTCGGCCTGGACCGACGAGGAGGTCGAGGGTGCCCTGGCCGACCACCCCCGGATCGGGGAACGCCACGCCAGCGACGGGGCGAGCGCAGCGCTCTCCGCCCGTGAGCAGGCCGGGGTCGACCCGGCCGACGCCGAGGTGCAGGCGCGGCTGAGGGCGGGGAACGTGGCCTACGAGGAGCAGTTCGGGCGGATCTACCTGGTGCGGGCGGCCGGTCGCAGCGCCGAGGAGATGCTCGCCCTCCTCGAGGAGCGGCTGGAGAACGACCCGGCTACCGAAATCACGGTGACCAGGGGCCAGCTCGCCGAGATCGCGTTGCTCCGGCTGCGAGGCTTGATCACATGACGCAGCCTCACCCGACCACCGTCTCCACGCACGTCCTCGACGCCGCCCTCGGCCGGCCCGCCGCGGGTCTCGACCTGATCCTGGTCCTTCCCGACGACAGCGGGCGCACCGCGACCACCGACGCCGACGGGCGGGTGCGGTTCGAGGGCGAGGTGCTCCCCGGGCCGCACATCCTGACCTTCGCGACCGGGCCGTGGTTCGCCGAGCAGGATCGCGAGACCTTCTTTCCCGAGGTGAGCGTCGGGTTCACCGTCACCGAGGGCGAGCACCACCACGTCGCCCTCCTGCTCAGCCCGTTCTCCTACACGACCTATCGAGGAAGCTGATGTCGATCACTCTTGGCCCCAACCAGCACGGCAAGGCGGAGGTACGCCTGGTCAAGGTCGACCGGGAGGGCGCGCGGCACACGATCCACGACCTGAACGTGTCCACCCAGCTCAGGGGCGACTTCGCGACGGCCTTCACCGAGGGTGACAACGTGCACGTGCACGCCACCGACACCCAGAAGAACGTGGTCTATGCGAAGGCCAAGGAGCTCGGCATCACCTCGCCGGAGGCGTTCCTGCTCGACCTCACCGCCTACTGGGCCGAGCAGCCGTGGGTCACCGGGTCGGTGATGAAGGCGGAGTCCTACTCCTGGGACCGCATCCCGGCGAACGAGCATTCATTCGCACGGCGCGGTCAGGAGACGCGTACGGCCGTGGTCAACCGCTTCGGCGAACGAACCTTCGTCCTCTCCGGCCTGAGCGACCTGGTGGTGCTCAAGTCGACCGGATCGGAGTTCCACGGCTTCCCGCGCGACCGCTACACCACCCTCGCCGAGACGACCGACCGGATCCTGGCGACCGAGGTCACCGCGTGGTGGCGGTGGGAGAGCCATCCGGAGGACTGGAACGAGGCCTACGACCGGATCCGCGCGATCATGCTCGACACGTTCGCGCAGGTGCACTCGCTCGCACTGCAGCAGACCATCCACGAGATGGGCCGGGCGGTGATGGAGGCGTTCGAGGGGATCGCGGAGTTCAGGATCTCCTGCCCCAACAAGCACCACTTCCTCGTCGACCTCTCCCCCTTCGACCTGGAGAACCCGAACGAGGTCTTCTTCGCCGCCGACCGTCCCTACGGACTCATCGAGGCGACCCTGCAGCGCGACGGGTCGACCGAGCCGGACGCCTGGGCGTCAGTGCCCACATGAGCCCGGTGGACCAGCGGATCGACCAGCGGATCGACCGGCGGATCGCCGCGACCTATCAGACGCTCTCGCCCCAGGAGCGCAAGGCGGCCGACACGCTGCTGGAGCATCTCGACGACCTGGCGACCTACCGCGCGGCCGAGCTGGCCTCGCTCGCGGAGGTGTCCAAGGCCACGATGAGCCGGCTCTTCCGGTCGCTGGGGTTCGACGGCTTCGACGAGGTGCGCGACCACCTGCGGGGGCTGCGTACGGCCGGCGAGCCGCGACGGGTCGAGGGCGCCCCGGACCTGAGCGCCCACGCCGAGGGTGAGGCAGCGGCGATCTCGCGGGTCGTGGAGCAGGCCGGCATCACCGAGGCGATCGAGGCCATCGCCGGGGCGAGCGAGGTGATGGTCGCGGGCTGGCGCAACTCCTACTCGGTCGCGCTCCATCTGCGCCAGCAGCTCACCCAGACCCGCGAGCGGGTCACGCTCGCGCCCGCTCCCGGCCAGGTCATCGGCGAGGAGCTGGCCGAGCTCGGCGAGGGATCGGTGGTGGTCGCGGTCGGGCTGCGGCGCCGGCCCGCGGGCTTCGGAGGGTTCGTCGACGCCGCCGCGACCTCCGGGAGCACGGTGATCGTGATCGCCGACCCGACCGGGACGGTTCATCTGGGCCGTGCCGACATCGGGCTGGAGTGCCCGGTCCAGGGCGCCCTCGCCTTCGACTCGCTGGCGGCACCGATGTCGCTGGCGAGCGTGCTCGCCGACGGCGTACTCCACCAGCGTGGACGGGCCGGGCGCGACCGCGTCTCGGCCATCAGCGCCACCTACGATCGCCTCCACGAGGTCGAGTGATGTCGGGGGCAGAATGACAGTGGAAACATCGATCCTCGGGCCTGTGCAAGGGGGAATCGGCATGACTGACACCATGTGGTTGGAGCAGGCGGTCGCACTCGCCGTGCGCAACGTCAACAACGGCGGCGGTCCGTTCGGGGCCATCATCCTCCGCGACGGCATCCTGCTCGGCACCGGCCAGAACCGGGTCACCCGCGACCTGGACCCGAGCGCCCACGCCGAGATCGTCGCGATCCGTTCCGCCTGCAAGGAGGCCGACAGCTTCTCGCTGGCCGGGTGCACCCTCTACACCTCGTGCGAGCCCTGCCCGATGTGCCTGGCGACCGCGCTGTGGGCGCGGCTGGACCGCGTCGTCTACGCCGCCGACCGTGACGACGCGGCCAAGGGCGGGTTCGACGACCTCGCCTTCTACAACCTCTTCGGCACCGGCCGCGCCAACGAGCACCACGACTGGCCGACCAAGGTCGACGAGCTGCGGATCCCGCAGGCGTACGACCCCTTCGACGCCTGGCTCGCCAAGCAGGACCGCACCGACTACTGACCCGCCGAGGCGTCACCTCCGTCGGCCGAGGCGTCACCTCCGTCGGCCGAGGCGTCACCTCCGTCGGCCGAGGCGTCACCCCCGTCGGCCGAGGCGTCACCCCTGTCGGCCGAAAGGTCACTCTCGTCGTCCGAGTGGGCATCTGATTGCCAACTCGGCCGACCTAAGTGACGCCTCGGCCGACGTACGTGACGCCTCGGCGTCAGCGGGACGTCATCCCCATCCGCTCGAGCGCGACGGACTCGAGGAGCTGGACGAGGTTGTAGAGGACCAGGGTGACCACGGTGATGATCGCGACGGCGGCCCACAGGTCGTCGAAGCGGGCGGCGGCGGGGAACTTCTGGATGTTGCCGCCGATGCCCTTGCCGGTCGAGAGCCACTCGGCCAGCAGGGCTCCGGTCACCGCACCGGGCACCGAGACCCGGGCGGCGGCGAAGATCGACGGGAGCGCACCGGGCAGCGACACCTTCCGGATCGCGGTGAGCCGTGAGCCGCCGTAGACGGCGACCAGGTCCAGCGACTGCGGCGAGGCCTGGGAGAGGCCGAACAGGACGGCAGCCAGTGCCGGGAAGAGCACCACGATGATCCCCAGCACCACGACCGACGCGGTCGAGGCACGACCGGTGATCAGCATGACCACCGGAGCGATCGCGACCAGCGGGATCGAGCGCAGCAGCAGAGCCAGCGGCATCACACCGGCCTCGACCGTACGCGACAGGTTGAACAGCACCGCCGCCACCACCGCGATCGCCATCCCGGCGAGGAAGCCGAGCGCGGCGTCCTTCAGGGTCACCCAGGTCAGCGGGAGCAGCTCCGCGCGATGGGCGGCCGCGTCGGGCCCGGTGAAGAGGTGATCGAGCACGTCCAGCGGGCCCTTGGCGACGAAGTCCGAGACGCTGGAGAACGACACGAACGCCTGCCAGAGCACGGCCACGATCGCCAGCGCCGCGATGGTGTGCAGGACGGGACCGAGGACCGCCCGCGACAGAGATCCGGCCCTCATCCGGCCCTCCCCGCGACCCACGGCGTCACCAGACGCGAAACCAGTCCCAGGAGCAGATAGCCGGCCAGGGCGACCAGGGCACAGGCCAGGAAGACGGCCCAGAGCCGCTCCGGGTCGGGCTTGCCCTGCAGGACGATCAGCGTGCGTCCGACGCCGCGGTCGGTGGAGCCCAGATACTCCCCGAGGACGGCGCCGAGGATCGCGGTCGGCACCGCGATCTGGAGCGCGTTGAGGATCGCCGGTACGGCCGCGACGAGGCGTACCTTCACCAGCTGGGTCCACACCGATCCGCCGTAGACCCGCACCACGTCGAGCGAGGCACGGTCAGCGGACTTGAACCCGAGCACGGCCCCGACGACGGTCGTGAAGAAGACCATCAGCGCGGCCAGGAAGATGGACGTACGCGACGGGTCACCGGGCTGCTCGGCGCCGCCGAGGACGACGATCGAGATGCCGCCGACGGCGACCACGGGCAGGCAGTACGTCGTCACCGCGATCTGCATGATCACCGGCTCCAGCCAGGGCACCAGCAGCACCAGCGAGGCCAGCAGCAGGGCGATCAGGTTGCCCCAGAAGAACCCGATCGACGCCTCCGTCAGCGTCTCCCGGAGCACGCCTCCCCAGAACGCCGACGGACCCGCCGCGGCCATCTCGGAGAGGACCGTCCACGGCGGCGGCACCGGCGTGAAACCGGTCCCGGGGTCGGGAGGGAAGCCGAACACCGCCACGAGCGCCCACAGCACGAACAGGACGACCACACCGATCAGACCGGCCACCCAGCCAGGCAGCTGTTGACTCGGTCGCATCAAGACTCCGCCTCAGCGCGCCCGTCGTCACCGAAGAGCAGCTCGGAGGCCCGGTCGGCCAGCGCGTGGAACTCCGGGGTACGCATCATCTCGGGCGTACGCGGTCGGGGAAGGTCGACCTCGATGATCTCCTTGATCCGGCCGGGTCGCGGCGACATCACCGCGACCCGGTCGGAGAGGAAGATCGCCTCGTTGACGCCGTGGGTGACCAGCAGGGTGGTGGCCGGCTTCTCGGTCCAGATCCGCAGCAGCTCCAGGTTGAGGTTCTGCCGGGTCATGTCGTCCAGCGCGCCGAACGGCTCGTCGAGCAGGAGCACCGACGGCTTCAGCGCGAGCGCACGGGCGATCGAGACCCGCTGCCGCATCCCACCGGAGAGCTGCGGGGGGCGGGCCTTCTCGAAGCCCTCGAGCCCCACGAGCTTGATCAGCTCGTGGATGTAGACCATGTCGGGACGCCGCCCGGCGACCTCGAAGACGAGCTTGATGTTGCCGACCACCGAGCGCCACGGCAGCAGCGCGTGATCCTGGAACGCGATCCCCAGCTCGGAGTCGCGCCGCAGCTCGGCGGGAGCCTTGCCGTCGACGTACGCCTCTCCGCTGGTCGGCGTCTCGAGGCCCGCGAGGATCCGCAGGATCGTCGACTTGCCGCAGCCCGACGGCCCCAGCAGGGCCAGGAACGAGCCCTGGTCGGTGTGGAGCTCGGTGTCCTCGAGCGCGGTGACGGCCTTCGACCCGGAGCCGAAGACCTTGCCGATCTTGGAGATGTGGATGCCGGTGCCGCCACCGGTCTCCGTGGGAGCACCGGCATCCATGAGCTTGTTCTCGGCCATGACTACTTCTGGTAGTCCTTCAGCTCGGGGTTCTCCTCGTAGATCTCCTCGATGATCGAGGTGTCGAACAGGTCCTCGACCGAGACCTCCCAGCCGGCGGCGGCGAGCGAGTCGACGGTCTGCTGCTGGAGCTCCTCGGAGATGGTGAAGAGGCCGTTCTTCTCGGTCTCCGGCGTCGAGATCAGCTTCTGCGACTCCTCGAGACCCCGCTTGGTCTTGACCGGGTCGAGCTCGCCGAAGCTGGCCTCGAGACCGTCGGAGTCGCTGGCCGCCTGGTTGTAGTGGGTGGTGACGACCTTCACCACCTCGTCGGTGGGGTTCTTGAAGGTCTCGGTCCAGCCCTTGATCTCGGCGGTCAGCAGCGCCTTGAGGAGGTCGCGGTTCTCGGCGAGGTACTGGTCGGTGACGGTGTAGGTCTCGGCGACGTACGGCACGCCGTTCTCGGCGTAGGGCAGGTTGGTGACCTCGTGGCCGGCGAGCTCGACAGTGATCGACTCGTTGGTCAGGTAGGCCATGAAGCCGTCGACCTGACCCTCCATCAGCGGCGTCGGGTCGAACTCGACCGGGACGACGGTGATGTCGTCCTTCTTCTCCTCCAGGCCGTTGGCCGCGAGGATCGCCTTGAAGACGTTGACGTTGGAGTCCTGGACGCCGATCTTCTTGCCCTTGAGGTCGGCCGGCGTCGCGATGTTGCCGCCGTCCTTCAGCGACAGGATCGTGAACGGGTTCTTCTGGAAGGTGGCGCCGATGATCTTCAGCGGCGCCTCCTGCTCGGCGATCGCGGAGCCGACCGAGGCGGCGTCGTTGATGGCGACCTGGACCTTGCCGGAGAGGAGCTTGGCGACGCCGGTGTCGGGGCCGGAGATGCCGTTGACGGCGTCGAAGCCGGCTTCCTCGTAGTAGCCCTTGTCCTCGGCGTAGAACTCGCCGGCGAACTCCTCGTTCTTGATCCAGGAGTACTGCATCGAGATGGTGCCGAAGCCCTCCTCGCTGCTGCCTTCTTCGGAGTCGGAGCCGCAGGCGGCCAAGGTGGTGGCGGCGACCACGGACAGGAGGGCCGCAGCGGCCCGGCGTTGAACTGACGTACGTCGCGAGGTCCGAGAGGCGGGGGTAGACATCGAAACGAGTTCCCTTCGAGGAGTGTCACGCATAGGTTTCGGGGACCGTAGCGAGCGGAGGTTTCAGGGGCTGGCACCGGCGTTTCGGCGTTGTAACGACCCTTTCAAGACGAACTCTCGAACAGGGCGTACGGTCCCGAGACACGGCGTCCGCTGGACAACAATGCCGTGGCTGTTGTCTAGTTGCCCAACGCCTATCCGCCGCGTCGCATGTGCCGTCGGCCACACCGGAATTGCCGTTATCGGTTCGTGACCAGCCCGAGACCTTTCGGTGATCAACGCTCAGGTCGTACGCCGCAGCAGCGGCGGGTGCAGGTGCTCGGCGGAGCCTCGGCGGAAGAGCTGAGCCGGCCGGCCGCCGTCCCGTGTCGTCGTGGTGCCCGTGGGCTCGAGGAAGGCCTCGGTCTTGGTGACCTTGCGATGGAAGTTGCGGGGGTCCAGGCGCTCGCCCCAGACGATCTCGTAGACCCGGCGCAGCTCGGCGACGGTGAACTCCTCGGCGCAGAACGCCGCACCCAGCGGCGAGTACTCCAGCTTGGAGCGGGCGCGCTCGACGCCGTCGCGCAGGATCGCGGCGTGGTCGAAGGCGAGGCCGCCGCCGGCCAGGAGCGAGTCGACCGGCCACCACTGCGCGTCAGCCGCGTCCGACCCCGCCGCGGGCACCGGCAGGTCGGGCGCGAGCGCGAGATAGGCGACGGTCACGACCCGAGCCCGCGGGTCCCGCCCCGGGGAGCCGTACGTCGCCAGCTGCTCGACATGCACGCTGCCCGGCCGGATGCCGGTCTCCTCGGCGAGCTCGCGCGCCGCCGCCTCCTCGAGGCCCTCGTCGTCGAGGACGAACCCGCCCGGAAGCGCCCAGGCGCCTCGATAAGGCTCGATGCCTCGGCGTACGACCAGCGCGCAGAGCGCCTCGTCACGGACGGTGAGCACGACGAGGTCGACGCTGACCGCGAACTTGGGGCACTCCACGTGGCAGACCCTAGAGGATCCGGCCCTAGATGATCGCGCGGTGCACCCGGGCGTGCCAGGCGCCGACGGCCGTGGCTGCTCCGATGATGATGCCGGCGAGCAGCAGGCCGCCGCCGGTGTGCCACAGCAGCATCCCGGCGCCGGCGGAGGCACCGAGCAGGATCAGCAGGACTGCGATCGCGCGGCGCGCGGTGCCGCCGCCGCGGAAGGACGCCTTGCCGGAGCCGATCGGCGAGTCGGCCGCGAGACCCGTGATCGTGCTGGTCACGACGACGGTGGTGACGTCCTTGACCGCGATGTGACGAGCGGCCGCCGCCTGGGTGCCCATCGCGACCGCGGCCAGGGTGGTGGTCGTGATCATCACCGCGCTCGAGGGCTCGTCCCCGGCGACGAACAGCAGTCCGGCCAGCGCCAGCATCACCACGGCGACCAGGGAGAACAGCAGGGTCGTGCGCCCGCTCCAGGCCTGCTTGTCGGCCTTCAGCACCCGCCCACCGAGCGCGGCGCCGGCCATGAACCCGACCAGCGCCAGCGCCGGTCCGAGGACCGGCAGATCGGTGTCGCCGACCAGCGCCATGCCGAGGATGACCACGTTGCCGGTCATGTTGCCGGTGAACACCTTGTCCAGGCCGAGGTAGCCGACGGCGTCGTTGATGCCGGTGGTGAAGGTGAGCACCAGCATGAGCCACAGGTGCATGCGGTCGGCAGGGATGGTCTTCAGCAGCGAGTTCACTCGCGCATTGTGTCGGACCCGGCTCACGCCGCGGCGATCGCTCCCGCGGCCACGGCGAGATCGGCCACGCCGGCGGCGAGCTCGTCTGGTCGGTCGGTGGCCAGGTCCAGGTGGAAGCCGAACAATGAGGAGTCGACGAGCGTGACGATCCGGCCGGCACGCTCGGGCGGAGCGCCGCAGGTGGTGACGTAGTCGCGCAGCGCGGCGTACCACAGCTCGTTGGTCTCCCGGACGACCGAGCGATAGGGCTCCATCCCGATCAGCCCGGTCGCGGCCGCCTGCAGGTAGATCTGCAGGCAGCCGTGCAGCGGCTCGGTGCGGTAGGCCCGCCACAGTGCCTCCACCCCGGCGCGTACGTCATCGGCCGGCTCGAGCGCCGCGACCGCCGCCACGGAGAGCTCGTTGGTGCGCGCCACCACCGCGGCGACGAGCTCGTCGCGACCGCCGAAGTGGTAGATCAGCATCCGGTCGCTGGTGCCGATCGCGGCGGCCAGCGGACGCAGGGTCAGCCCGATCAACCCGTGCTCGAGCACGTGCTCGACCACCTGCCCGAGGAGCTCTTCCTTGCGGTCCATGAAAAGCATTATGCCCAACATGTAGCGACTGCTACATTTAGCGGGATGTAGCAGTCGCTACACACGCCCCAGGAGGACCCGGAAGATGTACGCCGCCATTCTGCTCGTCGCCGCGATCGCGATCGAGGTCGTCAGCACCGCGCTGCTCCCCCGCACCGAGGGCTTCCGCAACCCGGGCTGGTCGGTCGCCGTCCTGGCCGGCTACGGCGCCTCGATCTGGCTGCTCTCGGTGGTCGTGGAACGGATGCCGGTCTCGGTGGCGTACGCCATCTGGTCGGGCCTCGGCACCGCACTGGTCGCGGGCATCGGCGTGATGTTCCTCGGCGAGCACCTCACCGCCGCCAAGGCCGGCTTCCTGGCGATGATCGTCGTCGGCGTGGTCGGCCTGAACCTCTCCGGCGCCCACTGACCAGGTCTCGACAAGCTCGACCACCGGACGAATCAGATCGCCGCGGCCGCGGCCCGGCCTGCCGTACGTCCCGAGAACAGGCACCCACCGAGGAAGGTGCCCTCGAGCGCGTTGTAGCCCATCATCCCGCCGCCGCCGAAGCCGGAGACCTCGCCGGCCGCGTAGAGCCCGGGCAGCGGGGTGCCGGCCGCGGTCAGGCAGCGGCCGGACAGGTCGGTCTCGAGCCCGCCGAGGGTCTTGCGGGAGAGGATGTGCAGCTTGACCGCGATCAGCGGGCCGGCCTCGGGGTCGAGGATCCGGTGCGGCTTGGCGGTGCGCTGCAGCTTGTCGCCACGGTAGTGGCGAGCGGCGTACAGGGCCGTGATCTGGGCGTCCTTGGTGAAGTTGTTGGCGATCTCGCGGTCGCGCGCCTCGATGATCCTTCGCAGCTCCGGCTCCGAGATCTGCGGGCCGGTCGGGTCCTTGTCGGCGAGGCCGTTCATACCGTGGACCAGCGCGGTGAGGTTCTCGGCGACCACGAAGTCCTCGCCGTGCTCCATGAAGCTCTTCACCGGGCCGGGGCCCTTGCGTGCCCGCTCGGCGAGCAGCTTGATGTCCTTGCCGGTCAGGTCGGGGTTCTGCTCCGAGCCGGAGAGCGCGAACTCCTTCTTGATGATCTTCTCGGTCAGCACGAACCAGGAGTAGTCGTAGCCTGTCCCGCGCAGGTGCTCGAGCGTGCCGAGGGTGTCGAAGCCGGGGAAGAACGGCGCCGGGAGGCGCTTGCCGGTCGCGTCCAGCCACAGGCTCGAGGGGCCGGGGAGGATCCGGATGCCGTGGTTGGCCCAGATCGAGTCCCAGTTGCGGATGCCCTCGACGTAGTGCCACATCCGGTCGTCGTTGATGATCTTGGCGCCGGTCGCGGCGGTGATCTCCAGCATCCGGCCGTCCACGTGCGCGGGCACGCCGGAAACCATCGACTTCGGCGGGGTGCCGAGGCGCTCGGGCCAGTGCTTGCGGACCAGGTCGTGGTTGCCGCCGATGCCGCCGGAGGTGACGATCACGGCCTGGCCGCGGAGCTCGAAGTCCTCCACCTCGGTGCGCGAGGAGGCCTGGCCCCGCTCGATGTCGCTGGGCTCGAGAACCTTGCCGGTGACACCGACGGCCGCGCCGTCCTCGATCAGCACCTGGTCGACGCGGTGCCGGAAGGCGAAGGTGATCCGGCCGGTGTCGGCGTGGGCGCGCACCCGCTTCTCGAACGGCTCGACCACGCCCGGCCCGGTCCCCCAGGTGATGTGGAAGCGCGGCACCGAGTTGCCGTGGCCGTCGGCGCGGCCGTCGCCTCGCTCGGCCCAGCCGACGACCGGGAAGATCCGGTGGCCCATCTGGTGCAGCCAGGACCGCTTCTCCCCGGCCGCGAAGTCGAGGTACGCCTCGGCCCAGCGCCGCGGCCACAGGTCCTCGTCCCGGTCGAACTGAGCGGACCCCATCCAGTCCTGAAGCGCCAGCTCGGGCGAGTCCTTGATCCCCATCCGGCGCTGCTCGGGACTGTCGACGAGGAAGAGCCCGCCGAGGCTCCAGAAGGCCTGGCCGCCCAGCGACTGCTCCGGCTCCTGGTCGACCAGGAGGACGCTCTTTCCCGCGTCCGCGACCTCGGCCGCTGCTGCCAGGCCGGCAAGGCCGGCTCCCACCACGATCACGTCGGCGTGCCGTTGAATCTCCGCAGTCATGTCGGCAGATCCTGCCACCATTACTACCCGCGAGTACATGGAACCTGTCGCCCGACCGTTCCGTCAGGTGGACAGTTGTCGGACTCGCGCCCCGAAGCGACCGCCGATCGGTGCCCGAGCGGATAGATTTTTTGTTCGTGATCGACCCCAAGGTGATGGCCAAGAGGCAGCAGAAGTGGGTCCAACGCGGCATCGACCGCACCGAGACCTGGCTGGGCCGTAGCGGCAGCAGACTCGGTCCGCTGATCCCACACATCGCGACCGCCGGGGTGCTCACCGGGGACGAGGACCACGGCTGGATCCCGCAGGGCCTGGCGTACTCCCCCGAGACCGAGCTGCTCCTGCAGGGCTACCACGGCGACAAGCTCGGTTCCGCGCTCGCCCTGGTCGACAGGCCGTCGGGCGAGCTCATCAACGCCGTCTACCTGGGCGGGCCGAAGGGCAGCGTCAGCGGCCCGGTCAACGCCGGTGGCGTCGCGGTCATCGGCGACGAGGTCTACGTGTGCCGCGAGGGCAACCCGCCCCGGCTCTACCGCTACTCACTGACCCAGATCGTCCACGCCGAACCGATCTCGACGGTCTCGACCGTCTCCCCGCTGGTCGCGCTCGCCGCCGGCTCCTACCTCGCCGCCGCGAAGGACCTGCTCTACGTGGGGTCGCACGCGAACAACCGCCTCTACAAGTACATCCGCAAGGACGACACCTGGCAGATCAAGACCCCGATCGGCGTACGCACCCCCGTCGGCACCCAGGGCGTCGTGGTCCGGGAGGAGGAGTACGTCTTCAGCGTCAACCGCGGCCCGACCCGACGCAGCCAGCTGGTCGTGCAGGACCGGGTCACGATCCGGCCGCGTGCTGTGCAGTCGCTCCCCAACCTGGCCGAGGGCGTCGCCGAGGTCGGCGACGAGTTCTTCGTGACCTATCAGTCGGGCGCCAGGCCCTACTCCCGCGGCTCCACCCGAGGCCAGACCTGGCCCTCGGCCCATATGACCCGCACTCCCCTGGCCAAGCTCGGCCTGGAGCCGCGAAAGTCGGCAGACTCCCTCTGATCTCTGGCTCAGATCTCTCGAGATCAGGCGGGCCAGTCGGTGATGTCGGCGTACTCCTCGCCGTGCCGCTTCAGCCACCCCGCGACGTACGGGCAATGCGGGATGATCCGCTTCCCCTTCGCCTTCACATCGGCCAGCGCGAACGCCACCAGCTTCGAGGCGAGCCCCTGCCCGTTGTAGGCCTCCTTGACCTCGGTGTGCACGAAGTCCACATGCTCGTCGTCGGGCAGCCGGTACGCCGCCAGCCCCGCAACGGTCTCGCCGTCCCGGATCTCGTAGCGGTGCCTGGCCGGATTCTCTACGTACTCGATCTCGCTCACGCGCACATTCTGCTCACACCCGACCAACCTCTCGCCAGGGCCGTCGATCTGGTGGACTCATCGACCGCGTCGCACTGTCGACCGGATCAGGTCTGTTCGCGTCGCTGCACTAGCCGATGACACTTCGCGAACCGCTTCACGACCCCAACCTCAGCCACAGCCAGCCGGCGCAACTGAGCGAGCGAACCGGCGGGCCCGGACGCCCGCAGAGAACACTTCTCGGGACAGACGCGCCGATGCGGCCGTCCCGCCCCCGAGATTCACGCTGATTCGCAAAGGTTCCGACGGGAGAATCACGACGACTGGTCGGTTAACTGGGCGCCGCCACAACCGAGGTGCGCCGACCGAGGCATCCGCGACAGGCACGGTGCCGTACAGGGCAGGCGCGTCGGCGGGATGTTGGCCTGGGCGACCGCGTCGGCTGTGGTGCATGAGGACGGAAGCAGTCGGGACTCGGCGCCGAATCGCAGGGAGTCACGTTGACTCATAGGGTCCACGGGCAGGCTCGCTGACAGGGACGATGACGGTTCGACCACACGGGCTAGGGGGCGGCACGCAGGCGTGAGGCCCGACGGGAGCCGACGCGGGAGTCAGTGGGGCCAACCGCGATCTGGTAGCTGGTCGTACTCCTCCGCTGATCTAGGAGCGGCGGGTGAACCGGATGGTGCCATCCGGTAGTCGTTCATGGACGTACGCCGGGGCGTGCGCCAGGCGGTGATGATGCGAACACAACAACGCCCCGTCCTTGAGGTCGGTCTTCCCGCCCGGCTGCCCACGGATCCAGATGGTGGGCGTCGCACCATTCCGGGGGCATGTCGCAGCCCTCGGCCTGACAGCACTTGGCCCGCAACCGGAGTGCCTTGCGCTGGATCGGTTGGAAGAACCGACTCGCTCGGCCGGCATCGAGGACCTCACCGTCACCGCCCAACACCCAGGGGATGATGGTCGCGTTGCACGCCATCCGTCGGGCCTCGGCTGCGGTGATGGTGGTGCCGTTGGTTTCGTCGTAGCCCAAGGTGGCGATCCCGAGGTCCTTGCGGAGGTCCTCGAGGGAGATGACGACGTTGATGGTGGTGGCATCCCCGCCGTGGCGGGGCAGGCTGGCGGGCTCGAGGGTCTCCAGAAGGCGGGCGAACCCCTGCCCCATGAGCCGTTCCCAGGGCGGCAGCGCTGCGCCCTTCTCGACCAATTGCTGTTTGCGGGGCTGGGCATATGCCTCGACCAGCCGCTTGAACCGCATCCCCATCGAGGCCGGCAGCACACCGTCGAACCCGACGGTGCCGTCGTGGTTGTCCCACACCCGGAGCGCGGTCTTCTGCTGGGCGCGTTCTTCTGCGGCGAGGAGGGCTTTGGCTTCGGCGTCTTCGAACCGGGCGGGGTCGATCTCGGCCAGGATCTTCCTGCCGACGATCGCCAGCTCGTTCGCGGTCAGCCGGGTCGCGTAGTCCACCAGCAGCTTCTCAGCCAAGACCAGGTCTTCGGCGCTGGCGACCGGGTCGGCCTCGATCTTGTCGAGTGCCTTCGTGATGACCCGGGCCTTGTCCGGGGAGACCACACCCTGGGCGAGACCGTCGGCGACGAGCTCGTACTGGGCGATCTTGGTGGCGAGTTTGATCTGGGATCGGGCGACGGCTTTGTCGACCAAGAGCTCGGCGCGCATCCAGGCCGAGGCGTCCTTGTCGCCGGTCTCCTGGGCGATGTCACCGGACGAGGCGAGGACCCGCAACCGCAGGGCGGCCTGCTGGGTCTGGATGGTCTCCAGACGGGCCAGCAGGTCCTTCTTCGTCGCGGTCCGCCAATAGGCAGGATCACTCACCAACAAGTCTTGAAGGGAGGACTCGATGGCGGCAAGAGCGGTGTCGATCGCATCACCGGGGTTGGTGCCCCAGTGGTCGACGTCGTGGTCGAGACTCATCGTGATCCCTCCCTTCAGAGGTGTGTCGTGATGGGTCTGACTCTACGCCGTCGAAGGGATACCTAGCCACCTATAGGTGCAGGTCAGAGGCCATTTTCGCGGCGAGCGAACGACCTCGCCCCTGTGGATGGTAAGTGGCCCGAAGGGCCACCCCTCCACCCCCACAAGCCCCATTAGACCCAGCAGGATTCCTCCGCGCCACACCCGGGCCGCCGCCCCGATAGCCAGCCAAATCTTTTCTCGACGGTCCCCGGCGTCAAGGACCGCGTAGCGGCCGGCGAAGCCGGCGGCCGAAGGCCGTCCTTTACTCCGGGGACCGTCGAGAACACCCTCCAAGCAAGGGTCGGCGGCCCACCCCAACCACGAAGAACATCAAGCAACAAAGATGCAGAAGATGTGCCCCGCAGGATCCGCATAAGCCCGCAACGGCTCCCCAGGATCATCCGCCCGATCGAACCGAAGCGAAGCCCCCAACCCCAGCACCCGAGCATGCTCGGCATCGAGCTCGGCCACGGACCCGACGACGGTGTCGAGATGCATGTGCTTGACCGCCCCAGGCGCAGGCCAGTCGGACGGTGCCATCTCGGACTCGTCGACCAGGTTGAACGCGAGCGCCCGACGCCCGTCGGGCCAGGTGAGCACGAGCCAGTCGTCGTCACCGGGCTCCTCGTCGCCGGGACGGTAGACGAGGCCGAGGAACTGACGGTAGAACTCGGCGAGGCCGCGTACGTCGGTGGTGTCGAGGACCGTGTGGAGGAGCTCAGCCACGCGGACCCCGGGGTGGGCCCAGCCAGCGCGGAGTGGCAGCCCGATAGGAGTCGTACGCCTCCCCGAAGCTCCACGACAGCGCGTGCTCCTCCGCGGGGATCTGGGTGCGGTCGATGACGGCGACGAAAGCGGCGACGGGGACGAGCGGAAGCCAGCCGCCGCGGAGGACGGCGTGGGCGGTGAGGAGGCCGGCCATGCCGACGTACATCGGGTTCCGGGTGTATCGGAACGGCCCGTCGGTGACGACCGCGGTCGCACCCTCGGGCTCGAGCGGGTTGAACGTGGTGTCCTTGTGCATGAACGCCCGGGCAGCACCGCCGGCGAGATAGACCGAGCCGGCCGCGAGGAGTCCGGCCGCGACAGACCTGACGACGGTCGGGCGGCGGCTCGGAGCGAGCAGGTGCTGGGCGACCAGTCCCGCGGCGACGTAGACGGGCGGCGGCACCTTCGGCATGCCCTCCACCGTAGCCCCGTGCCACGGATCCGGCCCCCTTTTTCTTGGGTGAGGACCGATCAGTGCAGCAGCGCGCGCACCAGACGCTCGGCGACGTCCGGAGCAGGCTCGGTGCGCTCGAGGGAGTGGAGCACGAATCCCCCGACCAGGGCGCGTACGAACTCTGTGACCGGCAGGTCGGCGGGCAGCTGGCCGGCCTCGACGGCTGCCTCGATACGGGTGGAGACGGTGGCGGTGATGCCGAGCGCGTCGTTGAGACGGGTGCCGATGTCGGGGTTCTCGCAGGCGGCCGCGACGAGCGAGCGGACGAGGCCGTCGTTGCCGGGCTGGGCGACGAGGTCGATGAGGCTCTGCATCCAGGCGATCAGGTCGGCGCGGATGTCCCCGGTGTCCGGTACGACCGGGTGGTCCGGCAGCAGCAGGTCCTCGATCAGGGCGTCAGCGACGACGGCGCTCTTCGAGGACCACCAGCGGTAGATCGTCTGCTTGGAGACACCTGCTTCGGCCGCGATGCCCTCGATGGTGAGGTGGTCGTAGCCCTGGGTGGCGAAGAGCCGCCCGGTCGCGTCGAGGATCGCCATGCGAGCCTCTTCACTGCGTACGGCACCCCGACGGCGCACTCCTGCTGACGCTGGCATGAACGGCATCCTAAGAGCCCGTGGCATCTCATGGCCACGGCACAGGTGTGACACATCACTCGCTCAGCAACCCTTGTCCGCAGACGTACAGGTGATTAACTGGACGGACCGTTGCGAATTACCGGAGGGATGCCGCCATGGCGGAGCTGTTGTACCGATTGGGCAAGTCGGCCGCGCGCCGCGCCTGGCTCGTGATCCTCGCCTGGGTGCTGGCGCTGTCCGGCGCCGCCGGGGCGTACGTCGCCTGGTCAGGCGAGCTCACCACCAGCTTCGACATCCCTGGGCTGCCCTCGTCCGAGGTGGTCGACGAGCTCCAGGAGGGGCTGCCCGACCTGGCCGGCGGCTCCGGCACGATCGCCTTCCAGACCGAGGACGGCACCCCGCTCAGCGCAACCCAGAAGCGAGAGATCCGGGCGCTGATCACCAGCGCCGAGGACCTCCCCGACGTCGCCGCGGTCACCGACCCGTTCCAGACCGAGGCCCAGCGCACGGCGCAGGCCGAGAAGGTCACCGAGGGCCAGGCCCGGCTCGAGGCCGGCCGCAGCCAGCTCGACGGCGCCCAGGCCAAGCTCGACAAGGCGCAGGCCGACATCGACAAGGCCCGCGCCCAGCTGCAGGCCGCCGGGATGCCGACCACCCAGATCGACGCCCAGCAGGCCGCCCTCGACAAGCAGCAGTCCAAGCTCGACGACAGCGCCGCCGACCTCGAGGCCAACACCGCCAAGGCCGAGAACGGCGCCGAGCTGCTCGAGCTCGCAGACGGGATCCGGATGGTCTCGGCCGACGGCTCGGCCGCCCTGGTCAACGTCGCCTACTCGGTCGGCCGCCTGGAGATGTCCGAGGAGACCAAGAAGGCGACCGTCGACCACTTCACCGACTCGCCCGTAGACGGGGTCGAGATCGGCGTCTCCTCCGACATCTCCCAGGAGACCCCCAACCCGGTGGGACCGGGTGAGATCGTCGGTGTCGGCGTCGCCGCGATCGTCCTCCTGGTCATGCTCGGCACGATCATCGGTGCCGGGGTCCCGCTGGTCACCGCGCTGACCGGAGTCGGCATCGGTGCGCTCGGCGCACTCTCCCTCTCCGGGGTCGTGCAGATGGCCTCGATGACCCCGATCCTGGGTCTGATGCTCGGCCTGGCCGTCGGCATCGACTACTCGCTCTTCATCCTCAACCGGCACCGCAAGCAGCTGCTCCACGGCTCCGAGGTCACCGAGTCGATCGCGCTCGCCAACGGCACCGCCGGCACGGCGGTCGTCTTCGCCGGCTCGACCGTGATCGTCGCGCTGGTGGCCCTCAACATGACCGGGATCCCGTTCCTCGGCCTGATGGGCTCGGTCGGAGCGGCCTGCGTCGCGATCGCGGTCCTGGTCGCGATCACCCTGACCCCGGCGATCCTCGGCCTCGTGGGTGGCCGCATCGTCTCCAAGCGCGCCCGGAAGAAGGTCGCCAAGCAGGACGCCGCCGAGGCCCACGCCAAGCCAATGCCGACCTGGCGCGCGCTGGTCACCGTCGTCGCCTCCGTGGTCGCCCTGCTCGCCCTCGCGGTCCCCGCCCTCGACATGCGCCTCGGCCTCCCCGACGGTGGCTCCGAGCCCGAGGGCTCGCTGGCAAAGACCGCCTACGCGATCACCGAGGACAGCTTCGGTGCCGGCGCCAACGGCCCGCTGCTGGTCGCCGCCGAGCTGCCCGACGGCCTCAACGAGGCCGGTATCCAGCGGTCCCAGCTGACGGTCGCCAAGGCGCTGGCGGACCTCGATGACGTACGCGCGGTGGCTCCGGCCGCCGTCTCCGAGGACGGTCGCACGGCGGCCTTCCAGGTCGTCCCCGAGGAAGGCCCCAACAGCGTCTCGACCAACGAGCTGGTGAACGCGATCCGGGACATGCCGGCGGTCAACGGCGACATCACGCTCGGCGTCGCCGGGGCCACCGCGGTCGCGATCGACGTGTCGCAGGGGCTCAACGACGTACTCCTCCCCTACCTCGCGGTCGTGGTCGGTCTCTCGCTGCTGATCCTGATCCTGGTCTTCCGCTCGATCCTGGTCCCGCTCATCGCGACCGGTGGCTTCGTGCTCTCGCTGCTGGCGACGTACGGCGTCGTGGTCGCGGTCTTCCAGAAGGGCATCGGCGCCGAGTGGATCGGGATCGACAGCACCGGCCCCATCCTGAGCTTCCTGCCGATCCTGCTGGTCGGGATCCTCTTCGGCCTGGCGATGGACTACCAGCTGTTCCTGGCCTCCGGAATGCGGGAGGCGTACGTCCACGGCGCGCCCGCCCGCGTCGCGGTCGCCCAGGGCTTCCGGGCCGGGCGCTCGGTCGTCATCGCGGCCGGCCTGATCATGGTCTCCGTCTTCGGCGGGTTCGTCTTCGCCGAGTCGGTGATGATCCGATCGATGGGCTTCGGGCTCGCGCTCGGGGTGCTGCTGGACGCCTTCATCGTCCGGATGCTGCTGATGCCGGCGCTGATGCACCTGCTCGGCCGCTCCGCGTGGTGGCTGCCGAAGTGGCTCGACCGCATCCTGCCGAACGTGGACGTCGAGGGCGCCGGGCTCGAGCGGGCCCACGGCCCCGCCGCTGCTGACGGGGCCACGGTCAAGCGGGAGAAGATCTCGGTCTGAGGAGGTTGTGAAGCCGAGAGTGACCTATGGACCACTCTCAGCTTCACAACTCCGGATCGTCGGTGGTGGCCGATAGGGTCATCCGCGTGAGTGAGACGAACCGAGCGAGGTCGAGCGGCGAGCTTGCTCGTCCGCGCGTGCCGAGCGAGGAAGTGACCGCGCGAAGCGCGGAGACGACCCCGGAGCTGGATGTACTGCGCCGCGTCTTCGGCTACGACGAGTTCCGCGGCGAGCAGGCGGAGATCATCGCGCACGTCGCCGGCGGCGGCGATGCGCTGGTCCTGATGCCGACCGGCGGCGGGAAGTCGCTGTGCTACCAGATCCCGTCCCTGGTGAGAGCCGGGACCGGGGTGGTCGTCTCGCCGCTGATCGCGCTGATGCAGGACCAGGTCGACGCGCTCTCCGCGCTCGGCGTGCGCGCCGGCTTCCTCAACTCCACCCAGATGCCCCACGAGCGGCAGCAGGTGGAGAAGGCGCTGCTCGCCGGTGAGCTCGACATGCTCTATCTGGCTCCGGAGCGGCTGCGGGTACCCGAGACCGGCCGGCTGCTCGACCAGGCCAAGATCTCGCTCTTCGCGATCGACGAGGCCCACTGTGTCTCCCAGTGGGGTCACGACTTCCGGCCGGACTACCTGCAGCTCTCCCACCTGCACGAGCGCTGGCCGGAGGTGCCGCGGATCGCGCTGACGGCAACCGCCACCGCCGAGACCCGGCGCGAGATCGCCTCCCGGCTCGACCTCGAGGACGCCCGCCACTTCGTGGCCTCCTTCGACCGGCCCAACATCCAGTACCGGATCGCCCCGAAGGACAAACCGGCCAAGCAACTCCTCGACCTGATCCGCACCGAGCACCCCGGCGAAGCCGGGATCGTCTACTGCCTCTCCCGCAACTCGGTCGAGCGGACCGCCGCGACCCTGGTCGGCGCCGGGATCGACGCGCTCCCCTACCACGCCGGTCTCGACGCCAGGACCCGCGCGCAGAACCAGTCCCGCTTCCTGCGCGAGGACGGCATCGTCATGGTCGCCACCATCGCCTTCGGGATGGGGATCGACAAGCCGGACGTACGCTTCGTGGCCCATCTCGACCTGCCCAAGTCGGTCGAGGGCTACTACCAGGAGACCGGCCGCGCCGGGCGTGACGGCCAGCCGTCGACCGCGTGGCTGGCCTACGGCCTGGCCGATGTCGTCCAGCAGCGGCAGATGATCGAGACCTCCGAGGGCGACCGTGCCCACAAGCACCGGCTCGGCCAGCACCTCAACGCGATGCTGGCGCTGTGCGAGACCGTCGACTGCCGGCGGGTGCAGCTGCTGCGCTACTTCGGCCAGGCCGCCGAGCCGTGCGGCAACTGCGACACCTGCCTGGCCACGCCGGAGTCCTGGGACGGCACCGTTCCCGCCCAGAAGGTGCTCTCCACCGTCATCCGGCTCGACCGCGAGCGCAACGGGCAGCGCTTCGGGGCCGGGCAGATCGTCGACATCCTGCGGGGCAAGGAGACCGAGAAGGTCCGCCAGTTCCGCCACCACGAGCTCTCGGTCTTCGGGATCGGCACCGACATCGCCGAGAGCGACTGGCACTCCGTCATCCGGCAGCTGCTGGCCCGCGAGATGCTCGCCGTCGACACCCGCTACGGCGTCTTCTCGGTCGCCGAGGCGGCCGGCCCGGTGCTGCGCTCGGAGCAGCAGCTGATGCTCCGCAAGGAGCCGCCGCGACAGGCTCGCCGCAGCAGCTCCGGGGAGCGGAAGCCGAAGGTGGCCGCCGCCGACCTCTCGCCAGAGGCGGCCGAGGTCTTCGAGCGGCTGCGGGCGTGGCGCGGCGAGGTCGCCAAGGAGCAGGGCGTGCCTGCCTACGTCGTCTTCCACGACGCCACGCTCCGCGAGATCGCCACCCGGTTGCCGGCCAGCCGCGACGAGCTCGGGACGATCAGCGGGATCGGCGAGGCGAAGCTGGAGAAGTACGCCGAGGGAGTGCTCGCCGTCCTCTAGGCAGCGAGCTTCTCGGTCCGCGCCCTCGGTAGGCTGCGCCGCGATGAGCTCCGAGGTCTGGTACGTCAGCTATGGGTCCAACATGTGCCGCGACCGTCTCGGTGCCTATCTCCTCGGTGGCCGGCCGGACGGCGCCCGGCGGTCGTACGTCGGGGCCCGCACACCGGTCATGCCGGTCGAAGACGTCGCCGTCGACCTCCCCGGGCGGCTCTACTTCGCGGGTGAGTCGACGACGTGGACCGGAGGGATGGCTTTCTACGACCACGACGCGACCGGGTCGTGGACTGCTGCCCGGGCCTTCCGGATGAGTGCCGAGCAGTTCGCCGACGTCGCCGCCCAGGAGATGGACCGGCTGCCCAGCCCGGGCGACCCGATCGAGAAGGTCGTCATCGACGGGCTCGAGGAGGGCCGTCACGAAGCAGGCCCGGGACACTACGAGACCCTGATCGAGGTCGGTCGCCGCGACGGCCTCCCGATGCTCACCTTCACCGCGCCGCACGGTTTCGACGCGGTCGCGCACACCCGGCCGTCGGCCGCGTACGTCTCGATGCTCGTTCGCGGGCTCCATGAGGCGCGCGGCTGGGATCGGCAGCGGGCCGACGCGTACGTCAGGGAGCGCTGCTGAGCGCCTCGTGCAGCAGGCCCACGGCCTTGGGCCCGACGCCGTGGAGCCTCAGCAGAGCGTCCAGGTCGTCGGGCAGGTCCGGCAGCGTGCGATAGCCCGCAGCGAGCAGAGCCCCGGTCGCGGGCCGTCCGATCTTCACGCCATCGAAGACCGGCCCCGCGTCGTTCGTCGTCGACATGGCGGACAGGCTACGGCCCAGGCACGGCGCACCGGCGGACATCCGACTAGCCTGCCCGCATGAAGATCGGACAGGCGGACGAGCGCGCGCTTCTCGAGGGAATGGTCGACATCCAGCGCGACGAGATCACCGGCATCCTCGAGGACGTCGACGAGGAGGAGGCACGGCGGAGGCTGGTCCCGTCGCTGACCACACCGTTGGCGCTGGTCAAGCATGCGACCTTCGTGGAGAAGGTGTGGTTCCACGCCCGGGTCGCCGGTGTGCCGCGCAAGGAGATCGGACTGCCCGACACCGTCGAGGAGAGCTTCCTGCTGTACCCCGAGGACACGGTCGACTCCGTCCGTGCGGCCCACCGCGCGGCCTGCGAGCGTTCCCGCGAGGTGGCCGCCGGACATGAGCTCGACGAGGAGTTCGACTGGCACGGGAATCGGGTGAGCCTGCGGTTCGTGTACGTCCACATGATCCAGGAGCTCGCCCGCCACGCCGGGCACGGCGACATACTCGTCGAGCAGATCCAGGCCGCCCGCGCAGTCAAGCTGCCCTAGCCGAGGACCGTCCTCGTCGTCGACTCGTTGACCGCCCGCTTGCGGGAGAAGGCACCGAGATCGATCTTCAGACCGGTGTGCTCACCGGTGTAGGCCACCGGGTCGGCGTCGTGGTCGTGACCCTCCTCGACGGCCGAGACGATGGCGGCGAGGAAGCGGCCGGCGATGGGGGCGTTCTTGAACTGGTTGCCGCTGGTGCCCATCGCGACGTAGAAGCCGTCCGCGTCGGTGCGGTCGTAGATCGGCGTCCAGTCATCGGCCACGTCGTAGACACCGACGACGCCCGAGGGCTGGTTGGGCACCCGGAGCTCGGGCAGCCGCCGGGCCGCGCGGGTCACCTGGGCGTCGTAGCGCTCCCGGGTGACGTGCGGGTTCGCCTCCTCGGGCGAGTCCAGCCACTCGAACGGGTCGCACTCGGGCTCGGTGCCGCCGACGACCCAGGCCCCGGCCGGACCGGGACGCATGTAGGTCCCCAGGTCGATGTCGAGGACCGCCGGCCCCGGTGCGTCGTCGGTGCCGTAGCCGGCGGGCTGAGTGACCTGGTGCACCTCCTGGCGCAGCGGCCGCACCCCGATCGTGAACTCCTCCCCGACCCCGGCGAGGCGGTTGAACCCACCCGACCATGGTCCGGCGGCGTTGACGACGACCGGCGCCTCGGCGCTGCGGCCGTCGGCGAGACCCAGCCTCCAGACCTCGCCCACCCGGTCGGCGGCAACAACCTCGGCGCGATAGACCGTGCGTGCGCCGCGACGCCGGGCAGCCTCGGCCAGGTTGTCCGCAGCCAGGCGCGGGTCGTCCACGTAGCCCGCGTCGGGCGTGTAGATCGCCCCGAGCGAGGCGGTCGCGTCCGCGTAGAAGGCATCCTCGGTGATCGGCTTGTTGGGCCAGTAGGCGCCCACGTCGACGTGCGGGAACCGCGCCGCTATCTCTTCGGGCCCGAGGTAGCTGAAGGGCACGCCCACCGCGGTGAGCCGCTCCAGGCTCGGCTCGAGCGGCACGATCGGAACGTCGAGGTGGAGCGCGCCGGTGCGGTGGAAGCGCGCCAGCGGCACCTCTGCCGGATCGAGGCCCAGGTGCTCGGCCCACCGCTCCCACATGAACTTCGCCTCCCACGACGTCGCGATGGTGTCGTAGGTGGAGTAGAGGAAGCGGATCACCGCGCTCGAGGCGCTGGTCGAGCCGAAGCCGGCGCCGGCCCCCTTGTCGAGGACGAGCACCTCGCGACCACCCCGGGCCAGCTCGTACGCCACGGCGGATCCGATCACACCGGAGCCGACGACGATCGCGTCGGCGGTGAGGGTCTCGGACACGGGTCCTCCTCGGTGATCAGGACGCAAGCGTTCCGGCAGACAAAATGGTTCGTACCCCGCCCCGACCGTATCCGACAATGGGAACGTGCCGTCCCTGAGCCAGTTCGCCGCCTTCGCGCTCGCGTCCGTCATCTTCATCCTGATCCCCGGACCGAGCGTGCTCTTCGCCCTCGGCCGGGCCCTGACCGCGGGCCGCCGCGAGGCGGTGCTCGCCGTCGGCGGCAACGCGCTGGGCCAGTTCGGCCAGGTCCTGGCGGTGGCCGTCGGGCTCGGCGCGCTGGTGGCGGCCTCGGCGACCGCCTTCACCGTCGTGAAGCTGATCGGCGCTGCGTACGTCGTCTATCTGGGCATCCAGGCGATCCGCCACCGTGCCGACGCGCGGGCCGCCCTCGACGGCGAGGACGTCGCGCGGACGACCGCGTGGGGCGCGATCCGCACCGGGATGATCGTCGGCGCGACCAACCCGAAGACGATCGTCTTCCACCTGGCCTTCCTGCCCCAGTTCATCGACACCTCCGCCCCGGCGGTGCCCCAGATCCTGCTGCTCGGGGCGATCTTCTCCGCGATGGCCTTCGCCTGCGACTCGGGCTGGGTCCTGGCCGCCAGCCGCGCCAAGGCCTGGTTCGCCCGCAAGCCCAAGCGCCTCGACGGCCTCGGCGCAGGCGGCGGCGTCATCATGATCGGCCTCGGCGCGACCATGGCCACCGTCTCCCACAGCGCCTGACGAATTCCGAAGACAGGAGCGCCGCGGTCGCAGAGACTGGGACCTATGCGGACTCCACTCTCGGGCCTCATCGCGGCCGCGATCGCCTCACTTGCCATCATCTCGGGGGCCTTGGCGGCTCCCGCCCACGCCGAGGAGGCTGCCCACACTGAGGAGGGGCGGCCGGACCCGCTCCTGGCCTTCAACCACTCCTGGGCGATGGTCGACCGGGAGACGGCTGACGCGATCGAGCACTCCGAGTACCTGGGCGAGTTCGCCGATCGCCGGATCAACACCGGCAACGACGGGACCTCGACCTGGACCGGGCGCTACCTGCTCGGCAAGGAGACCTATCTGGAGTTCTTCGGGCCGGGCGACGCCCCCGACGCGGTAGCCGGGGACACCGGGCTCGCGGTCTCGGCCGACGACGACGGCGACCTGGCCGTAGCCACGGACAACCTGCGCAAACTGGGCGTCGTCGACCCGGTCGAGTTCACCCAGGTGACCGACCTCGGCGACGGCAACCCGATCCCGTGGTTCGACGTCACCTACACGACGACCGACTACGACACCTTCTTCTCCTGGGCGATGGAATACCGCGACGAGTTCCTCACCGACCCGCGGCTCTCCTTCCCGCCGGCCGCCTACGACGGCGACGTCAGCCGCGACCGCTACAACCGCGACCGCTACCTCGACCACCAGATGCGCGACATCATCGGCATCCAGATCGCCACGACCCAGGCCGACATCGACAAGATGGTGCCGTTGTGGCGCGCCGGCGGGATCACCATCCGGGTCCTCAAGGACGGCGGCGTGCTCGCCTTCGACGGCATGACCACGATCCGCCTGCTCCCGGTACCGGCCGAGGAGGCAGGCGTACGCCACGTCATCTTCGCCCTCAACGAGCCGGCCGAGGAGCCTCAGACCGAGACGATCGGCAACTCGACGCTGCACGTCGGCCCGGGGGCGTACGCGCTGTGGACCTTCGACCCGATCGAGCCCGGAGCGACCGCCCGGTCCCAGGGGAAGGGCAAGCCGCTCCACCCGACCTTCGGGGGCTGAGCCCGGCGGTCGGCGTCGCGACCGAAATACGTTGCCCGCGACGCCGGCCTTTGCCAACCTCGACCCGTGACGACGACCACGCAGGCCACCCGAACCACGACGTCCGCACGTGTTGCCCTCGCCCTGGTCGTCTGGCTGGCGGGTTCGATGGTCGCCGCGATCGCGCTGCTCGCGCTCCAGCCGAGGACCGGTCCGGACCTCGAGGTGCTCTCGCTGGTGATGCTGGCGCCGGCGATCGGGGCGGCGGTCGCCTGGCCGCTGATCCGCGGCCGTGAGCCCTGGGCGACCCACCCGGTCTCATCCCCCGACCTGGCCCGGTCGCTCGTGCTGGCCGTGGCGGTGGTCGCCGCGTACTTCGTGGTGATCTCGGTGGCCCGTGGGAGCGCGCCGACCGTGCCGGCGCAGGTCGGCGGGGTCCCGGTCGTGCTCTTCGTCCTCCTGCAGGCGCTCGGCGCGCTCACCGAGGAGATCGGGTTCCGCGGGGTGCTCCTCCACGGCCTGCAGCGCTGGCTGTCCCGCCCCCTGGCGGCGGTGATCACCGGCGTGCTGTTCGGCCTGTGGCACGTCCAGTACTACGCCCTGCCGCCGCTCCAGCTCGCCGCGTTCGTGGTCGGCACGACCGCGCTGACGCTCACCATGGCGTACGTCATGACCGGCTCGTTCTGGCAGCGGATGGCCTCCTGCACCCTCATCCACCTCGGCGCCAATCTCGCCCTGGCGTTCGTCGGCGACGACGCGGTCCCGATGACCACCTTCGCGGCCGCGATCGTGGTGGGCGGCCTGGTCGCAGCGCTCCTCGGGTACGTCCGGCGCCCCTAGGGCAGGCCGCCCTCGCCGAGCGCCGGGTGGAGGTGCTCGGTCTCGATCGCGGTGCGCGCCTGTTCGGCGGCGGCCCGCAGGGCGACGTCGACCGGGGCGGTGCGCAGCCACGCCGCCAGGAAGCCCGCCATGAACGCGTCGCCGGCGCCGTTCGTGTCGACGACGGTGGCCGGCACCGCGGCGACCTCGTGCCGGGTCCCGTCCGCCTCGAGTGCGATCGCGCCCTTCGCGCCGAGGGTGCAGACCGCGAGGCGCGGGCCACGATCGAGGCAGGAGGCCATCAGCTTCCAGGGGTCGTCGGTGCCGTCGTCGTTCATGAACACGCCTGCGGCGGCACGCAGGAAGGGCTCGTGGAACCCGGTCGCTCTGTCGTAGTCGTGCAGGTCCATCCACAGCGGCGGGTGCTGCTCCGGCAGCCCTTCGAGCACCAGCCGGCCGAGCTCGCTCAGGTCGATCACCGCGAGGTCCGCCGCGGCCACGGCTGACCCGGCCGCCTCGACCGCGTCGGTGGACGGGGTCGAGGGGGTCGAGACGTACAACGAGACCCGGCCGCCGTCGGCCATCAGGTTGACGTGCCGCTCGGTCTGCCCGCTGGCGATCGCCTCCACGACGACGCCCGCCCCGGCCAGGCTCTTCCGCAGCCGCAACCCGTCCTCGTCGTCGCCGACCGCGGCCCACAGACGTACGTCGACGCCGAGCCCGGCCAGATGCAGCGCCTTCCCCGCCGACGTGCCGCCGATCGTGTGCCACGAGCGGCGCGCGAACTGCATGTGCGGCACCGGCTCGGGCAGCTGGTCGAGCTCGATCAGATGGTTCCAGGACGCGGGGCCGCAGACGATGACACGGGGAGCAGACGACATCGCCCTATTCCAGCACCATCGCGCTCAGTAGGTGGTGACGTCGACCGATACCGACGACGCATCCCGCAGCGACGCGATGTGCTCCGCCTCCGTGACCAGGGCATCCTGATGGCGCCGGCTCAGCGCCTCGAACGCCTTCAGGTCGACGCGCAACCTCCGCCCGTTCTTGCGTGCACGCCAGGTGCCGACGATCTCGCCGTCGACGAGCATCGTTCCGGGGTCACCGACTGTTCTCCAGACGTCCCGGTGATGCGCCGTCTCCACGATGGTGTCTCGATCGCGCAGCTGGGTGTAGGGATCTCGGGGAGGAAGCAGCCGCACGCCGGTGGGCATCCGTGCCGTTCGCAGTGCATCGAGCTCGGTCTCGAGGACCCAGGCGGTGCCACCGAACTCCACCTCGGCCAGCTCGTTCTCGAGCTGGCTCCACCACGGATCGACGTCCCCCGCTCGCACCCCCAGCCACGTCGCGAAGTCGCCTGGCGTCGACGGCCCGTAGCAACGCAGATAGCGCCGAAGCAGCTCCGCGCGCGAGGCAACCAGGTCCTGCTGAGGCACGGGGTGACCGAGCCACTCCTCGGTCAGGACGAACGGGGCCTTGTTCCCGGCACGTGGCGCGAAGCAGACGGTGCGCTCCAACGCGAGCAGACGGACACAGAAGTGCACCACCGCCTCACCGATGGGCTGGCCTGCGGCGTAGGGCCCCTCCTCGGTCCAGACCTTCCGCTGCTGAGCCGCCAGCACGGGAGCGATCCGCGCGGCCACCTCGGCCCCGAGCTCGTTGATCGCCAGTCGCCGTCCCGGCAGGACCTCGCGTGTCGCCGCCGTGACCATGTCGACCGCTTCCGCCAGGCTCAGCCCGAGACGGTCGACGGCCTGCTGCACGCCCAGCACGAAGTGGCGCCGCGCCTCCTCGGTCACCGGGAGCACCCCGGTCGTGAAGATGTGCGCCTCGGCGGTCGGGACGAAGTAGGGAGCACCCCGCATGCTCCACGTCAGCAACAGGTCCCGGCCTTCGATCGCCTCAGTGAGCGTGTCGGCCGAGACACCATCGACCCGCGCGTGGAACGCCAGCAGCGCCGACCCGGGAGGGGTGTCCTGGACACCGCATCGTCCTGCGGCGGCGACGATGCCCTGCTCTCCGAGCCGGGCATCGAGCTGGTGGGAGGCCAGTCGGGACGCGACCACCCGCTCCCGTTCGACTCGCTCGGCCACCGACCCAGCGTACGTCCGCTCACCCCCAGCCAATTGAGAGATCGCTTGTTACTACTGGTAACGTTACGGTTGGTAACAGCAGTCTGACCGAGGAGTGCACGATGACCGTGGCGACCCGCGTGCCCGCGACGCAGCGTCGGGAGATGCTGGTGACCGCGGGCGTGGAGATCGCGCGCGCCGAGGGCGGGCGAGCCGTCACGCTGGCCCGGGTGGCCGAGGCCTGCGGGGTCTCCAAGCCGATCGCCTACCGGCTCTTCGACTCGCTCGCCGACCTGCTGACCCAGATGGAGCGGCACGTCGTGGCCGGCTACGAGACGGTCGTGGACGATGCGCTTGACGACGCCATGAGGTCAGGAGCGTCACGGGCCGAGCTCCTGGAGGTGCTGACACGGACCTACGTCAGCCACAGCCTCGGCGCAGGTGCCGTCTACGACACCGTCTCCGCCGCGCGCGCCGCGACCGAGGAAGTCGAGGAGCACTTCTTCGAGGTGCCCGAGTCGTTCGCCCGGTTCTGCCGGGACAACCTCGGCCTCCCCGCCGGCGACGAGACCGCGGTGCTGGCCATGTTCCAGGGAGCGGCCGACAACCTCGTCCTCGCGATTCAGGCAGGCGCCGTCGAGCAGGCGGCCGCCGTGGATCATCTGGTCGCGCTCTTCGCGCCACTCACGTCGACCGCACCCGGGAGGCGCTCATGAACCCGTTGGCCGCGATCGGCGGCATCGTCGGGTTCGGCGTGGCCGGACTCGACCCGTTCGGCGCGCTCGTCGTCGTACCCGCCCTGGCCGGCGGCGCCCGGCGCCGCGTCATCCTGCTGTTCTTCGGCACCGCCTGGCTCACTACCGTGCTGACCGGGATCATGCTCGGCGAGTCGGTCCAGCATGTCGTCGCCTGGCTGCGCAACCTGCTCAACGTCCCCGACCCGGTGCGCCTCACGGTGCAGCTGGCCACCGGGACCGGTCTCGGCCTGTGGGCCGCCCGTCGCTGGACGCACCGCAACGACGTGAAGCCGGAGAAGACGAAGAGGTCCATGCTGGCCGGCCCGACCGGGATGAGCCTGATGGGCATCTTCTGGGGCGTGAGCGCCCTGACCGACTCCAGCTTCTACGGAGTCGCGACGATCAGCGCGAGCATGCCGAGCATCCTGGCCGTCGCCGCCGTCTTCACCGGATGGTTCCTGATCAGCCAGGCCCCGCTGTGCCTGGTCGTGCTCGCACTCGCCGCCGGCAAGGACTCCCGGCCGGTCCGGCGCGCGGTCTCGTTCGCCCGCAGGACCGCCAGGCCGGCGTCGTACGTCATGACCGGTCTCCTGGCCGCCACGTCGTTGTTCCTGCTCCTCAACGGCCTGACCCTTCCCGTCACAGGTGCGTTCCGGCCGTTCTGATCGCCGTTGCTCCGGACTCGCCCGGATGCTCAGGTCGAGGAGCGGTCGAGCCCGGCGATCAGCACCAACGCGGCGAACCCGTCCTCGGTGCCCGGCCACTGCGCCCGAACGGCGTCGATCCCGGCTCGACGGACGACGCCGCGCAGGACGGCGGCGACGATGATCGCGTCGTCGGCGTAGCCCAGCACCGGGATGAAGTCGGGCACCAGATCGATCGGCAGCGCGAGATAGACCATCAGCAGCGCCAGCCTGATCCGTACGCCGCGAGGCATCGACCGGTCAGCCGCGAGCCGGCGCAGCAGCCGCACCACGTCGGGCAGGATCCGCAGCGCCTCCCGCAGCAGGTCGCCGCGCGGACGGACGACCAGCAGCGCGACGACGAGGCAGATCCAGGTGAGCAGCAGCGCCGCCGCGATCCCGATCGCGAGGTCCCACCAGAACGAGCCCGTCATCTCCACCACTTCCCTGCCGCACCCAGTGGCGCCGCCCCACAGATTCCAGCACAGCGGGGCTGCGGAAGCCGCCGCCGTCTCCCTGTTCGAGCAGTAGGCTCGACGAACCGACATCGACGTCGGAGCCCACGGAGGCACCCATGCCACTCACCAGAGTCCACAATCTCTCGATCTCGCTCGACGGCTTCGCGACCGGGGAGCCACAGTCGGCCGAGGCGCCGTTCGGACATGCCGGCGAGCGTCTGCACGAGTGGATGTTCGCCACCCGCTACTGGGACGCCTCCGGCGCCGCGGGCGCGGACGACGCCTTCGCCCAGCGACACAGCCAGGGCATCGGCGCCGAGATCATGGGCGCGAACAAGTTCGGCCCTCCGGGCTGGCAGGACGACCCCGATTGGAAGGGCTGGTGGGGTTCCAACCCGCCGTTCCACTCACCGACCTTCGTCCTCACCCATCGGCCGCGGTCGCCGCTGGAGATGGAGGGCGGCACCACGTTCCACTTCCTGGACGCGCCTCCGGCCGAGGCGCTCGCGGCCGCGCTCGAGGCGGCAGACGGTCAGGACGTACGCATCGGGGGCGGCGCCACCGTGGTGCGCGACTTCGTCGCCGCCGGGCTCGTCGACCTGATGCACCTGGTCCAGGTCCCGATCGTCCTCGGCCGCGGCGTACGCATCTGGGACGGCCTCGAGGGCACCGAGAACGACTACGACATCGAGGCCGTCTCGACACCAAGCGGCGTCACCCACCTGACCTTCACCCGCAAGCCGGCCGACTCCTGACAGGCCGACTCCTGACGGGCCGACTCCTGACGGGCCGACTCCTGACCGGCCGACTCCTCACAGGGCGAACGGTCCGTCGAGGGCGGCCCACTGCAGGAGCATGACGGTCTTGCCGTCGATGATCCGGCCGTCCCGGGTCATCGCGAGCGCCTCGGCGAAGTCGAGCTCGAGCACCTCGATGTCCTCACCCTCCTCGGCGACCCCTCCCCCGTCTCCGGTACGGCTCGCCGGCGAGTAGGCCGCCGCGAAGAAATGCAGCCGCTCGGTCACCGAACCGGGACTCATGTAGGCGTCGAAGACGTGGTCGACGTCGGTGAGGCTGAGGCCGAGCTCCTCGGCACTCTCCCGGCGGATCGCGGTCACCGGGTCATCGGCATCCAGCAGCCCCGCGGCCGCCTCGATGAGAAGCCCGTCGGGGTGGTCGTTGACGTAGACCGGATACCTGAACTGCCGGGTCAGCAGGACCGTGCCGCGCTCGGGGTCGTAGGGAAGGAGCACCGCGCCGTTGCCACGGTCGTACGTCTCCCGCTGCTGCCTCTCCCAGCGCCCGTCCCGCCGGCGATAGTCGAGCGTGGTCCGCCTGAGCACGTGCCACCCCTGCGAGGTCAGCTCGACGTCTCGGACCACGACGTCGGGGTTGCGGGTCAGGTCCCGCCCGGCGCGGTCGAGGCCCGTGCGGCCGCGATGGTCAGGGACGTCGACGCCAGGGCGTCGGCTCATGCGCGCTGCACCTCGACCGCCGGGATCTCCGCGACGTCGTAGTAGACCGGAAGCCCGCGGCTCTCGGCGATCGCGACGTCTTGGTCGGCCCCGGTCGAGGCCCCAGGGAGCCTGAGGACGGCGTCGCAGCGCTGCAGCAGCCGCTCCGCGGTCGGGTAGAGCACCTCCTCGGCAAGCGGGTCGGTGGGCCCGGCACCGGCCGAGCTCAACACAGGCAACGCGACCCATTCGCCGATCATCGGGATATGGCCGGCGGCGAAGATCGGCCAGGCCGCCGCCTCGAGGCGGGCCAGGTTGGCAGCCATGGCCTCGGGGTCACCGTCGGTACCGGAGCGATAGGGGCCGGCAATGAGGATGAGCAAGGGCGTCGTTGTCGTCATGGCGCCAGAATACATGCAATAATGTGCAGAAACAGAAAGGAACGTGCATGCTCGTCGGACAGCGCCGCGCTCATCTCCTCCGCCTCCTGGACGAAACCGGCAAGATCGTGGCCAAGGACGTCGCCTCGGACCTCGGCATCTCCGAGGACAGCATCCGCCGCGATCTGCGCGATCTGGCCGCCGAAGGCCTGTGCCAGCGCGTCTACGGTGGCGCCCTCCCCGTCTCCCCCGCGGTCGTCGACTACACCACCCGCCACAGCGTCGAGCCCGGCGGAAAGCGTGCCGTGGCGGCCGCGGCCGCCACCCTCGTACGCCCCGGAAGCACCCTCATCCTCGACGGAGGCACCACGGCCCTCGCCGTCGCGGAGGCACTTCCCAGCGACCTGGAGTGCACCGTCATCACCAACAGCCCGACCGTCGCCTCGGCCCTCCTGCAGCACCCGAGCGCCGACCTGTTCCTCCTCGGCGGCCGCGTCTTCAAGCACTCCGCCGTCGCCTGTGGGGCCGCGGCGGTCGAGGCCGCCCAGAACGTCTCCGCCGACCTCTGCCTCATCGGCGTCACCGGCGTCCACCCCGAGGCCGGCCTCACCACCGGAGACGCCGAGGACGCCGCCATGAAGCGCGCCCTCGCCTCTCGGGCGGCTGAGACGTACGTCCTAGCCTCTTCCGAGAAGGTCGGCACGGCGTCCCCCTACCGGGTTCTCCCCTGGGGCCAGATCGCCGGCATCATCACCGACGCGGACCCGGCCGATGACGTCATCATGCAGCTGTCAGCACTCGACGTCGAGATCCTGCACGCCACCTGACCGCCTCGGTATACGGTCGCTCTTCCGACACGACGGACCCCGGAGACAGTTGTGACGACAGCCGGCATCGACGAGACGATCGAACCCGCGAGCTGGGGCTCGCCAGTTGCCGAGAGCGAGATCGCCGCGGTCGAGGCCTGGCTGCCCGCACCGATTCCGTCTGCCTGGCAGGACTATATGCAGCGCGGCCGGTGGCTCCGGCGCGGCTGGCTTCGGTCGGGCGCGTTCGTCACCCTGGAGCCACCCGCCGAGGCACGGTCACTGATGCAGGCTTGGGACGAGGCGCTCGATCTGCACCCCGGCTTCTACTGGCTGGGCACCGACGGCTCGCGACTGATCTTCTGCGTCGACCTGCGTGACCTCGAACTCGGCGTCATCGTCACCGACATCGCCGCATCGGGATGGGACGACGCCGATCGCCTCGGCATCCCGATCGAGGAGTTCATCCGCCGGATCGACGACGGCACCTTCGAGCCGTATCCCGCGACGGATTCCTGACGGCTCACATGTCCGCAAGGAACCGCTCGACGTCCCGCCGCGAACGGAGACGGACGAACCGGAGATGCCCATGGCCCGGATCGGCCATGGCGGCCTCGTACCGTTCCACCTGGGCGCGTAGGAGTCCCACGCCCAACGGATCACTGAGTCGCCCGGGCCCCAGAGACGAAGCGGGTCGCCTCGCGGACCCGCTCCACGAACACGTCTTGCTCTTCCTCGACCCATCCCGGCTGCCAGTGAATCGAGTCGAGCTCGATGTACGGCACGCCAAGAATGTCCGCCAGTCTCCTGGCGACCGTCGACTTGCCCGAACCAGAGGATCCGACAACCGACACCCGCATCACAATGTCTTCTCCATGAGCACACGACGGTATCCAATCTCGACCAGGTATCCGATCTCCTCATATCCCAGCCGCGCGTAGAGTCGCCGATTCTTGGTCATTGCCTCATGCGTGAAGAGCTCGACGTACGCCGCGCCGCGCCCCACCGCGCGCGCCTCGACATGAGCGACCAGCGCTCGACCGATCCCCCGCCCCTGATGGTCAGGCGCCACCGCGAGGTCCTCCAGCAGCACGCCGTCGTCCCCCGGGTACCTTGTGACCGCGTATCCGGCGACATCGTCGTCGACCATCGCCACCCAGACCTCGGCGGACTCGATCGCCTCCTCGTAGTCCGCCCCCATCGGATCGGGCTCGAGCCAGATCCGCTCGACGTACTTCGCGTACGCCGCACGTGCGATCTCCCTCAGCCGCGGCGCATCCGCCGGCTCCGCCGGTCTGATGCCCGCAGGGTTCGGCCCGATCGGGGTGCGCTCATGTTGGAAACCGTACGTCGCACAGGCGCTCTTGGCTCGGTCGAGTTCGGCCGAGGTCTATGTGCGTCGGGTGAAGCGGATGTCGCCGTTGGGGAGGCGTTCGTGGAGGTATTCCGGGTCGTGGGCGCGGTGGTGGTGATGGGAGCAGAGCAGGGCGGCGTTGTCGAGGTCGGTCGCCCCGCCTTGGGCCCATTCGATCCAGTGGTGGGCCTCGGCCCAGGTCCCGGGGATGTCGCAGCCCTCGGCTTCACAGGTCGCTGACCTGAGCAGCAGGGCTCGGCGTTGGGCGGCGGTGAAGAAGCGTTCCTTGCGACCGAGGTCGAGGACCTCGGAGTCGCTGCCGAGGACGGCGGGGAGGATGCCTGCGGTGCAGGCCAGGCGCCTGGCCTGGGCGGCGGTGATCGGGGACCCGCCGATGATCTGGGCGATGCCGGCTTCCTTGCGGAGCTGGTCGATGTCGATGGTCACGATCACCGTGGTCGCATCCCCGCCGTGGATCGGGAGCCGACCCGGGTCGAGGGTCTCCAGCATCTGACAGAACGCGCGTCCCAGGCGACGGTCGTAGGGCAGGTACTCACCGGTCTCGGCACGGGTCCCGTCCTCGCGCCGGGGTGAGGCGAAGGCCTCCAGGTTGGTGGCCAGACGGTCCGCGGCCGCATCCGGGACCACCGCCGTGATCCGGGTGGTGCCGTCCCCCAGGCGCCGCATGCTCAGGCGGGTCTTCTTCCGGGCGTGGGCCTCCTCGGCCGCGAGCCGGCGACCTTCTTCGGCTTCGGCGACCTCCGGGGCGATCACGTCCAGGATCCGGCGACCCAGGCGGCGGAGCTGGGCGGGGTCAAACCGGGCCGCATAGGCAACGAGCGCTTCTTCGGCCTTCGCCCGGATCTCTGGATCGAGATCGGCGGGGAGGTCGTCGAGGGCGTTGACGATGACGTGGGCTTGGGCCGGGTTGCAGGCACCGGTGCGCATCGCGGCCGCGACCAGGCCGTAGGTCCGGTCGAGGGCCTCAGCAAGCCGGAGGTCGGCACGGAGGGTTTCGGGGCGCTGGTGGGTGTGGTGATGCAGCCAGGCCGCAACATCACGGGCAGCACTCTGGGCAGCGACGTCCTCGGCGGTGGCGAGCACCCGGAGCTCGAGCTCGGCCAGCTGCGCCTTGGCCCGGGCGATCTCGAGCAGCGTGGCGGCCTTCTGCTCGGTGGCCATGAACACCGGGTTCGCTTCCGCCACAGTCTCGAGCGAGGTGGTGACCGCAACCACCGCCCCCAGCACAGGATGGCGTGGGTGTTGCAGCGTGGTCATCGAAACGGTCACCTCCCGACGTACGAACTCTTCACACCCGCGGATGCGGATGTGTTCTGGTTCGCTGGTCTCGGAGGCCCGGCAGTACGGGCTATTACTTACCCTCGCAGCTCAGCGTTCGCGCCCCTGGTTCCCCTGGAATACGTCTCACTCGTTGTGTCTCGAGTGGAACGCACGCCTCTTGAAGAGGTGGTCGGCCATCACGTTTACGCCTGCGCCGAGCCTACCACACAAAGCAAAACCAATGAACCCAATCAGGGACAGGTATCCCCAGCCCAAGCAAGACCGCTGCTGGAAGTCCGCAAGACAGCCAAATGGCACCCAACCCAGACACCCTGCTTCTAAATCTCCCAACCCAAACCCGGTATTGGCCCCACCCACGCTGGAACCCAAGCACGGGTACCCTGCCACCATGAGTGAGCCGCTGGACGACGGGCCGTTCTACCACGGCACCAAGGCCGACCTGCGCGAAGGAGACCTGCTCACCGCCGGGTTCCGGTCGAACTACAAGCCCGAGGTGGTGATGAACCACATCTACTTCACCGCGCTCCCCGACGGCGCAGGCCTCGCAGCCGAGATCACCCCCGGCGACGCGGATCCACGGGTCTACCTCGTCGAGCCGACCGGCGAGTTCGAGAACGACCCCAATGTCACGGACAAGAAGTTTCCCGGCAACCCGACCCGCTCCTACCGCAGCAGGGAGCCGCTTCGGATCGTCTCCGAGGTCCACGACTGGACCCGCCTGACCCCCGAAGCCTTGCAGATGTGGCGAGACCGCCTGGCTGCGATCCGGACCGACGACAGGGCCGAGATCATCAACTAGGCCGCCGGTCAGTGCAGGGCGGCGTCGACCGCGGTCGTGCGCCAGGCGTGGAACGCGATCGTGAGCCCCGCCCGCGTGGGCGCGCAGATGAACGGTCCGGCCTGGGCGACGAGGTCCGGCGCCAAGGGGACCACCCGGACGAGCTGAAGAGAGCCGCCGTCGACCGCGGCTCGGACGGTGAGCGCGTCGCCGGATCGGCTGACCCGCATCAGGACCCTGCGGTCGCGCCAGTCGGGCACCGGCGCCAGCGACCAGTCCGACCTACCGTCGGTGACGACGGCACCGAGCTGCGGACGACCGTCGGCGTACTCGACGCCGGCCTTGACCCAGTGCGTCTCGCTGACACGTACGAAGATCCCGGCCTGGTCGAACTGCTGCGAGAAGGCGGCCGTGAACTCGACCTCGACCGCGGTGTCCTGGTCGAACGGGGCCAGCAGGGCGTGCTCGCTGTCGTGGACGAACCCGTAGGAGGTCGTACGCCATGCGTCGCTCCCCTCCGCAGCGGTGACGAGGAGGTCGGAACCGCGCTCGACAGCAGCGACGGGCGGATGGGTCCAGCGCCCACTCCCCCAGCGGATCAATGCCGCTCCTCGAGCCCCACGGCCTCCCGCAGGATACGCACCGAGTCGGCGAGCTCCTCGTCGTCGCGGGCCCGGGACTCCATCAGGTCGGAGAGGGCCGAGGCGATGACGTTGAGCTTCTCGTGAGAAGCCTCCTCCGAGCGCCGCCCGGCGTTCTGGAGCAGCACCAGCAACAGCAGCGAGAGGACCGACGAGCCGGTGTGGATGGCCAGCTCCCACTTGGTGCTCGAGGACCAGAGGGGGAAGCTCACCGCCCACAGCAGCAGGACGACCACGATCACGTAGAAGAAGGGAGCATGGCTGACCACAGAGGTGACCACCTCCACGAAGTGTTCGAACCCGTTCCGTCCGCCGCCGCGCTGACGAGACTTCCTGGCCTTGTTCTCTCCGGTCATGCGCACACGGTAGTCCTCAGCGCCGCCGTTCAGGCGGCGATGACCGAGACGACCAGGACGTACGCCGCCGTGCCGGCGAAGATGCTCAGCGTCATGCTGCCGCGCCACAGGTGCAGCCCGATCGTGATCGCGAGGGCCAGGGCGGCCGGTCCGACGGAGGTCAGGACGACAGGGTCGGTCTCGCGGAGGGTGTAGGCGGCCAGGATGACCATCACCCCGACGGGCATCCGCTCGCCGATGTAGGCCAGCAGCGCGCTGTGCCGCAGCGGGGCGAGCATCGCGAACGGAGCCGCACGCAGGGTCCAGGTGACGGCCGCGGAGACGAGGACGGCAGAAAGGACGTACCAGTGATCAGCCACGGCTGCTCCTACGGACGGCGAGGACGTACGAGCAGACCAGCGCGGCACAGAACATGCCCATCGCGATCAGCAGCATGTTGTCCCGCGAGATCAGCGCCGCGACGAGCGCGCAGCCCAGCGCAAGAGCTGAGACCGGCACCGATCGACGGACCTTGTACGCCTCGATCCCCAGCACCACGAACAGCGCGGTGACCGCGAAGTCGAGGCCCACGACCTGCGGCGGGATCAGCGAGCCCAGACCGGCGCCGGCGGCCACGCAGAGGACCCACGCCAGGTGGAAGAACGCCTGGATGCCGACGATCCTCGTCCGCGACCACCCGGCCGCCTCCGGGGTCGCGGTGAGCGCGTACGCCTCGTCGGTCAGCGCGAAGGTGCTGTAGGCCCTCCACCCTCGGCCCTGGATCCGGTGCATCGGGAACGAGATCGCGTAGAAGACGTGCCGGAAGTTCACCAGCAGCGTGCTGACGGCGATCTGGGCCAACGGAGCAGCCGCGGCCACCAGACCGACCAGCAGGAACTCCATGGAGCCGGCGAACACGACCGCGCCGAACACCGGGGCCCACCACCAGTCGAGCCCGGACTGGACCACCAGCACGCCGAGCGCGAGCCCGAGCGGGATCACGGCGACGCAGGCGGGCAGCACGATCCGCCAACCCGCGGCCACCTCCTCGCGGGCCGTCGGCGACCCCTGGTACGTCGTCTCGGTCTCCATCACCTGCATGCCGCAAGCCTAGGAAAGTTCGGACGTCCTTGGGTTGCTCATCGCCGATGCTAAAGTGCCGCTGTGCGCAACGATCATGCGATTGACGACCTGGATCGCGCAATCATTGCCGAGCTCGAGGATGACGCCCGACTGAGCAACGCCGAGCTGGCCCGACGGGTCGGCCTCACCCCGGCGCCCTGCCTGCGCCGCGTACAGCGTCTGGAGAGCGACGGGGTGATCAAGGGCTACCACGCCAGGGTCGACCCGAAGAGCGGCGGACGCGGGTTCGAGGTCATCGTCGCGATCGACATCGCCGTCAACGACGGCAAGACCATCGAGGACTTCGAGACCGCCGCGGTCGCCGTCCCCGAGGTCACCGAGATGCGCCGCATGCTCGGCCAGCCCGACTACTACCTGCGCGTCCAGGTCGCCGACCCCGATGCGTACGAAGCGCTCATCGTCGGGACCATCTCCCGCCTGCCCGCGGTGAACCGGGTGCTCTCCCACCAGACGATGCGACTGCTCAAGGGCTGAGCGCCTGTCGCGTCCGATCGTCGGCGGGGACGAACGTCTCCAGGTGGAGGCCGTTGAGCGTGACGTCGGAGGCGCTCTCGATCTGGCTGGCGACGCTGAAGAACCGGAGCACGACGCCGCCGCCATCGATCTCCAGCGGGACGACAGGGTCGGCCGACGGCCGCGCCGACGGCTCGCCACCGGTGGGGTAGGTAGTGACCTCGTCCCGGAGCGCGACCAGGACCGGGTCACCGCCCGTGTGGGTGATGCGCCGGTCGAGCTGGTGAAGCAGGTGGGCACGCCAGACGGGGAGGTTGCGGATGCGCGGGGCGATCCCTCGCGGATGCAGGCAGAGTCGGATCACGTTGAGCGGAGGCTCGAGCAGGCTGCGGTCACAGCCGACGAGCAGCCCGTCGACGGGCTCGTTGGCATCGACGATGTCCCAGTGGTCGTCGAGGAGCAGGGCCGGGTACGGCGCGTGGGCGTCCAGCAGGCTACGGAGGCCGGCCATCACCGGCGCGAGCACGCTGTCGTCGGTCGCGCGGTGCGGATAGCGGGGAGCGAAGCCACCGGCGAGCAGGAGCCGATTCTGCTCGGCCATGGGCACCCGCATCACCTCGGCCAACCGGACGATCATCTCCGGCGTCGGCCGGGAGCGCCCGTTCTCGACGTAGCTCACGTGTCGGGTGCTCACCTCGGCCTGGGTGGCGAGCGCGAGCTGACTCAGGCACCGCAGCTCGCGCCATCGGCGAAGCTCGCTGCCGACCGACGATGACGGTGATGGTGGCATCGCAGTTGTGGTCACGACCCGAGGCTAGCCACGCCCGGATCACGACGGCCATGACCTCGGAGGTTATCGACCGGCGCACCGACCAGCGGCGAACCTTCTCGTGACAACCCGATCCGAGAGAAGGAAGACACCATGAACGACATCGTGACCCGCTACCTCGACACCTGGAACGCCACCGACGAGTCCGTGCTCACCGGGCTGCTGGCGAAGCACTGGTCCGACGACTGCGTCTACGTCGATCCGCTCGCCGAGGTGCAGGGCCGGGAGGCCGTCGGCGCGACCATCCAGGCCGTACGCGCGCAGTTCCCCGACTTCGTCTTCACCCCGGTGGGGACGGTCGACTTCCACCACCAGCAGGCCCGCTTCCAGTGGGGTCTGGGGCCGGACGGGGCGGAGCCGGTCGTGATCGGCTTCGACGTGATCGTGGTCGACGAGGACCAGCGGATCCGTGACGTACGCGGCTTCCTCGACCAGGTCCCCGCCTGAGATCAGGCTCGGGCAGGTGATGGCGCAACACACCTGCCACGCATCGGTTGGCTACTCACCTGAACCGGGGGAGGTATCAGAACCCGCCAGGAGATCAGTGTCTGTGGCAAAACAACCACGCATGGGGGAAGAGATGACCAATCAGTTCAAGGGGATCGTCAATCTCGACGTCCGGGACTCTGTCCCGGACTGGACGCCCTTCCGCGAGCCACCGGCGCCGGAGGGCGCCCCCAACGTACTGCTGGTTCTCTACGACGACACCGGCATGGCCGCGTGGTCGCCGTACGGCGGCCGGATCAACATGCCGACCATGCAACGGCTGGCCGACAACGGCCTGACCTACACCCAGTGGCACACCACGGCGCTCTGCTCGCCGACCCGTTCCTGCCTCCTGACCGGGCGCAACCACCACCAGAACGGGTTCGCCCAGATCGCCGAGGGTGCCCAGGGGTTCCCCGGCCACACCGGGCACATCCCGATGGAGAACGCCACCATCGGCGAGGTGCTGCGCGAGAACGGCTACAACACCTTCTGGGTCGGCAAGAACCACAACGTCCCGCTCGACGAGTGGGCGGTCGGGGCGAGCAAGCGGAACTGGCCGCTGGCACGTGGGTTCGACCGCTTCTACGGGTTCATCGGCGGCGAGACCAACAACTGGTTCCCGACCTTGGTCGAGGACAACCACTACGTCGACCAGCCCTCCCTCCCCGAGGACGGCTACCACCTCTCCAAGGACCTTGCCGACAAGGCGATCTCGTTCATCGCCGACAGCAAGACCTCCGCACCGAAGAAGCCCTGGTACCTGTGGTTCTGCCCCGGGGCCAACCATGCCCCGCACCACGCGCCGCAGGAGTACATCGCGAAGTACGCCGGCCAGTTCGACGACGGCTACGAGGCCTATCGCGAATGGGTGCTGCCGCGGATGGTCGAGCGCGGCATCCTCCCGGAGGGCACCCAGCTCACCGAGATCAACCCGCTGCCCGGGGAGGCCGCGCAGCCCATGGACCACGTACGGCCCTGGGAGAGCCTCAACGACGAGGAGAAGCGGCTCTTCGCGCGGTTCGCCGAGGTCTACGCAGGCTTCTCCGAGTACACCGACGCCCAGGTCGGCCGGATCATCGACTACCTCGAGGAGACGGGTCAGCTCGACAACACGATCGTCATGTACGCCGCCGACAACGGTGCCTCCGGGGAGGGCAGCCCGGACGGCACGGTCAACGAGAACAAGTTCTTCAACGCCTATCCCGAGGACCTCCAGCAGAACCTCTCGATGCTGGACCAGCTGGGCTCGCCGGAGACGTACAACCACTACCCGACCGGATGGGCGACCGCGTTCTCGACGCCGTTCAAGATGTTCAAGCGCTACACCTACCAGGGCGGTGTCGCGGACCCGCTGGTGATCTCCTGGCCGCGAGGGATCGCAGGTCGCGGCGAGGTGCGCAACCAGTACCACCACGCAGTCGACATCGTGCCGACCATCCTCGAGTGCATCGGCCTGGAGATGCCGGAGTCGGTGCAGGGGTACGCACAGAGCGAGCTGCCCGGTGTCTCGATGAGGTACAGCTTCGAGGCGGACGGTCCGTCGCAGAAGGTCGTCCAGTACTACGAGATGATGGGCACGCGCGCGCTGTGGAGCCAGGGCTGGCACGTCGTCGCGCAGCGGGCACCCCAGCAGGGCGGCACCGCCTCCGACCTCCTCAACGACACCTGGGAGCTCTACCACTCCGACGAGGACCGCGCCGAGCACCACGACCTCGCCGCCGAGCATCCCGACAAGGTCAAGGAGCTGGTCAACCTCTGGTACGTCGAGGCCGGCAAGTACGACGTACTGCCGCTCGACAACCGGTCGCTCCAGGACCTGATCAGGGAGATGCCGGTGGCGGAGATCCCCGAGGGCGGTGTCTACCGCTACTACCCGGACACCTCTCCCGTGCCCGAGTTCGCCGCCGCCGAGATCCGCGGCCGGTCGTTCAAGATCCTGGCCCAGGTGAAGCTCGACGACGCCCCGGAGGGCGTGATCATCGCGAACGGGGCGCGCTTCGGCGGGCACACGCTCTTCATCAAGGACCGGAAGCTCTGGTACGTGTCGAACTTCCTCGGCATCCCGCCTGAGCAGGTGCTGGTCTCACCGGACGAGCTGACCCCCGGAGAGCATGTGCTCGGGGTCGAGTTCTCCAAGGAGAGCCACGGCGAGCACCAGGAGGCGGTCGGGACGGCGACTCTCTACGTCGACGACCAGGCTGTTGCCAAGAGCGACTGGAAGACGCAGCCCGGCCACTTCGCGCTGTGCGGCGAAGGGCTGACAGTGGGCAAGGACGGCGCCGACCCGGTCTCGCGGGAGTACTCCTCACCGTTCGCCCTCACCGGCGCCAAGATCACAGTCGTCGAGATCAACATCGGCGACGACGTCTACCTCGACCGGGAGCGCGACTTCCACGCCGCGATGTCTCGCGACTGACGAGTGCGGCGCGGCCGCGGGAGCCGGATCCAGGCATCCCGCGGCCGCGCCGTATGTCATGACACGCGCGTGGCGCTGCTCAGTCGCGGGCCAACGCCGCCAGAGCCTCGGTCTCGAGGTCGAGGTAGCTCTCGTCGCTGACGTCGACGGCGACGCCGAGGATCTTTCCCCCGGTGAACGTGAACGGCGCCCGGTAGCTGCGGCTGACCGCGTCGGCACTGTCGAAGCCGACACAGAGGCCATCGCCGCACAGGGTGAACTTGCCGACCTGGGCACGCATCTCCCCCGTGGCCACGATCTGGTCGTCGACGTAGAGGTTGGTGGTGCCGACCGACTCCTTGTTGGGACCGGCGCCTTCGCGAACGAACTCCATCCCCAGCGCGTGCGGACCCGGGGTCAGCTTCTCGGAGACGAAGGTCTGCTCCGGCGAGATGCCGAGGAAGTTGTAGACGTAGTGCAGCTTGCCGCCCTGGAGGAACAGCGCGTGCCCGCCGAACCGAGAGCCGTGGGCGAAGATCACCCCTTCGGCGCCGTCGCCGAGGTCGACGTCCGCGATGATCTTGTACGAACGGCCGCGTACGTTGACCGCGACGCCCTCCGGGACCGCGCCGCTTCCGGGGTAGTAGAGGTAGCGGCTGCGCGGCGGCTCCGCCTGGGGCCGCTCGACCGTGATCATCTCCAGCGCGGAACGGTCGTCGAGCGGAAGTCCGTGGTACTTCTCGGCCTCCTCGAACCAGGCCGCGACCAGCTCCTGAACCTTCTCCGGAAACTCCTCGGCCAGGTTCTTCGACTCCGAGCGGTCCTCGTCGACGTGGTAGAGCTCCCACCTGTCCTGGTCGAAGTGCCCCTTCCCGGAGATCGGCGCATGGGTTGCCGCCGCCTTCCAGCCCTCCTGCCAGATGCCACGGGTGCCGAGCATGGTGTAGTACTGGCGCTTCTTCGTGGTCGGCGCGTCGGCGCTGTCGAAGCTGTACGCCATCGAAACCCCCGGCAACGGCTCCTGCTCCACCCCGCGGTAGACCTCCGGCATCTCGAGACCGGCGAGCTCCAGGATGGTCGGCACGATGTCGGTGACGTGGTGGTACTGGTGCCGGATCTCGCCCCTGGCCTGGATGCCGGCCGGCCAGTGGATGACCAACGGGTCACACGTACCGCCGGAGTACTGGCTGTAGCGCTTGAACATCTGGAACGGCGTACTGAAGGCCGCCGCCCACCCGGTCGGGTAGTGGTTGTACGTCTCCGGTGAGCCGAGCTTGTCCAGCATGGCGAGGTTCTCGGCGAGCTCGTCAGGATAGCCGTTGAAGAACTTGTTCTCGTTCACCGAGCCGGAGTCCGAACCCTCACCTGACGCGCCGTTGTCGGCGCAGTAGAAGACGATCGTGTTCTCCAGCTGGCCGGTCTCCTCCAGGTAGTCGATGACCCGGCCGATCTGGGCGTCGGTGTACTCGCTGAAGCCGGCGAAGACCTCGGCCATCCGGGCGAAGAGTCGCTTCTCATCGATGCTGAGCTGGTCCCACGGCGTCACGTGGTCGGCCGGGTTGGCCTGGTCCTCGGCCACAGGGTTCCACGGGGTCAGCTCGGTGTCCTCGGGCAGGACGCCCTTCTCGATCATCCGGGCGAGCACCCACTCCCGGTAGGCGTCGTAGCCGTCGTCGAACGCACCCTTGTACTTGTCGATGTACTCCTGCGGCGCGTGGTGCGGCGCGTGGTTGGCACCGGGGCAGAACCACATGTACCAGGGCTTCGACGGGTTGGACGCGTTCTGATCGCGCAACATCTTGATCGCCCGGTCGGCGAGGTCCTTGGAGAGGTGATAGCCCTCTTCAGGCGTGTAGGGCTGGTCGATGTAGTGGTTGTCCTCGGCCAGGTCGGGGTACCAGTTGTTGGTCTCGCCACCGAGGAAGCCGTAGAACCGGTCGAAGCCCTGTTGCAGCGGCCACTGCTGGCGACTGCCACCGGCGGAGTTGTCCTCCTCCGGAACGTTGTGGTTCTTGCCCAGCCAGAACGTGCTGTAGCCGTTGTCCTGCAGGATGTGCCCGATGGTGGCGCACTCCTCAGGAATCCGGCCGGCCTGACCCGGGAACCCGTTGGTTCCCTCCATGATCGAGGCCACCCGGTTGGTGGTGTGGTTGCGGCCGGTCAGCAGACAGGACCGGGTCGGCGAGCACAGCGCCGTGGTGTGCCACTGGGTGTAGGTCAGTCCGTTGTCGGCCAGACGCTGCAGCGTCGGCATGTTCACCCGTCCGCCGTACGGCGACCAGGTGGCCATGCCGGTGTCGTCGTAGAGCACGACGAGCACGTTCGGCGCCCCCTCCTTCGCGGTCGGAAGCTCGTACGGGGACCAGTCCGGGACCGAGTCCCGGACGTCCAGGTTGATGACGCCGTTGAATTCCTTCTCAGCCATGACTCGTCCTCTGCTCAGCGGATCCGGGCAATCACCGACCGTCAGGGGAAGTACGTCAAGGACTGAACCTGCACCCGCGGAGGTCGGCCACTCCACCGTTCGCGCGCGTGGGCGTCACTGCTTCACCCGGTTCGAGTGAGTCACGCACCGAGCCACGGCAGGGCTCAGAGGTTCTCGGCGATCTGCTTGATGGCAGCAAGGCGACGGTCCCACTCGACCCCGATGGCATCGAGGCGACGAGCCACGGTGCTGAGTCCGGAGCCGACGACCCGGTACTGGACCTCGCGCCCGGCCTGGACCGTCTCCACGAGGCCGACCTCGTGCAGGACGGCAAGGTGCTTGGCGATGGCCTGCCGGGTGATGGGCAGGCGCCGGGCGAGGGCGGACGCCGAAGCGTCGCCCTCGCCGAGGGCGGAAAGGATGCTCCATCGGCTCTCGTCGCCGAGTGCGCTGCACACGTTGACCACGACCTGATCGACGAGGTTGTCGTCGCTCATGAGTCCTGCTCGAGGAGGAGGACGAGCTTGTCGAGCTCCTCGTCCCAGCCGCCACGATGATCCGCCATCAGCCCGGTCGGGTCGCTGGTGTGCTCGAAACCCGTCTCCACGACGGTGAGCCGAGTCCCGCCAGGGGTCGGCTCGAGGGTGAAACGGAAGACCGTGGAGCGCTGTTCATCGACCGTCTCGGGCAGCGGGCCTTCCTCGTTGCACCAGCGGTAGGAGACCTCCGAGGGAGGGTCGAAAGTCTCGACCCGGATCGGCACCCGGCGCTCCCCCGGCCAGCCGATCGTGCCGAGGGCGCCGACGCCGGCACCGGTGAGAGTGATCTGACCGAACCACTGCGAGATCAGCTCGGGCTCGGTGACGGTCCGCCAGACCTTCTCCCGGGGCGCGTTGATGTGGATCGTACGGCGCACGCTGAAGGTGTCGGCCTCGACTTCTGCCCTGGGGTTCGGCGTGTTCTCCATGATGATTCCTTTCTCTCGGTATCGGCGGTCACCGCACGGCGGCGGATTCCAGTGCTCGTTCTGGTCGGGTCGAGGGTGAGGGCGCGGGGCGCAGGGAGGGGCTGGCGATCGCGGCTACGACGGCGATGGCGGCGAGGATCGCAGCGGTGAGAAGAGCCGCGTCCATGCCGCCGGCGGTGATCGCCCGCCCTCCGGCGAAGGCGCCGATGGCGTCACCGAGGTTTCCGGCGGATGCGGGCAGCGAGGCCGCGAGGATCGCACCGGGACCGGCGAGGTGTTCGACGCGGTGCTGCCACGGGGTGGTGATGCCTGCGCTGCACATGCCGAGGCAGAGCACCGCGAGAACCGCGACGGCGGTGCTCGTTCCCCACAGGAGCATCGCGACGAGTGAGGCCGATGCGCCGACCGCACCGACGGTCAGGGCGCGTGCGGCACCGATGTCGGCGAACCCTCCACCGGCCAGCGACCCGACAGCGGCGGCGATGCCGTAGCCCATCAGGCAGACTCCGATCCAAGGCCCCGAGACCTCGGCCACGCCGTCCAGGAACGGGACGAGATAGGTCAGGGCCGCAGAGACGCCGGCGAACAGCAGCACGCCGACCGCGAGCACCGCGAGCACGCTCGGCCCGAAGGCGAGCCGCAGCTGCGCGAGCATTCCGACGTCGCCCTCGGCAGGAACCCGCGGCACCACCAGCAACGCCATCACCAGGACGGCCGTGGACGCCACGACGACGGCGAGGAACGATGCCCGCCAGCCGACGGATTCACCGAGGAGCCGGCCCAACGGCATCCCCACCGCGCCGGAGACGGCGAAGCCGGAGATCACGACCGCCATCGCCCGGCCGGCGCGTTCCGGGGGCACCATCGATGTCGCCGTGGTGATGGCGGCTGCGATGAACAGCCCCTCCACGGCGCCGATCACGACCCGGGCGGCGATGAACGCCTCCAGGCCGGCGCCGAGCGCGGGAAGGAGGTTGAGCCCGGTGAACGTCACGATCGCGGCCAGCAGGACCGTCCGCCGGTCGAGGCGAGCGGTCAGGAACGTCAGAAGCGGGCCGCCGACCGCGATCCCGAGCGCATTCGCCGAGACCAGCACACCCACCGCCGGGACCGGGACCGCCAGGCCCTCGGCCATCAGATCGAGCATGCCCATCACGAGCATCTCGGCACACCCCATCACCAGCGTTCCGGCGAACAGTGCGCCCAGAGCGACCGCCGCTCGTGAACCGCGCATTGCTGAACGATCCTGTGGGTAAGACATCGGCACACCCCTTGATCTGCAACTCAATGGTTGCATATCACCGTGGCACACTCGCCATCGAATTGCAACCATTGAGTTGCACTAGCTTGGCCGGGTCCGCGGTCGTACGACCGGTTCAGCCAGGCCAGGTCAGTGGGTCGAGGTGCAGATAGAAGCGCTGACTTCCGGCGTCGAGACGGATTCCGTACAGCTCGGCGAACTCACGATCGGCCTGGCGGGCGGTGGCCTCGTCACGCCACGTCTCACGGGCGTTCGCCAGCAACAGGGCGATGTCGGCGTACGGGTCAGCACGACCGAGCCGCCCCAGGTCGATCAGTCCGGATACGCGCATCGTGTCCGGGTCCACGAGGATGTTCGGAAGACAGAGGTCGCCGTGGCACACGACAGGTGCACTGCGTTCCTGAGCCGTGCGCTGCGGCAGCTCGTCCTCGATTCCGTCGAGAATCATCGCCGGCGGCACCTGCTGCAGCTCTTCCGGCAGGAACTCGGCCTGGACCCGACCGGCGGCCACCACCTCGCGCGCGAGCGGCATCATTGTCCCGAGCCCCCTGTCGAAGGGACACTCCTCCACAGGAAGACCGTGCAGCACCCGAACGATCTCCGCGATGCTCGGCCAGGCGCGTCGAAGCGCAACGGCATCCAGCCGATCGGCCGAGACTCCGGCAACCGCACTGGTGATCAGACACGAGCCATCAGCTGTCACGCGCCAGTCGAGCACGTTCGGGGCTGGAAAACCTGCCTCGCCGAGCCAGGTGATCCGCTCTCGTTCCGCAGCCAGGTCCTGCCCCGCCGCAGCAGGAACGACCTTCGCATAGCGTGCCGCCCCGCGGTCATGAAACACAGTGGCACCAGACTCTCCGCCGCCGACCGACGCCCACGCCGCTCCGTCAGCCGGCAACAGCCCCGCCGCAATCAGACCCTCGATCATCATGACGCGAGTATCTCCACAGAGGCCCGGGCCGGGACATTCACACGTTGACGCGGAACTCCACCAACACCCGACGCCCTTCCGCGGCGAACCGCCTGCGTCATGCGACCTTCAGCGGCGTGATCGCAGCGATCTGCTAGGCCGCGCGGTAAGCGCCGATATCAGCTTCGACGGGGTAGCCCATCTCCCGGAGGCGATCGATGTCGCGACGCACCGTGCGACGCGTGACCTCCAGGCGATCCGCAAGTTCGCTGCCTGACCAGGTACGTGGAGTCTGCAGTAGCGACAGGAGGCTGAGAAGGCGTGAGGTCGGTCCGGCTATGTCCCCATATTCCTCGACAAGTAGGACAAGAACAGACCTACTTCCCATCTAGCGTCGGTCTCGTCAGCACAACCGACGAGACGAGAAGAGACCATGGCAAACACGAACGGCACCGCACCTGCCGGCTACACGAGCGTCGCGCCGTGGGTCGTCACTGACGACACCGGAGCATTGCTCGACTTCATTGCGCAGGTCTTCGATGGCGAGGAACTGGCCCGTGTCGCCACGGAAGACGGCTCGACAGGCCACGGTGAGATTCGAGTCGGAGACACCGTCGTGCTGGCCTTCGATCGGCGCCCGGAATGGCCGGCCATGCCGAGCCTGCTGCGCGTGTGGGTACCGAACGCGGACGAGAGTTTCACGAGGGCACTCGCCGTGGGGGCAACGGTGGTGACCGAACTCAGCGACAGTGCCTTCGGACAGCGCGGCGGACGAATCAAGGATCCGTTCGGCAATATCTGGTGGGTGGTGAGCCACGTCGAGGACGTTTCCGAAGATGTGATGTGGCAGCGTCTGCAGGAGCCTGCATATGCCGAGCAGATGCGCACCGCACAGGAGACGCTCGACGCAGAGCTCAGCGGCCGGACCCAGCGACGCAGCAGCGCACCCACACGCTGAGCGAGCTGATCATCAAAGGCATGCCCGCTCGAACCACAGCTCGTAGCGGCTAGGGAGGTTCTTCCAGATCCCCCGCGACGTCGCGAAAGTGCCGCGCAACTGCTCGGCGGTGTCTGGCGGAAGGACCACACCGACGCCAACCTGAGGCTTGATACACCTCTGAGCTGGCCATCGACGGCCAGATCGTCCGGGGGCCTCAGCAGGAGCAGAAGGTGCCGCGACCTTGACTGGTAAGCAACGTGGGAGCCCTGAGGTCACCAGGTGACTTCGGGACTCCCACGTTGCTGCTGTACGGCCACGGGAGCAGGGTCGCGTACGTCAGAAGAGGCTTCCAAGGACTGTCCTGAAGGCGTCACTCCAGAAACGTCTCAGTCGCTCGAGTCGTGACGCCCCGCATCGCCACTCCTTCTCTCGCTCGAGACTGGCCCTGGTCACGCCTTTCTCTTCGCCGTCCATCGCGACGTCGAGGCGTCCGTTCATCGTGTGGGTAGCGACCCGGAACACCGGCAGGTCGAGCTCTCGTGCCGCCTCGTACTGACCGACAAACTCGCTGGGGGCACGGTGAGTGGGATCCCAATAGCGTGGAAACCTCGTCATGCAGCATCCCTGCGACCTTCTCCGCGGTTCGCTTGCGTCACGCGACCTTCAGCGGCGTGATCGCAGCGATCTGCTCGGCCGCACGGTCCGCCGCAAGATCGAGGTCATAGTGTGCCTGCAGGTTGAGCCAGAACTCCGCCGACGTGCCGAAGTACCGGCCGAGCCGAAGGGCCGTGTCCGCGGTGATCGCCCGCTTACCGTGGACGATCTCGTTGATCCTGCGCGGTGGCACACCGATCGAGACCGCCAGCTTGTTCTGGGTGATCCCGAAGCCCTCGATGAAGTCCGCCATCAGAACCTCACCGGGATGGATCGGCGGGATCTTGTCAGTGGTAGTCGACGAGCTCGACATCCTCCGCACCTCCGTCCTTCCACATGAAGCAGATTCGCCACTGGTCGTTGACCCGGATGCTGTGCTGGCCTTGGCGGTCGCCCTTGAGCGCTTCCAGCCGATTGCCTGGCGGCACCCGCAGGTCGTCGAGGGTCGTCGCCGACCCGACCTGCCGGAGCTTGCGCAGAGCAACCTGCAAGATCCGTTGGTCGTACGAAGGAACACGCTCACGGTTCCACAACCGTTCCGTGTTCTTGTCCCCGAACGACCTGATCACACGACCAGCTTATAACGCGATACGTTAATAACGCTAGACGTTAAATGGGAACTCCATCGAGTCGCGGAGCCGAGCAACCTCGTCGGAGAGCTTTCCGCAGGTTGCCGTGCGGGAGCCGAAGGCCGCGGCCGGATCGTGCAGCCTCGAACGGGCCGGACGACTTCGTGTTCCTGACGAAGCCCGAGCGACCAGTGCCCCGCAGGGCGACCTACGCACCGGCACGAGCGTGCTGAGCGCCGAGCGCTTCGCGAAGCTGTCTCGAGGCGGACCGCGGTGGAGCGCCCGCGCGCCAGATTGCGAGCAGCAGATCCGCCCGCGGCTGACCCGGTTCCGTCCAGCTCGGCCCGAGCCCTGCTTGATGGAGCACGTCGATCAGGACGTCGCCTGCTGCCGTACGCGCTTCGGCCCAGGCCCGCACGTACGCCTCATCGACCTGGTTCAAGGTGGTCTCGCTCTCCACGATCGAAGGCGACGCGACGACCGTGGCACGGGCCTCCTCTCGGTGACGCAGGAACGCGATGAGGAAGTAGACCAGGGCACCAGCCCAGCTGAAGACCAGCACCATCACGATGTCGAGGACGTCCAGCCCGCCGAACCGGCCCCGGGCAGCGATGCTGCGGCCGATCAGGACCAGCGCGACGATCGTCGGCACCCACCACAGCGCTACGACCGCGACGATCCGCATCGCCTCAACCTGGCCAACCATCGCAGCTCCACTTCGTCAGCCGAGACCTCGGCCGAGACTAGCCGCGGTTCGTCAGCCGTCGACGTCGAACGGCGAAACCTCGAGTCGACCCGGAGCGATCACCCCTCAGGACTGGAAGGCATTCTTCAGCCACGCGTTCCGTCGCTCCAACAGCTTCGTCATATAGCGAGTGAGCACGAGAACGTTCGCCAACCGCCCGACTACCCCGGCGGGCGCTACGAACTCCACGACGTCCGTCATCAGGGTGCCGCCTGTGGCCGGCTCGAATCGGTGCTCGTGCCACCACCGCCGGAACGGGCCGGACTGCTGCTCGTCCACGAACCGGTGCGGAGCGTCGTACTCGCTGATCACCGAGGTCATCGTGATCGGGACGCCGAAGTGACGGGCCCTCCAGGTCGTTCACGTATGCGCCACCGACCGGATCGGCAGCCAGTATCGCTGCTCCGACCAGTCCGGCAACGGCGGTTCAAACTGTTGGGTGGCTCTCGGCGAGGTCCTGCGCGGCGGCGATCACGTCGGCAGAGTTGGTGACCATGGGTAGGTGCGCGCTGGCGATCTCGATGATGCCGTGTGCTCCGAGCTGGGCTGCGTAACCCCGCTGAGCACTGGCGGTGAGCTCGGCATCATCGGTGGTGACGACGTACTTCTTGAGCGGCACTGCGCGCATCGCTTCGTACCCCGTCGTGCGGGTGGTGAAGTACTTCACCGGCTCGGGTTCGAGGTCGGCGATCAACCGCTGCACGGTTTCTTCGTCGAGCCCCGCGGCGAGGCCCTTGCGGATCACTGGCTCGGGCGGCCTGGTTCCCGCGACGCGGAGGATCAGAGGGAGCACGCTCTCCTCGAGCAACTGCGATGGCGGCGCGGCGTACCGAAGTCGGCACTCGCCCTGGCCCATGCTCTCGCAGGTGACCGCACCCACCCCCTGGGCGTTTGTCGACAGCCTGGTGAGTGGCGACGACTTGAGGTCGACTGATGCCATCGGCCGCTGAGGGTGGTACGTCGAAGCGCACCCTCCATCCGCGCCGACGGAGAAGCACGCCCGGTGGCTACTGCGAGCCCTTCGGGTCACGCAAGCCGGTCATCGCTTCCAGCAGCGTGTCGTGGATATAGGCGAGCTCGGGCGACTCCCCACCCCATCCCTCGTCGGTGCCCTCGGCCGCCCACTCGCTCTCACCGTCCTGGGTGTCCCAGACCACATCACCGTGCTGCCAGATCCACCACAGGTTCGCGCTCGCGTCCTGCACGCGGGCGAACTGGGTGCCGAAGAAGTCGGTCGGCTTCGTGACCAGACGCGCCCCACGCGCGAGGGCACGCTCGAGGACCGCGTCGAGGTCATCGACATAGACCTGGAGCAGGCTCGGCGTGAAAGGCCAGTCCGGCTTGCGCTCGGCGAGCATGATGGTGGTCGTGCCGACGCGCACCTCCGCCTGCAGCAGCAGCCCGTCCTCGTCGATGGTGCGGGCCTCTGCGCGCTCCTCACCATCAAAGACCTCGATCACGAACCGGGTCAGTTCAACGGCATCTGCCGTGATGATGAAGGGGTTGACCGTGGCATAGCCCTCGGGGGCGGCGGGTGCAGACATCGTTTGCTCCTTGCTGATGGCGGATGCGATGTCTTCAGCCCATCACAGAGCGAAGGTCACGGTATTGAACAATTCCGCCATCGTCAGCCGGACAGCACCTGGCCCGGCGTTTGGCCGTGGAAAGCTCTCAGCGAACGAGTCAGGTGAGCCTGGTCTGCGAACCCGCAGCGTGCGGCGCACTCGATCGGCGGCACGCCCTGCAGCAACAGAGCAAACGCTTCACGCGCACGTGACAGCTGCTCGATCTGCTTGCGCGTGAGCCCTGTTGTTGCGCGGATCCGGCGCTGTTGGTGCCGCTCCGAGTAGCCCGCGTCATCGCCGGAGAGCATCCGCCGGACGTCGTTGTCGTCGCGCACCACGTCGAGCTCCAGAAGACGATAGGCGAACCCCTCGAGGTCCTCGAACTCTGGGAACGGCAATGCGTGCTGCGCAAGCGTGACCCGCCCCGCCTCGACGACGAACTGCTGCTCACCACCGAGCAGGAGCTCCTTGCTCACTCCGGGCAGGACGGCGTGAGCCTTCAGCTGGATGCCCCAGCTGTGCTCTCCGACCGTCGAGCGGATCCAGCGGTGCCCGATGGTCGGGCCCGCCAGTCCAGCAAGCAGTTCTCCGTCTGGCTCGCGGGCGAACCACAGATCCCAGTACTCGACCGCCGGCACGAGGTAGCGCTCATCTCGCGTGGCCCGCGCCTGCCATACGCACTCCAGCACGGGCGAGTCGGAATGACGTTCCTCGTACATGCGCTCCATCCGCGACGCCTACCCTCCGAAGACACGTGGACGCTGGGTGTCGATGAGCCGCCAGAGATCAGTTCGAGAACCTGAACTCCACGACGTCGCCGTCGGCCATGACGTACTCCTTGCCCTCCATACGGACCTTGCCGAGGTCACGGGCCTTGGCGACGGAGCCGGCGGAGATGAGGTCGTCGTAGGAGACGATCTCGGCCTTGATGAAGCCCTTCTGGAAGTCGGTGTGGATGACACCGGCGGCCTCGGGGGCGGTGGCGCCCTGGGGGATCTCCCACGCACGAACCTCCTTGGGGCCGGCGGTGAGGTAGGTCTGCAGGCCGAGGGTGTCGAAGCCGACGCGGGCCAGGATGTCCAGGCCGGGCTCCTCGACGCCGGCGTCGGCCAGGAACTCGCGGGCCTCGTCCTCGTCGAGCTCGACCAGCTCGGACTCGAACTTCGCGTCCAGGAAGATCGCCTCGGCGGGGGCGACCAGCTCGCGCATCGAGTTCTTGAGCGCCTCGTCGGCGAGCTCGTCGGAGTCGCAGTTGAAGACGAAGATGTAGGGCTTGGCGGTGAGCAGCATCAGTTCGCGGATCAGGGCGCGGTCGATCTTCGTGGCGATGATCGGGGTGCCGGCCTCGAGGGCCTCCTTGGCCTCGACCACGGCGGCGAGGTTCGCCTTGAGGTCAGGAGCCTTGCGCGACTCCTTCTCCAGCCGCGGGATCGCCTTCTCGACCGTCTCCAGGTCGGCGAGGATCAGCTCGGTCTGGATGGTGGAGATGTCGTTGGCGGGCTCGACCTTGCCGTCGACGTGGGTGACGTCGTCGTCGCGGAAGACCCGGGTGACCTGGCAGATCGCGTCGGACTCACGGATGTGGGAGAGGAACTTGTTGCCCAGACCCTCACCCTGCGAGGCGCCGCGCACGATGCCGGCGATGTCGACGAACTGCACCGTGGCCGGCAGCAGCTTCTGAGACTCGTAGATCTTCGCCAGCTCGGCCAGCCTCTCGTCGGGGACCCCGACGACACCGACGTTGGGCTCGATGGTGGCGAACGGGTAGTTCGCCGCGAGTACGTCGTTCTTGGTCAGAGCGTTGAAGAGGGTCGACTTGCCCGCGTTGGGAAGTCCCACGATGCCGATGGTGAGTGCCACGATCGACAATCCTAGAGTCGTACGCCGACCACGACCGAAACGCCGGACGGGACCGGGGTGGGCCGGGCACACTCTGCGGTGTGAGCGAGCTTCCCGGCACCAGCCTCCCGACCGGCTTCCGCTTCGGCGCGAGCACCGCCGCGTACCAGATCGAGGGGGCGGCCGACGAGGACGGCCGGGGCCCCTCGGTGTGGGACACCTTCTGTGCCGAACCCGGCCGGATCATCGACCAGTCCAGCGGCGAGGTGGCCTGCGACCACTACCACCGGCTCGACGAGGACCTGGCGCTGATGGCGCGGCTGGGGCTGGATGCGTACCGGTTCTCGATCTCCTGGTCCCGGGTGCTGCCGACCGGCTCGGGCGAGGTCAACAAGCAGGGCCTCGACTTCTACGACCGCCTCGTCGACGGGCTGCTCGAGCGCGGCATCGCCCCGATGGCGACCCTGTTCCACTGGGACACCCCGCAGGTGCTCCAGGACGCCCACGGCGGCTGGCTGAGCCGGAAGACGGCACAGCGGTTCGGGGAGTACGCCGCGGTGGTGGCCGATCGTCTCGCCGACCGCGTCGCCCACTGGTGCCCGGTGAACGAGCCGAACGTGGTGACGGTGCTCGGCCACGCGCTGGGTATCCACGCCCCTGGTCAGGCGCTGGTCTTCGACGCGCTGCCCGCCGGTCACCATCTGTTGCTCGGGCACGGGCTGGCGGTCCAGGCACTGCGCGCGGCGGGCGCGCGCAGCATCGGCACCGCGACCAACCACATGCCGGTCTGGCCGGCGACCGACTCCGAGGAGGATCGGGCCACCGCCGGGCTGCTGGACACCCTGTGGAACCACTCCTTCGCCGACCCGGTCCTGCTGGGCAGCTATCCGGAGGATCTCGCCCCGCTGTTCCCGGTCCAGGACGGCGACCTGGAGGTGATCAGCGCTCCGCTCGACTTCTACGGCCTCAACTACTACAACCCGACCGCGGCGGCCGCCGCTGCCGAAGGCTCGGCGAACCCGATCGAGCAGCCGCCGATCCCCGGCTACCCGACCACCGACTTCGGCTGGCCGGTCATCCCCGACGGGCTCCACGAGCTGCTGACCGCGATGCACCAGCGCTATCCGGAGCACCCGCCGTTCGTGATCACCGAGAACGGCGCCTCCTACAACACCGCCCCCGGCGACGGGGACGCCGACCGGATCGCCTACCTCGACCTCCACCTGACGCAGCTGGAGCGTGCGGTCGCCGACGGCATCGACGTCACCGGCTACTACTGCTGGTCGCTGATGGACAACTTCGAGTGGGCCGAGGGCTACACCCAGCGGTTCGGGCTGGTGCACATCGACTACGACACCCTGGTCCGCACCCCGCGTCCGTCCTTCGACTGGTACGCCTCGGTCATCGCCGCGCACAAGGCGCGACGATGACCGACCAGCAGGTCAGGCGAAGGAGAAGATGAGCGGGAAGGCCACGACCACGACCGCCGCCCACAGGCCGTAGACCGGCAGGTAGCGGGTCTGCCAGCGCTCCACGTCGTGGAACGTGCCGGTGCGGCGTACGAATCCCAGGGTGAGCCACCCGGTCCAGGCCAGATGTGCCAGCAGGATCAGGTTGAGGCCGAGGGCCGCGGTCTTGTTGGCGGTCCAGCCGAACTCCGCGATCCGGGTCAGCATCGCGCTCAGCGCGATCGCGTCGACCGCGAGCGCGGCCACGACCAGCCCGAGCTGGAGCCAGTCGAAGACGCCGGCCGGTTCCATCGGGTTGTGGGCGGAGATGGAGTAGAGCAGCAGGGCCACGACGAGGATCAGGACCGCGTCCATCAGGATCAGCAGGTTGCGGTCGACCGCGTCGAAGGAGTCACCGAGGACCATCACCGCGAACATCGCCACCAGCATCACCAGCGCCAGCGGGGTGAAGACCTTGGTGAGCACCGGCGCGATGTTCTCCACCACGTTCATCTTCACCTCGACCAGCCAGGCGGCGACCATGATCGCGCCGGGGATGCCGAAGGGCAGGATCCAGTCCTCCAGGTAGGGCTCGAGGTCGAAGCCGGCCAGGTTCCACACCCCGACGCTGAGCCCGATCAGCACGCCGGCACCCGCCGCGATGAGAGCCAGGTACATCGCCAGCTCGCCGGTGAACCTCACGAAGTCCATCCGGCGGCCGTGGGAGCGCCAGTCGCCGCCGGCGTACGCCACCGCGGTGAGCATCCACAGCACCACCGGCGTGTGGATGACCACGAGCACGGCGGTCATGCCTGGATCCTCGCCCCCGCCGACCAGGGGGACCATCTCGAACGGGTAGAGGTTGACCACGAGCACGAGCGCGGCCGCCACCGCCGTCAGGACCGCGGCGACCCGCCAGGAGACCCGGCGCTTGTACGCCAGCCAGCCGGCCACGGCCGGGACCAGCACGAACGCCACGTTGCGGACGAGCGCGAACTCGTCCAGGGACTCGACCAGGATCTTGAGCGCGACACCGGCCAGCAGCGCCACACCGATGACCAGGCCGAGGTCGCGCCAGCGCGACCCGACGACGCCGGCACCCGGCTCCGGGATGAGCACGAGCTGGCGCCACAGCCGCTCGGAGTGCTCGCGGGCGAACTCGCGCGAGACGTCGTCGAGGTTGCCCATCCGCTTGACCGCGACCAGGAACGCCTCGTCCTCGGCCAGGCCACCGGCGGCCAGATCGGCGATCTGGTTGCGGAGGTGGTCCTCCATCTCCACGATGTCGTCGGTGGTCATCGCCGGCCGGCGGGCCACGAAGCCCCGCCACTGGTCGATCTGCGCCTCCAGATCCACGCTGCGCCCGCTCATGCCAACCCCTCCGCGACCGGCGGCGTGCCGAAGCTGCGCCACACGTTGTCCAGGGTGTCGGCGACCACCTGCCACTGCCGCTGCCGCTCGGCGAGCGCCTGACGGCCGGCGTCGGTGATCGCGTAGTGCTTGCGCCGGCGGCCGGTCTCCGACCGGCCCCAGGTCGCCTCGACGTGGCCGAGTCGCTCCAGGCGGTGCAGCAACGGGTAGAGCATCCCGTCGGTCCACTCCATCCTGCCTCCGGACAGCTCGGCGACCCGCTTGCCGATGGCATAGCCGTACGACTCGCCCTCGGACAGGATGCCGAGCACGAGCGGGGTCGCCGAGGCGGCGACCAGATCCTTGTCGATGCGCATGCGCACCTCCCTCACATACCTAGTTCTTCTAGGCATGAACCCTAGCTGTTCTAGGGATGAGGTGGCGCCGTCTGCACCGAATCTCCACATATCCGACGGTCGAGACCGACCACCCAATAGGCTCGCCAACCGTGAGCGACCCCGAGGCACCACAGCGACTGCGCGAACCCGCCCATCAGGTCTCCGAGCGCGCGCCGGCCTACTGGCGTACGGCGGAGGCGATCGGCGCCGTGATCTGGCTGGCGCTGGCCGTCGGTGCGGTGATCGCGGCGATCCTGGTCCCGGAGGGCTTCTGGACCTGGATCCTCTGGCTCGTGGCCGTGGTCTTCGTCCTGGCGCCGGTGCCGGGGCTGACCTTCGTGCCCTCGATCCGGTTCCGGATCCACCGCTGGGAGGTGACCGACATCGCCGTCCACGTACGCCACGGGTGGCTCACCGTCATCGACGAGATCGTGCCGCTCTCCCGGGTCCAGACGGTCGACTCGACGCAGGGACCGCTGATGCGGCGGTTCGGGCTGCGTACGGTCAAGGTCTCCACCGCCTCCTCGGCGGGCACCGTCCAGATCGCCTGCCTCGACGACGCGCTCGCTCTCGAGGTCGTCGCGAAGCTGGTCGCGATCACCGCCGCGACACCTGAGGACGCGACGTGAGCACACCCGAGGTCCCTGACGTTCCCGATGTTCCCGAGCTCTCCGAGGCGCCCGTCGTTCCGGACGCTGAGTGGCAGCGGCTGGCCGGCTGGACGGCGGTCGTCAGCCCGCTCTCGACGCTGCGCCAGGCGATCATCCCGGCCGCGATCGGCGCCTTCGGCGCCGGGCAGGCGAACGTGTTCATCGGTCTGCTGGTCGCGGCCGGCATCGCGGTGGTCGCGGCCCTGGCCGGCATGATCCCGTGGCTGACCACGAGCTATCGGGTGACGCCGACACACCTCGAGGTACGCAAGGGCCTGTTCAACCGCACCACCCTGACCGCCCGGCTCGACCGGGTGCGCAGCGTCGACCTGAACTCGACCCTCATCCACCGCGCGCTCGGGGTCACCAAGGTCAACGTCGGCACCGGGGTCGACGAGGGCCAGATCACCCTCGACTCGCTGACCAAGGACTCCGCCGCGCGGCTGCGACGCGAGCTCCTGCACTCGGCCCCCGCGCCGGCGGCGGCCGACGTACCCGCAGCTACCGCGCCCTCGTCACAGGTCGAGCCCGTCGAGGCCACCTCCGAAGGTGAGGTCGTCGCCCGGCTCGACTGGTCCTGGATCAGGTACGCCCCGCTCAACCTCAAGAACCTCGCGATCGCGGTCGGCGGTCTGGGCGCGGTCTTCGGTGCCTTCTCCGACCTCATCCCGTGGGAGTCCTTCGGCGTCCGGGTCACCAATGGCGAGATCAACGGTGTCCCTGTCGAGGAGGTCACCCGCATGCTGTTCATCGCCGTGCCGGTCGCGATCGTCGGCGCGGCCGCGGTGTGGGCGATCGGGTCGTGCGTCGGCTACGCGGTGCGCTGGTGGGACCTCCAGGTGGTGCGCGAGCAAGGCCGGGAAGGCACCACGCTGCGACGCAGCTTCGGCCTGACCAGCACCCGCGCGACGACGGTGGAAGAGGCGAAGGTACGCGGCGCCACCTCGACCGTCGGCCCGCTGATCGGCCTCGCCGGCGGCGCCGATCTCAACCTGCTGACGACCGGGCTCGAGGACAACTTTCCGGCGGTCCTGCCGACGGCCCCGGAGCAGGTCGTCTCCGAGGTCGGCACCGACATCCTCGGCGAGGACGCGTTCTCCGCGGCGCTCACCGGCCACGGGCCGCGGCCGCGCCGGCGCTACTGGTTCCGCGCCGGCGTCGCCACCGTCGTGTGGACGCTCGTCGCGCTCGTCCCGACCGTGCTGATCGGCGTCTTCGGCGACACCTGGATCTGGTGGATCCCCCTCGCCGTGCTGGTGCTGGCACTCGTTCTCGGGCTGCTCGGTGCCGAGCTGCGCCACCGCCACCTCGGCCATGCGCTCACCGACCGCTACCTGGTGGTCCGATCCGGCTCCTACACCGCCGTGCGTACCGCGCTGCAGACCGACGGCATCATCGGCTGGCGGGTGCGGCAGACCTTCTTCGACCGCCGCGTCGGCCTGGCCCAGGTCACCGCGATGACCGCGGCCGGCCAGGAGCACGTCGACATCCCGGACGTACCGCTCGAGACGGCCATCGCCCTCGCGGCGGCGGCCACGCCGCGTACGGTCTCGGAGTTCGTCGAATAACCCGTTCCACTTCGGAGGGGCTTGGGTGGATGATCCGGCCATGAGTATCCAGATCCGCCACCTCACCTTCGACAGCGCCGACCCCCGCAAGCTCGGGGAGTTCTGGTCGGCCGTCACCGGCTGGCACCTCTTCTACGACGAGGACCCCGAGGTGATCGTCGCCCGCAGCTTTCCCTCGAAGGAGCTGATGTTCCTCTTCGTCCCGGTGCCGGAGGCGAAGTCGGCGAAGAACCGGGTCCACATCGACATCAAGCCGGAGGACACCACCCGCGACGAGCTCGTCGAGCGCGCGCTCTCGCTCGGCGCCACGATCTTCGGCGACCACCGCAAGGAGGACGGGACCGGCTTCGTCGCTCTCTGCGACCCCGAGGGCAACGAGTTCTGCATCGAGCGCGGCGAGCACGAGATGACCTCGAGCGGACCGATGACGATCGGGCTCACCATCTGACCCTCAGCGGGCGAGCACTCCGACCCGCCCGCCCGCACCGGCGGCCCAGCAGCTGCCCTGGACGCAGTCGACGGTGTGGAAGCGGGTCTGGGTGGCTCCGAACGGCTTCCACGAGCGGCCGTTGTCGTGGCTGATGTCGCTGCCGTTGGGGCCTACCGCGATCGCGGTGCGACCGCCGACCCAGGCCACCGCCTCGCGGTATCCGCCCAGGTCAGAGCCGGAGTTGATCCACGTGCGGCCGCCGTCGGTGGAGTAGGCGGCGCGGTCGACGCCGTCGTCCTCGAGGCCGAAGTCGCCACCGACCGCGATCCCCTGGCGAGGGTTGCGGAAGCCGAGCCCGAAGACGCCGGCGGCCTCGCCGGTCGCGATCGTGGAGTCGGCGGAGCGCCAGGAGCGACCACCGTCGTGGGTGGCGTAGATCTTCGCGGCCGCGCCGCCACCGCCGATCCAGGCATCGCGTGCCCCCGCGGTGACCAGGCAGGTCCCGCTGGCCGAGTAGCCGAACTCGCCCGGCGCCTCCAGGCCCCGCGTGTCCGCGATCGTCCAGGTGTCACCGCCGTCCGAGGTCGTGATGATGCGCCACTCGCCGTCGACCGGGTCGCTCATCGCGATCCCCCGCTTGCCGCCGGGCCAGAAGTCGACGCAGTTGTAGAACGCGGTCGGCTCCGCGGACCGGAACGTCTCGGTCCAGGTCGCTCCGCCGTCGACGGTCTTGTAGATCCGGCTCGCCTCGCCCTCGCCGATGGAGAGCACCACCGCCTCGCTCGCCGAGCGTGCCTCCACGTCGCGGAAGAGCAGCCCCCCGGATCCCGGTGGCGAGACCTCGTCCCACGTCTTTCCGCCGTCCGTCGTCCGGAACACTCCCCCGCCGTCCCCGCCGACCCACGCGGTCCTCCGGTCGACCGCGTCCAGCGCCCGGAACCCCTGCGTCGTATCGACGTTCACAGACGTCCAGTCGTACGCACCCCCTGACTGCACAGCCTGCGCCGCCGGCGCGAACGTGAGGGTGGTGAGAGCGAGAGTGGCCGCCGCTGCGGCTCCGACAACGATGCGCACGAAGGTTCACCCTGGCCCTGCGGGGCCGTTCTGTCCACCGATCCGGCAAACTCGTCCGCCGAATCGGTGGCTTTGGCAGGCGAATCTGTAGTTGTGGGTGACGAAAGTCGAGTTTCGTCCTCCACAACCGCGGATTCGGCGGGCCAGATGTGCGGACTCGGTAATTTTCTTCCGTGACCGGTTGGTAGCCCCTAGAGTGAATCGCCGTGCCGCGTACCAGCGGTGCAGATCGGGAGGTTGTCATGAGCGGAACGACACTGACCAGACGCGGAAGGTTGGCGGCTGCGGGACTCGCGGCTGCGGTGGCCGTGGCGATGCCGTACGCGGCGACGCACGCCGCAGAGCCGGATCCGCCCGCGACGGCCGCCGCCAAGAAGCCGACGCAGCACGGCAAGATCGTCTCGCTGATGCGCCACATGTCGCTGCAGCAGAAGGTCGGCCAGCTCTTCGTGATCGAGGTCTACGGACGCGACGCCAACAACGTCAGCGACACGGCGAAGGCCGGCAACCAGAAGCTCTACGGGGTGGACACCCCGGCGCAGGCGATCGCCAAGTACCAGCCCGGCGGCGTCATCTACTTCACCACCCGCGGCCCCGACAACATCGGCGACGCGGCCCAGGTGGCGACGCTCTCCAACGGTCTCCAGCACACCGCCCTGCAGCAGCGACCCAAGATCCCGCTCAACATCGCGGTCGACCAGGAGGGCGGCGCGCTGGTGGCCCGCTTCGGTCCGGCCAGCGGCGCCACCCAGATGCCCGGTCAGATGGCGCTGGGCGCCGACGGTTCGCCCGAGGACGCAGCCCGGTCGGCCGAGGTGATCGGCACCGAGCTGGCCGCCGTCGGCATCACCCAGGACTACGCGCCGGTCGCCGACGTCAACCTCAACCCCAACAACCCGGTCATCGGCATCCGCAGCGCCGGGGCCGACTCCGACGCGGTCTCCGACATCGTCGCCGCCGAGGTCGGTGGCTTCGACGACGGCGGCCTCTCCTCCATCGCCAAGCACTTCCCCGGCCACGGCGACACCGGCACCGACAGCCACTACGGTCTGCCCGAGGTGACCCACAGCCGCGAGGAGCTCGAGTCGATCGACCTGCCGCCCTTCGAGGCCGCGATCGACGCAGGGATCGACGCGATCATGACCGCCCACGTGACCGTGCCGGCGATCGACCCGAGCGGCGAGCCGGCCACCATGTCGGAACCGATCCTCACCGGTCTGCTCCGCGAGGAGATGGGCTTCGACGGCCTGATCGTGACCGACGCCCTCGACATGCAGGGTGCGAGCGCGACCTACCCGCCCGACGTCGCCCCGGTCGAGGCATTCCTCGCCGGTGCCGACCAGCTGCTCATCCCGCCGCAGATGGACACGGCGTACGCCGCGGTCCTCGACGCCGTCAAGGACGGCACCATCTCGCGCAAGCGGCTCGACCAGTCGGTCTACCGGATCCTCGAGCACAAGCTCGAGAACAAGATCTTCGAGAGCCCGTACGTCGACGCGGCCGCCGCTCCGGCGGTCTTCGACAACCCGGCGCACAAGGCCGACGCCCAGGCGATCTCCGATCGCACCACCACCCTGGTGAAGAACGACGACGGCCTGCTGCCGCTGGCGACCGGGGCGAAGAACGTCCTGGTCGCGGGCTGGGGCGTGGACACGACGGCGGGCATCGCGGCCGGGCTCCAGAAGCGCGGCGCGACGACCCAGGTCCTGCAGTCGGGCACCACTCCGACCGACGCGCAGATCGACGCCGCCGTCCAAGCCGCCGCGGGCAAGGACCTGGTCGTGGTGCCGACCAACAACGCCTGGCAGATCAACCCGGCGACCGGCCAGCCGACCCCGGCGGCCGTGGCCCAGACCAAGCTGGTCAAGGCGCTGCTCGCCACCGACGTCCCGGTGATCGTGACCGCGATGCGCAACCCCTACGACGTCACGTCCTTCCCCGAGGCCGCGACGGTGCTCGACACCTACGGTTACACCTCCCACCAGCTCGAGTCGCTGGTGCGGGTGCTCTACGGCGAGGTCAACCCGAGCGGCAAGCTGCCGGTCGAGATCCCCGACCTCTACCCGCTGGGCCACGGGCTGTCCTACTAGCAACACACGAAGGCGGCCCTCCCGGATTCCGGGAGGGCCGCCTTCGTGCTGCTGGTGGATCAGGAGCCGTACAGCGCCCGGATCCCGGCCGCGTCGGAGGCCTGGAACTCCAGGTCCGAGGAGGCGCCGTTGCACTGCGGGTAGTGCATGATCGAGGAGGAGTCGTACGGGGTCAGCGCACGCCAGTTGTTGTCCTCGAAGCAGGTCGCCGCCTCCGGGCGGGTGTGCTCGTGGCGGAACCCGAGGGCGTGACCGAGCTCGTGCCCCAAGATGTCACCCGGCTCCCAGTTGCCCGAGGAGAAGATCGAGTCGTCGATCAGCACGTTGCGCGAACGCTTCGAGGTCGACGGGAAGAACGCCCGCGCGATGTACTGCGAGGTGTTCACCGGCTCGACCGAGAAGAGCACGTTGGAGTTGCGGGTGGTACACGAGGCGTCCTGGGCCGGGACGTAGGTGAACTCGACCGCCGAGCTCGCCGCCTCCCACAGGCCGGCACCCTGCGCCATCGCCGAAACGATGCCGGCCTTGTCGGTCCCGAACTTGTCCGAGACACAGTAGGTCAGGTTGAGCGCCTGGGAGGCCGACCACTTGTCGTCCTTGCCGCTGACGGTGTTGACGATGAGGCCGTCCTCAGCGACGTGCTTCGGCGTCGAGACCATCGAGTTGTAGAACTTGTGCAGGTCACCCTGGTTGGACACGACCTCGTCCCCGTTGACGACGTACTGACCGTCGACGTCGACGTACGTGGACGCCTCGAACTCCTGGTAGCTCGGTGCCTCCTCGGCGAATGCGGGAACCATCGACGCAGTCAGCGCCGCGGCACCCGCAGCCGCGGCGATCATCATGGGAATACGAACTCGCATAGCTCTTCCTCCTGGAAATGTGAGCGGCCGCCCGAGATAGGGCACCCCGAGGGCCACAGGAGATTCAAGCGTTACGACCCCGGATACGGGATAGAAACTTCGGTCAAATTCCCATTCGACAGGCAAAAATTGCGACCAGAACTCGTACGTTTGCCACCGGTCGCATCACGGAGCGGGCCAGATCACCTTGTCGTCGTCGTCGACGACGGCCTCGGCGAAGGACGTGTCGAACCAGGAGGCGGCCTGCTCGGGCGTGACCTTCTGCCCCGCGTACGCCGTCACGACCCCGGCCAGCGCCGCGACGTTATCGGGATCGACCGAGCCGAACTTCCCCGGGAGCGGGTTGTCGGCCGCGACCTCGACCTCGGTGCGCCAGATGGCCGTCTCGTGCTTCTTGTCCGATTCGGCGCCGGCCAGGTCGTGCTGGTAGCCGATGCACTCCTCGACATGGTCGGCGGCGGCGCAGTAGGTGTAGGCCTTGAAGACGGCCCGCAGGACGTCCTCGACGGCGGTGGCGTGCTTCTTGGCCCACGCTGGGTTGACCGAGTAGGCGCCGAGAGATCCGGGCACGTCGAAATCGGTCGGCTCCCAGACCGTCACCTTCTCGCCGGCCGCCTTGAGCTGGTTGGGCTCGTTCGAGGCGAAGCCGACGAGCGCGTCGACCTGGCCGCGGGGCAGGACACCGGGGTCGTAGCCGACCTTGACCTGCTTCACCTTCGACATGTCGACCCCGGCCTCGGCGAGCATCGCCTGCACCCCGACCGGCACCCAGCCCTTGTGGCCGAGGGTCTTGCCCTCGAGCTGCTTGAGATCGGTGATCGAGGTGCCGGTCATCAGCACGTCGAGGCCGGCGTTGGAGTAGGACGAGACGCCGAGCACCTTCAGGCCGCTGGCGTTGGAGGTCATGATGTCCTGCTCGGAGAGGGGTCCGACCTGCACCTTCCCGGCCGCGATCAGCTTGGCGTTCTGGGAGACGTCGCCCGAGCCCGGCTGGAGCTCGACGTCGAGGCAGAGATCCTCGAAGTAGCCGAGCCGATCTGCGGCGATGACCTCCATGATCGAGGCCGACGCCTGCCAGTAGTAGCCCGACATGTAGGTGATCCGGCCGGCGTCCTGGTTCTGCTCGCAGCGCTCGGCCGAGACCGCGCTCCCCTGCTCACCGGCGGAGTCCGACGAGGACCCGCAGGCGGTCAGCGCACCCATCAGGACGGCTGCCGCGATGAGGGCAGCGGCGATCGGACGTACGCGAGACATGAAGTGCTCCTTCACTCGAGGATCAGGACTCGTGCCAGTGGAGCACTCGACGCTCGGCGAGCGTCACGAGCCAGAACAGCAACGACCCGAGCGCCGCGAGGACGAAGATCGCTGCCCACACCGTAGCCAGTCTGTTCTGCGAGCTGGCGACCTGTATCACGCTGCCGAGGCCGTCGGCCGACCCCGCTGCGGAGAGCTCAGCCACGACGGCGCCGATCATGGACAGCGGGAAGACGATCCTCAGGGACGCGAAGACGTACGGCAGCGACGCGGGCACCCGCAGGTGGCGCAGCACCTCCAGCCGGCTCGCGGCCACGGTGCGGTAGACCTGCAGCACCGGCGACGGCACCGCCCGCAGCCCGGTCGCCACGTTGATCAGGATCGGGAAGAAGCAGACCAGAGCGGTCAGGACGACCTTCGGCCCCATCCCGAACCCGAGCGCGACCACGAGCAGCGGCGCGATCGCCACCAGCGGCGTCACCGAGAGCACCACCGCCACCGGCATCACCGCACGCCGCACCACCGCGACCTCGCTCACCACGACGGCGAGCGCGAAGGCGGCGACGAACCCGATCCCGAGCCCCACCAGCGCCTCGCTGAGCGTGACCAGGGTGTTGCTCAGGAAGTAGCCCGGGTCCTCGGTCAGCACGCTCGCGATGTCGCCGAGCGGTGCGAACAGGTAGGGCATCCGTCGCGCGCCCACCTCCCAGGCGAGCCCGAGCACCACGACGAGGAGTACGAACGGGAGCCAGTAGCCCGGCCGGAGCAGCCGTGTGCGGCGGCGCAGGCGGCGCGCGGCGAGCTGCTCAGGGGTGGGGACGACCAGATGCGGCCGCTGCGGCGGGGCCGGCTGCGTACCGGAATCGAGGGTCACGAGACGACCTCTGCGTGGCTGAAGGCGTCTCGCAGGCTGTCCCGGAGGGCGAGCTCGTAGGCGTGGAACTCGGGCGAGGTGAGGAGCTCCTGGTGGCGAGGGCGAGGCAGGTCGATGTCGATCACGTCGGTGATCCGCCCCGGTCGCGGAGCCATCACCACGACCTTGTCCGACAGCCTGACCGCCTCGGAGATCGAGTGGGTGACGAAGACGACCGTCGCGTGGGTCTGCTCCCACAGCTCCAGCAGCTGCTCCTGAAGAGCCTCGCGGGTGAACTCGTCGAGCGCACCGAAGGGCTCGTCGAGAAGGAGTACGTCGGGGCGCAGCCCGAAGGCACGTACGATCGCGGTCCGCTGCTTCATGCCGCCCGACAGCTCGGCGGGCAGCTTGTGGAGCGACTCCCCCAGGCCGACCTCGCGGAGCATCGCCTCGAGGTCAGGGCGGTTGCGGCTGCCCCCGCGCCGATTGACCCCGCGCCGATTGACCTTGTGCGGCAGAGTCACGTTGCCGAGCACGCTCAGCCAGGGCAGCAGTGCCGGAGACTGGGGCACGAACCCGAAGGCCTTCGCCTCGGCCGCCTCCTTCGGAGTCAGCCCGCACACGGTGATCCTCCCGGCGTCGGCCGACTCCTGCCCGCTGATCAGCCGCAACAGCGTCGACTTGCCGCACCCCGAGGGCCCGATGATGCTCACGAACGTGCCCGGCTCGATCGTCAGGTCGATGTCGTCGAGCGCGATCAGCTCGGAGAGATCTGCCTGCTCGTAGAGACGACGGACCCCGTGCATCTCGATCGTCGCGCTGCCCACGCCTCAAACGGTAGTCCAAAGCATCTTCTGGATAGTCTGACGGGCGTGCGTATCGCCACCTGGAACATCAACTCCATCCGCTCCCGCATCGACCGGGTCGAGGCCTTCGTCGAGCGACACTCGATCGACGTGCTCGCCGTGCAGGAGACCAAGGCCAAGCCCGACCAGATCCCGACGATGGGGCTGGAGGCCCGTGGCTACGAGGTCGCCTCGGTCGGCTACGACCAGTGGAACGGCGTCGCGCTGATCTCCCGGATCGGGCTGAGCGACATCCAGGTCGGGTTCGAGGGGATGCCGTCGTTCAAGGACGTCGCGGAGGCGCGGGCACTCTCGGCGACGTGCGGCGGGGTCCGGGTGACCTCGGTCTACGTCCCCAACGGCCGCAAGCCCGACGACCCGCACTACGCCTACAAGCTGGAGTGGCTCGCGGCCCTGCAGAAGGCTTCCCAGGCCTGGCACGACGGCCCCGCGGCGATGGTCGGCGACTGGAACGTCTGCCCCTTCGACGAGGACTGCTTCGACCCCAAGCAGTTCGTCGGCAAGACCCACCTCACCCCCGCCGAGCGCGACGCCTTCTTCGCCATCGAGAAGGACTTCAAGGACGTCGTACGCCCCTTCGTGCCCGGTCCTGATGCCTACACCTACTTCGACTACTACCGGCAGCGGTTCGAGCGCAACCGCGGTCTCCGCATCGACTTCGTCCTCGGCTCTCCGCTGTTCGCCGAGCGGGTCACCGGCGCGTTCGTCGATCTGGACGAGCGCAACCCGGCGATCGGCACCGGCGCCCCCTCCGACCACGCCCCGGTGATCGTCGACCTCGCCGACTGAGGCCGAAGGAGCGGGGAACCCGCTGTCACCGCTCCTGCACGAGCCTGGCCAGGGCGGCGGCGTACGGGGCAGGATCGACGTCACCCCGGACCGCGAGCTGCTGGGTGTAGCCCTGGCAGAGGGCGACGAATGCCTCCGCGGTCGCCTCCGCCTCCACCGGCTCGCGTCCGGGCAGCAGGTCGACGACCGCGGCGCGCAGCTCGTCGACCTGCCGCTGGACGATCGCCGCGAGCGGCGCAGAGATCGCCGCTTCGGCGTAGATCTGTGCGATCAGCCGCGCATGGTCCCGCTCGAGAGCAGCCGAGCGGATGACCTCCAAGAAGCTGCGCAGGGATCGCTCCGAGAGATCGTCCGGCAAGTCCGAGGTCGTCTGGTCGCAGATCGCGACGATGAGGTCGTTCTTGCTCTTGAAGTAGCGATAGATCGCCCCGTTCGACATTCCTGACGCCTCGACGAGGTCGGTGGTCGAGGTTCCGGCGAACCCTTGGGTGGCGAAGAGCGAGCGCGCCGCGTCGAGGATCTGCTGGCGACGGGCGTCGAGGTGTTGTTGGCTTACCTTGGGCAAAATAGAGTGACCGTTCGTTTTATTTGATATCGTTCCCGACGATACCCCAGGAAGCCTGCTGACTTTAGGAGTTTCTCGTGCGCTACAAGGTCTTCGGGCGACACAGCGGGTTGCGCGTGTCGGAGTACGTGCTCGGCACCGCCAACTTCGGCTCCGCCCCGTCCGCGACCGGCCTGGCCGGAGCCAAAGAGATCTTCGAGGCGTACCTCGGAGCCGGGGGCACCACCTTCGACGTGTCGAACATCTACCAGGGCGGCGAGGCCGAGACGGTTCTCGGGAACCTGATGGGCCGAGACCGCGACGACTACGTGCTGATCGCGAAGTACGGCGGGAGCAGGCAGGATCACGTCCGCCCCGGGACGACCGGGAACGGCCGCAAGATCATGGTGCGCTCTCTGGAGGAGACCCTCACCCGGCTGGGCACTGACCACGTCGACGTGTTCATGCCGCATCTGCCTGACGGCCTCACCCCGATGACGGAGATCCTGGCGGGTCTCGACGATCTGGTTCGCGCCGGCAAGGTCCGCTACGGCGGTCTCTCGAACTTCCCCGCGTGGCGCGTCGCAGGAGCCGTGGTGCGCTCGGAGCTGAACGGTCGGGACCTGCTCGCGGGCATCCAGACCGAGTTCAGCCTCGCCGAACGGTCCGCCGAGCGCGAGCTGATCCCGATGGCTCGGGCGCACGGTCTCGGCGTCGTTGTCTACTCACCGCTGGCCGGTGGCCTGCTGACCGGCAAGTATCGACGCGGCGAGACAGGTCGGCTCAGCACGCGCCTCGCCGACCACGGCACCGCTGCGGACTCGGCCGACGCGGTGCTCGACGCCGTCACCTCGGTCGCGGCGGACCTGGGGACCGGCCCGGTCCAGGTCGCACTCTCCTGGCTCCGACAGCGCGCAGAGGTCGCCGGCACCACGATGATCCCGATCATCGGACCACGGACCCCCGCCCACCTGACCGGATATCTCGAGGCGCTGGGCGTGGATCTCACCACCGAGCACTATCGGCTGCTGGACGAGGCCAGCACGATCCGGCTCGGCGCCCCGCACGACGCGGTCGCAGACGCCCTGGCCCACGGCACCGACGGCGACCGGAGCCGCCTGGACGCCGCCGGCGCACCGGCCGCATGACCACCATCTCGAACGGAGCCCGCATGAGCGTCGGACACATCGCCTCCATCAATCTCGAATGCACCGACCCGCCGGCGCTCGCCGGTTTCTGGGCCGGCATGCTCGGAGGCGACGTCGTGATCGACACCGCCTCCTTCGCCGCCGTCAAGGTGGGAGAGCTCTACGTCGGCGCGACCCTCACCGAGGGCTACGCTCCACCGACCTGGCCTTCGGCGGAGCGCTCCCAGCAGATCCATCTCGACATCACTGTCGACGATCTCGACGCCGCGGAAAGGGCCGCGATCGACCTCGGCGCCGTCAAGGAACCCGATCAGTTCAACCCGGACCGCGCGCGTGTGCTCCGCGATCCTGCCGGGCACCCGTTCTGCCTACGCGCCTGACGGGGCCGGGCCGATCTACTTCGGTGGCTTCGGCGGCAGCGACTCAGCCACGGCGACCCCGCGGGCGACCCAGTCGGCGAGCGCGTCTCCACCGACCAGGTCGGCGGCGACGTTGACGTAGCCGGACATCGTCCGAGCGCCCATGGTCATCGGCTCGGCGCCCGCGGCGAGGGCGGTCTCGTAGGCCGACCTGCCGGTGCGGACGAGCAGGTCGTCGGCGCCGACCGCGCACGCCATGTTGCCGTTCACCATGAACGCCAGCCCACCGAACATCTTCACCTCGGTGGTGCCGGCGGGCATCAGGTCCCGCACGCGTTCGGCCAGCTCGACGTTGTAGGCCATGCCTCCATGGAACCACGAACCGCCGACCGTGCCCATCGAACGAATTGTCGGTGGTCCCTGGGAGGATCGATGGCATGGAGATCTTGATCCTCGTGCTCGGGCTGGTGATCGGTCTTGCCCTGGGCGCCGTGCTCGGGGTGCTGTGGGCGCGGGCCCGGAGCGTGGGGACGGTCGCGGCGGGGATGGTGGACCAGGCCGAGGTGATGCAGGGGCTGGACCGGCTCAGCGACCAGATGCAGCATCTCGACCGGGAGCGGGCCCGCTGGCAGGGGCAGTTCGAGACAGAGGTCGGACGGCTCCAGACCGAGACCCGATCGCTGTCGACGGCGCTGCGGAAACCCCAGGTCAGAGGCCGCTGGGGCGAGATGCACCTGCGCCGCGCGGTGGAGCTCGCCGGTCTGGTGGACAAGTGCGACTTCTCCGAGCAGGTCCACCTCGAGGACGGGCGCCTGCGCCCCGACCTGGTGGTGCACCTGTCGGGCAACAAGGAGCTGGTCGTCGACTCCAAGGTCCCCCTGGACGCCTACCTCGACGCCGCGGCCGCGGACAACGAGGACGACTATCGCGCTCACCTGCGCAGGCACACCGCCCAGCTGCGTACGCACGTGGACCAGCTGGCCTCGAAGTCCTACTGGCGCTTCCTGGAGGAGTCACCCGAGTTCGTCGTGCTCTTCGTGCCGGCGGAGTCGTTCCTCTCGGCGGCGCTGGAGACCGAACCCGGCCTGATCGAGTACGCCGCGGAGCGCCGGGTCGTGCTGGCCTCACCGACGACGCTGATCGCGCTGCTGCGCACGGTGGCGCACGGATGGTCCCACGAGGCGCTTGCCGAGCAGGCCCGGGAGATCCACCGGCTCGGCCGTGACCTGCACCAGCGCCTCTCCACCATGTCCAGCCACCTGGACGGGATCGGGCGCTCCCTCAACACCGCGGTGACCCGCTACAACCAGGCGATCGGATCCCTCGACAACCGGGTCCTGGTGGCCGCCCGTCGTTTCAATGAATTATCGGTAACCGACGATGAGCTCGAGACGCCGCGTCCGGTGGAGATACGCGCTGTCGAGCGGCTCAATAGTGTAAGGGAGGATGATCGGCGCGCCGCCGAGAATGACGGTGTGCCGGGCCCTACCGTGGGTTCGGATACACAGGCTGCATACGAGAGATCGTGACCCCATGAGTCAGCGCACCATCTGGGAGGAAGGACGCGAGTCCGGCCGCCATGTTGTCGCGCTCGGATCCGCCACGTCGCTGACGGTGACCTTCGTCGATCTGCTCATCGACGACCAGATCGGCCTGTTCTTCGACTTCGCCTTCGTGGCGATCGCGCTGACGCTCGCGCTGATCGTCAGACCCAGTGACTTCTTCGTGGTCGGCGTGCTTCCACCGCTGATCATGCTCGGCATCTTCATCCTGCTGGCCGCCACCCAGCCCGGGTCGATCGCCGACGCCGGAGACGGCTTCGTCCAAGCCGTGGTCAGCGGCCTCGGACACCACGCGATCAGCCTGTTCATCGGCTACGCCCTGTGCCTGGGCTGCCTGGTGATGCGCCGCCGCGTCCTGAAACAGCGCACCGAGACCCGCGACGAGGTCGAGCGCGAGCGCGCCCTCGCCTCCTAGCGCGCTCAGTCCAGCGCCAGGAACCCGGAGACGTCGCCGGCACCCTCACGGATGACCTCGGGCTCACCGTCGGACCAGTCGATGACCGTGGTCGGCTCGGCCGGGGTCTCACCGGCCTCGATCACGATGTCGACCTGATGGTCGAGCGCCTCCTTGACGTTCCACCCGAAGACCTCCGGCTCGGTCTCCCCGGGCAGGATCAGCGTCGAGGACAGCAGCGGCTCACCGAGCTCCTCGAGCAGCGCCTGCACGACGGCGTGCTCGGGGATGCGTACGCCGACGGTCTTCTTCTTCGGGTGCATCAGCCGTCGCGGCACCTCGGGGGTCGCCGGGAGGATGAACGTATAGGGCCCCGGAGTCGCGTGCTTGATCGCCCGGAAGGCGCTGTTGTCGACGTGGACCATCGTGCCCAGCTGGGCGAAGTCCTTGCAGATCAGCGTGAAGTGGTGGCGGTCGTCGAGACCACGGATCCGCAGGATCCGGTCGCGACCGTCCTTGTTGCCGATCCGCGAGCCGAGCGCGTAGCCGGAGTCGGTCGGGTAGGCGATCAGCTGGTCATCACGCAGGGCATCGACGACCTGGCTGATCAGACGGGACTGCGGGTTGTCAGGGTGTACGTCAACGAAGCGAGCCACGGACACGACCCTAGCGCCTCGCGCGGGCCGGTTCCTTCACCGAGGCGCAGAACCTCAGCCGCGCGCTGCGGCCGCCTTCAGGTCCTTGCGGAGCTCGGTGGGCAGCGCGAAGATCAGCGACTCCTCGGCGCTCTTGTGCGCCTTGGCGTCGGGGAAGCCGCGGTCCTTGAGGAACTCGACGACACCCTCGACCAGCTTCTCGGGCACGCTGGCTCCGGAGGTGACCGAGACGCTGCGTACGCCCTCGAGCCAGGACTCGTCGATCTCGCCGGCGTCGTCGACGCGGTAGGCGGCCTTGGCGCCGGCCTCGAGAGCGACCTCGACCAGGCGGACCGAGTTGGAGGAGTTGCCGGAGCCGACGACGATGACCAGGTCGCTGCCGCCGCCGATCTCCTTGACCGCCTGCTGGCGGTTCTGGGTGGCGTAGCAGATGTCGTCGCTGGGCGGGTCGAGCAGCTCGGGGAACTTCGCCCGGAGCGCGGCGACCGTCTCCATGGTCTCGTCGACCGAGAGGGTGGTCTGGGAGAGCCAGACGACCTTGGAGGGGTCGGCGACCTCGACACCGGGTACGTCACCGGGGCCCTCGACGAGCGTGGTCGCCTCCGGCGCCTCACCCATGGTGCCCTCGACCTCCTCGTGACCGGCGTGACCGATCAGCAGGATGCTGTAGCCCTCGCGCGCGAACCGCTTGGCCTCCAGGTGGACCTTGGTGACCAGGGGGCAGGTCGCGTCGATCGTCTTCAGCTCACGCACCGCGGCGTCGGCGTGGACCGCCGGGGAGACGCCGTGGGCGGAGAAGACGACGGTCGCACCCGAGGGCACCTCGTCGAGCTCGTTGACGAACACCGCGCCACGGTTGCGCAGATCGTCGACGACGTGCTTGTTGTGCACGATCTCCTTGCGCACGTAGACCGGCGCACCGTAGAGGTCCAACGCCTCCTCGACGGTGATCACGGCCCGGTCCACCCCCGCGCAATAGCCGCGCGGCTCCGCGAGGAGGACAGCCTTCTCGTCGTCGGAGATCAGGCGTGGGGTGCCGAGGTCGATGCTCATGGCTCCATTCTAGAGACCCGGCCCGAGAACGCCGAGTCGGCTCATCCTGACGCCCGCCCGCGCCGAGTCGGCTCGTCATGACGCGCCGACTCGGCCGGGATCTGGGTCAGGATGAGCCGACTCGGCGGCACTAAGGTGGCTGCCATGGCGTTGGACACCTCCCCCGAGTCGCCCGCTCCGGTGCGGCAGATCGCGAACGCGATCGGCGGCTGGATCGACAAGCTCGGTGCGGTCTGGGTGGAGGGGCAGGTGGCCCAGCTGAGCCGGCGGCCGGGGATGCAGACCGTCTTCCTGACCCTGCGCGACTCGGTGGCCGACATCTCGGTGCCGGTGACGTGCACCAGATTCCTGCTCGACAGCCTCAGTCCGCCGCTGGTCGAGGGCGCCTCGGTGATCATCCACGCGAAGCCTTCCTACTACGCCAACCGCGGCACCCTGTCGCTGCAGGCCCGCGACATCCGTCCGGTCGGGCTCGGTGAGCTGCTCGCCCGGCTCGAGCAGCGCCGGCAGCTGCTGGCCGCCGAGGGGCTCTTCGCCGCCGAGCTCAAGCGGCCGCTCCCCTTCCTGCCGACCAAGGTCGGACTGCTCACCGCGGCCAACTCCGCGGCCGAACGCGACGTGCTCGAGAACGCGAAGCGACGGTGGCCGCAGGTGCGGTTCGAGGTGGCGTACGCCGCGATGCAGGGGGCCCGCAGCGCCGCCGACGTCGTCGAGAAGCTGCAGCGGCTCGACCGCGACCCCGAGGTCGACGTGATCGTCATCGCCCGCGGCGGCGGTTCGGTCGAGGACCTGCTGCCGTTCTCCGACGAGCACCTGATCCGGGCTGTGCACGCCGCTCGCACCCCGGTCGTCTCCGCGATCGGCCACGAACCCGACTCGCCGCTGCTGGACCTGGCGGCCGACGTACGCGCCTCGACTCCGACCGATGCGGCCAAGCTCGTCGTACCCGACGTGGTCGAGGAGCAGCGGATCGTCGCGACCGGACGCGACCGGCTCCGCGGCGGGATCGCCACGCTGATCCACCGCGAGCAGACGCTCCTGGACGCGTTGCGCTCGCGGCCGGTGCTGGCCGACCCGCGCTCGCTGATCGACGCCCGCCGCGACGAGGTCACCTCGCTGCGCGACCGTGCCCGCCGCACCGTCGGCCATGCCCTCGACCGGGCCGCCGACGACATCGGCCACCATCGTGCCCGCGCTCGCGCGCTCTCACCCCTGGAGACGCTGAGACGGGGGTACGCCGTCGCCCAGGATGCCGACGGACACGTCCTGACGAGCGTCGCCGACGCCGCCGAGGGCGCCGCCGTCAGCATCCGCCTCGCCGACGGCCGCCTGACGACAACCATCACCTCGATCGAGAAGACCGACCCCAAGGATGACACCGATGACTGACGACAACAGCGACCTGTCCTACGAGCAGGCCCGCGAGGAGCTGGTCGAGGTCGTCCGCAAGCTCGAGGCCGGCGGCATCACCCTCGAGGAGTCCCTCGCCCTGTGGGAGCGTGGCGAGAAGCTGGCCAACCTGTGCCAGGAGTGGCTCGACGGCGCCAGGAAGAAGATCGACGCCGCCATCAGCGACGACTGACGAGACGTCACTCCCGCCGCCCGAGGCGTCACCCCCGTCGACCGAGTGGTCACGACGCTGCCAACTCGGCCGACGCGGCTGCCAACTCGGCCGACGCGGGTGACGTCTCGCTACTTCAGGGGCTCGGTGGTGATGAGCGCTAGGTAGTCGCGTACGTCGCTGTCCTTGGGGCCCCAGAGCATCAAGGTCTGGCCGTCGACCTCGGCCGAGTAGCCGGTGTCGCCGCCGGAGTCGGACCATTCGGTCCAGGTGTCGGCGAGCTCGGTGTCGATGCTGACCTCGTCGCCCTTCGTGGCCTGGGTGTCGACGTTCTTCTGAGCCAGCGCCTGCGCCGAGCGGGAGGAGAGTTCCAGGCCGACGTAGGAGGTCTCACCCTTGACGAACGACATCGTCCACGCGGGCTCCCCGCCGCCCTGGTAGGACGGGTCGGTGTTGGCGTACCAGCCCGAGGGCAGCTCGCGCGGGTAGACGACGTCGAGGTCGGCGACCTGGGCGCTGCGGACGGCCTCGGCCCAGTCGGCCTTGTAGGTCTCGTTGGCGCCGCTGACCTCGCGCTCGAGGTTGCCGCGCCACTGCACGATCAGCACGATCGGGACGACGAGGACGAGCAGGAAGATCATCGACCCGATCAGGGCACCGAACGTACGCGGGTAGCTGCGTGCCGGGGTCTCCGGCTGCTCGCCCGCCGGCTGACTCGACGGTTGGGCGGGCTGCTGCTGATCGGTGTCGCTCACGCCCTCCATGGTCCCACTCGACCGCGAACGCCGCGAAACCTGGAACCGATGTTCCGCAGATGAGGACATTTGACCCATGATCGCTCCGCAGATGCGATACTCCTCCGGTGACCACGTACCGTATCGCCGAAGCCGCTGGTCTTCTCGGCGTCAGCGACGACACCGTGCGCCGCTGGATCGACGCGGGACGAATCGAGGCGAGCACGGAGAACGGCCGGGCGGTCATCGACGGCATCGTCCTGGCCGAGCTGGCCTCGGAGCTGGCCGATGCCCCCAACCCGGACCGGGCGAAGGCGGTCAGCGCCCGTAACCGAATGCTCGGGATCGTCACCAAGACCACTCTGGACACGGTGATGGCCCAGGTGGAGATGGTCTGCGGTCCCTACCGCATCGTCTCCCTGATGAGCGCGGAGGCCGCCATCGAGCTGGGCCTCGAGCCCGGCGTCAGCGCGGTCGCATCCATCAAGTCAACCAACGTCGTTGTGGAGCGCCCATGATCAAGAACCCTGGAATCAGTGCCGTCGTCGCGGTGGCGGCCGCTGTTGCGCTCGCCGGCTGCGGAAGCTCGAGCGAGGGGTCGGAGGACCGCGAGCTGACCGTCTTCGCGGCGGCTTCGCTGACCGATACGTTCACCGAGCTGGCCGAGGAGTTCGAGAAGGACCACCCCGGCGTGAAGGTGACCACGAGCTTCGGTGGCTCCTCCGACCTGGTGGCCCAGATCGAGGACGGCGCCCCGGCGGACGTCTTCGCCTCGGCCGACACCAAGAACATGGACAAGCTCGGCGACCTGGCCACCGACCCGCAGGACTTCGCCTCCAACACGCTCGAGATCGCCACACCCCCGGGCAACCCGGCCAAGATCACCGCCTTCCAGGATCTCGCCAAGGCCGGGACCAAGGTCGTGGTCTGCGCGGTCGAGGTCCCGTGCGGCAACGCGACCGCCCAGATGGAGGAGAAGACGGGCATCGACATCGAGCCGGTCAGCGAGGAGCAGTCGGTCAGCGACGTACTCGCCAAGGTCACCTCCGGTGACGCCGACGCCGGCCTGGTCTACGTGACCGACGTGACCGCCGCCGGCGACACCGTGACCGGGGTCGAGTTCGAGGAGTCCGACCAGGTCGTGAACACCTACCCGATCAGCACCCTCGACGGCGCGGACGACGCCGACCTCGCCCAGGAGTTCGTCGACCTGGTGCTGAGCGAGGCGGGACAGAAGGTGCTGAGCGATGCCGGCTTCGGCCAGCCCTGATCTTCTCGGGAGGTCCAGACGGACGGACCGGCAGCGGGGGGCCGGTCCGTCCGTCGGTATGCCCCGCTGGCTATGGCTCCCGGCGGCACTCGCCGCGGCGTTCGTCATCGTCCCGCTCGCCGCGATCATCCTCCGCGTCGACCTGGCGAGCTTCCCCGCACTGATCACCTCGCCCTCCGCACTGGAGGCGCTCTGGCTCAGTCTGCGCACCGCCGCCGCCAGCACGGCGTTGTGCATCCTCCTCGGCGTACCTCTCGCGACAGTGCTCGCCCGCACCGACTTCCCGGGTCAGGGTCTGCTGCGCTCCCTGGTGCTTCTCCCGCTCGTGCTGCCGCCGGTCGTCAGCGGCCTGGCCCTGCTCTACACCTTCGGCCGCCGGGGCCTCCTCGGCCAGTCGCTGGACCTGGTCGGCATCCAGATCACGTTCACGACGCTCGCCGTGGTGATGGCGCAGACCTTCGTCGCGCTGCCGTTCCTGGTGATCAGCCTCGAGGGCGCGCTGCGCACCAGCGGCACCCGCTACGAGGCGGTCGCGGCCACGCTCGGCGCCCGCCCGACCACCGTCTTCCGGCGGGTCACCCTCCCTCTGGTCGGCCCCGGCCTGCTCTCCGGTTCGGTCCTGGCCTTCGCCCGCTGCCTGGGCGAGTTCGGCGCCACGATCACCTTCGCCGGCAACCTCCCGGGCGTCACCAGCACCATGCCGCTGCAGGTCTACCTGCTCCGTGTCGACGACCCGGACGCTGCGGTCGCGCTCTCGCTGGTGCTGGTCGTCGTCGCGGTCGCCGTGATCGGCTTCGCCCGCCACGGGAGGGCCCTATGAGTTCGCTACACCTGCGTGCGGTGATCCCCCAGCGCGGCATCGACGTCACCCTCGACGTGGCCGCGGGCGAGACGGTCGCGCTCACCGGACCCAACGGCGCCGGCAAGTCGAGCATCCTCGGCGTGATCGCCGGACTCCTCCGCCCCGACGAGGGAGAGGTACGCCTCGGCGACCGCGTCCTCGACGCCACTCCCCCGCACGCCCGCGGGATCGCGCTCCTGGCCCAGGACCCGCTGCTCTTCCCGCACATGTCCGTGCTCGCCAACGTCGCCTTCGCACCCCGCGCCCGCGGCGTACATCGTCGGCAGGCCAACGAGCTCGCCACCCGCCACCTCACCGAGATCGGCGCCGAGACGCTCGCCGGGCGCAAGCCGTCCCAGATCTCCGGCGGCCAGGCCCAGCGTGTTGCGGTGGCCCGAGCGCTGGCCGCCGACCCCGAGCTGCTCCTGCTCGACGAGCCGATGGCCTCGCTCGACGTCGACGTACGTCCTGCCCTGCGCCAGACGCTCCGCGAAGCCCTCGCGGACCGGACCGCCATCATCGTCACCCACGACGCCGCCGACGCCCGTGCGCTCGCCGACCGTGTGGTGGTGATCGAGCACGGTCACATCGTCGAGGACGGCCCCACCGAGCAGGTTCTGGAGCACCCGCAGTCGGGCTTCGCTGTGAGGCTTGTCTCTGGATCGATCAAGTGACACCGTGACCGCTCCACCGCGCCCGGCCGATAGATTGACTCCTATGAACGACACCCAGCCGCTCGGCGTCGCCCCCACCGCTCCTGACCGCAACCTGGCCCTGGAGCTCGTGCGCGTGACCGAGGCAGCGGCGATGGCCGCCGCTCGCTGGGTGGGTCGTGGCGACAAGAACGGCGCCGACGGGGTCGCGGTCAACGCGATGCGCACGATGATCTCCACGGTCGCCATGAACGGCACCGTCGTCATCGGCGAGGGCGAGAAGGACAACGCCCCGATGCTCTACAACGGCGAGCAGGTCGGCGACGGCACCGGACCCGACTGCGACGTCGCGGTCGACCCGATCGACGGCACCACCCTGACCGCCAAGGGCATGAGCAACGCCGTCGCGGTGATGGCGGTCGCCCCGCGCGGCAGCATGTACGACCCCAGCGCCGTCTTCTACATGGAGAAGCTGGTCACCGGTCCCGAGGCCGCCGACGTCGTCGACATCCGCCTCCCCGTCGCCGAGAACATCGCCGCGGTGGCCAAGGCGAAGGACACCAAGGCCTCCGACATCACCGTGATCGTGCTCGACCGGCCGCGCCACGACAAGATGGTCGAGGAGATCCGCGAGACCGGCGCCCGGATCAAGTTCATCGTCGACGGCGATGTCGCCGGCGCGATCTCGGCCGCCCGTGCCGGCTCCGGGGCCGACCTGCTGATGGGCATCGGCGGCACTCCCGAGGGCATCGTCGCCGCGTGCGCGATGAAGGCGCTCGGCGGCACCATCCAGGGCCGACTGTGGCCCAAGGACGACGAGGAGCGCCAGCGCGCCCTCGACGCCGGCCACAACCTCGACCCCGACTTCGTGCTCCACACCGACGACCTGGTCACCGGCGACGACTGCTTCTTCGTCGCGACCGGCATCACCGACGGCGACCTGATGCGGGGCGTGCAGTACCTCCCCCACGGCGCCATCGTCACCGACTCCCTGGTGATGCGCAGCCGCTCGGGCACGATCCGCAAGGTCACCTCGGAGCACCAGCTCGCCAAGCTCCAGGCCTACAGCGCCATCGACTTCTGAGCTCGCCCGGCGCTTGCGCCGGACCAGAGACGCGGCAAGGACCTCCCGGTCCTTGCCGCGTTTCTCGTTTTCCTTCACGTCTGCGAAGCAACCGCCCGTGGTGCCGATTTGTTGCTATCTTGTGGTGTGACACGAGCATTGATGAGCGTCTCAGGTGTATGTCATTCGGGGAGGCATCGACGTGACGGACCCATTCTTCGCTGCGCTGCGGGCACGTCGCCCGGACGTCGACATCGTGATCCTTCCGCCACAAGACCCTCCCGGGCCCTCCCCCGAGGCGAGAGCCGATGAGCTGAGCCGGTCGGCAGAGGTGGTGGACGCAACCGTCGCGGCGATCGCCGCGCGCCTGCCGGAGCCGACCTCCGACGGGCCGCGATGGGAGACGTACGCCAGCAAGAAGCTGCGCCGCTGGGCCCAGCTCGAGGCTCGAGCGGCTGACGGCGACGCGATCCTGGCCGGCCTCGATCAGAGCTTCCGAGACGCGAGGTGGCACTCCGAGGTGGCGGTGAAGGCGTTCCACCGATGGACCGCCTCACAGTCGGACGCCGAGATCGTCGGCACCTGGTCCGCGAGCCATCACGGACTCGTGGTGACGGTGACCGGCCGGGTTCTACGTCCCGCGGCGGACCTGCTGGAGGCGTTGACATGACGCTGCACGTCGAGCCCGCCAAGGTCCAGTCCACGGCTGCCGCATGGGATACGGAGAACCTTCACCTCACCGCCGCGGCGAAGCAGCTCCACGGTGTCGGCACCGGCGGGTTCACCCCCACCGTGGCGAGCCTGGTCGGACAGTTCGTCGAGGCGTGGGAGGCGATCGCCACGAGGTCCGCGCGCGTCTCCGAGTCCCAGGCCGACGGACTGAGGAGGACGGCGATCGACATCCTCCGGACCGACGCGACGACCGACATCAACGCATCCTTGGTGCTGAGCAGCATCAAGGAGCTCCGGTGACCATCACCATCTCCTTACCGCCGAAGCCCAGCGAGACCCCCGAGTTCACCGCGGACGGGCAGAAGGTCCACGACGCGGGGACCACCCTGCGCACCTCCTCATCGATCTTCGACGACCATGGCTCGTTCGCGGGCGGGAAGGCCAAGGATTCCGGCCTCCTCGACGGCCGGTCGGCCGCCGCGTACGCACAGGCGCTCAGCCCCGTCGGCAAGCACGCAGACGCCTGCTCCCTGGCGCTGCGCGCCGCGGCCAACGCCGTCCTGGGCCACGGCGACGAGCTGGTCGACCTCAAGAAACGTCATCAGCAGCTCGAGGGCGACCGGGAGCACCTGGCCCGCCAGGTCGACGCGCTCATCGCTCGGGCGAATCCGCTACCCACCGACGAGGCCGAGCTGCGGATCCTCAAGTCGGACTGCGAGCGCTGCACCAGCCAGGTCGAGGCGTACGAGTCCGATCTGGTGAGCTGGACCGAGGATCTCGAGGCCAGCGAGGAGAAGGTCGCGGCTGCGCTCCGCGATGCGATGACCGAGCAGCAGGTCGACCAGAAGTACGGCGGGGTGGCCGATCCCGCGGACACCGCCAGAGACTCGATGCCGTCGGGCAACGATCCCAAGTCGGTCAAGGCGTGGTGGGACGGCCTCACCGAGGAGCAGCGAGCGGCCATGACCGCTGCCTATCCCGAGATCGTGGGCAACACAGACGGCATCCCCGCGGCCGCCCGCAGCGATGCGAACACGATCTCGCTCGACCGCGACCTCGCCGAGCTCGGCGCGATCCCCGAGGACCAGCGCACCGACGACGAGCGGACCCGCTACGACAACGCCCGGGCCGCCGAGGAAGCACGGCGGAGGATCTCGAAGAGTATCGACCCGATCACGGGCGAGAACTACGTGCCGCAGATCTACGCCTACGATCCTATGGCGTTCGATGGTGACGGTGCAGTCGCGATGGCAGTCGGTGACCTGGACACGGCCGACAACGTCTCGGTGAACGTCCCCGGCCTCACCACCGACATGGAGGCCGCCGGCGACAACGCCCAGAACGCCATCAACCTCCAGCAGGCGGCGGCGTTCGAAGGCGGAACCAGCACTGCCACGATGTTCTGGATCGGCTATGACGCTCCCAGCGGTGCCGACTCGGTCGGGGTCGCCGCCGAAGGCATGGCCACCGCTGGCGGCGAACGTCTCGCCGACACCCTCGACGGGCTCAACGCCATGCGCTCCGACGACTTCCACCTCACCGCCATCGGCCACAGCTACGGGTCCACCACCGTCGCCCACGCGATGACCGACCATCACCCCGGTGCCGACGACGTCGTCCTGCTGGGCAGTCCTGGCGCGGGCGACGATGCCGACTCTGCCGACGACCTGGGCATCGGGTCGGGACACGTCTTCGTCGGTACGAACAGCGAGGACCTCGTCGGCCGGTTGGGGCAGACCGGATGGGTCAGCCCCGCAGCCATCGGTGCGGGTGTGCTCACCGGCCCCCTCGGCGGCGCCGTCGCCCAGATGGCCGGCGCCGGCCTCGGCCACAACCCGGCCGAGGACGACTTCGGTGCCGTACGCTTCCAGGCCGAGAGCACCAGCAGAGGGTCGATCCCCAACATCGACGACCACGTCAAGTACTACGACCATGACACGGAGTCACTCGCCAACATGGCCCACATCGTCAACGGCCAGTACGACGAGGTCGTGCGCGCCGGACAGGTGCACGACCCGTGGTACCGCGACCCGGTCGACCCCGAGACCGACCGAACGCCAACCAGCCCGAACACGGACGGCAGATGACCGCCCGGGCATCGGTCGCCATGGCGGCGGCACTGACGATCCTGGTTGCCGGAGGATGTGGCGCAGTGAACGACGAGACCTACACGAAGCTGGAACGACAGCGAGACGACGTGCTCGGCTGGGCGCGCGATCTGTCTTCCGTCGCCGAGGCGACCCTTGCCGCGTCCCCGGAGGATGCGACGCAAAGTTACGACGGGGTGGCCAGGTCGGGCGTCTCGGACCGGTTCAAGTCCTATAAGTACGACATCCAGGCGCGGTTCATCACCGAGCAACAAGATCCCCTGGCTGCGTTGAGCGATGACCTCGCTTCGTACGACCCCACGTTGACCACCTCGAACGCACTACGGCTCTCGCACGGCGAGCTGACGGCTTTCTTCCAGACCTATCCGAAAGGTCCCGGAAGGGTCGGCATGTTCGTCGAAGGGCCTGCGATCGAGATCGACCACGACCAGATCCGCGACTGGGACGGCTTCGTCGTCGGTGAACCGGTCGACCTGCAATGACCACCCGGTAAAGTCTGTGTATGACCACCGCCGCCGAGCCGACCGAGTCCACCGCCTTCCTCCCCGGAGGGGTCGAGCTGGCGTACGACACGTTCGGCAGCCCCAGCGCTGATCCGCTGCTGCTGATCATGGGTCTCGGCGGCCCGATGACCTGGTGGAACACCGAGCTGTGCGAGCAGCTGGCCGAGGCCGGGTTCTACGTGGTCCGCTACGACAACCGCGACATCGGCCACTCCTCGCCGCACCCGTCCGAGGAGCGGATCACGCTCGCGAGGCTGGCCCGCGCGTTCGTGGGCCTGCCGACCCCGTCGCCGTACGCGATGAACGACCTCGCCGACGACGCGGCCGCGCTGCTGACCCATCTCGGCATCGACTCCGCGCACGTGTGGGGTGTGTCGATGGGAGGGATGATCGCCCAGACCCTCGCCATCCGCCACCCCGACCGGGTGCGCTCGGTCTGCTCGATGATGTCCACCACCGGGCGTCGCCGCGTCGGCTTCCAGCACCCGACCCTGCTGCCCGCGCTGGTCATCAAGAAGCCCGGCCTGGAGGGCTACATCGAGCGTCAGATCAAGGGCGGCATCCAGATCGGCTCCCCCGGCTTTCCGGAGCCCGAGGACGAGGTACGCCGCCGGGCGATCGACACCTGGAACCGCGGCGTCAGCGGCCCGGCCGTCGCGCGGCAGATGCTCGCCGTGCTCACCCAGCCCGACCGCACCGAGGACCTCGGGCAGATCAAGGTCCCGTTCAGCGTGATCCACGGCCTGACCGACAAGATGGTCCACGTCTCCGGCGGCCGGGCGACCGCCGCGGCCGTCCCCGGCGCGGAGATCACCCTGTTCAAGGGGATGGGTCACGACCTGCCCCGAGAGCTGTGGCCCGCCTTCATCAAGGTCGTCCGCCGCACGGCCGACCGAGCCGCCGCCACCCACACCGTCACCGCTTAGCGGATGCGTGCCACGGTCCCCGAGGGCGAGTCGGGCTCGCTGCTCGCGAGGGCGCTCGCGGACGTCGCCGAGCCCATCGAGGACGAGGCGGTGACCGCGAAGCTCCTCGACGCCGCCGCGGAGCAGTTCCGCCGGATCGGGATCAGGCGGACCACCATGGAGGAGGTCGCGAAGCGCGCCGGGGTCGCCCGGATCACCGTCTACCGCCGCTTCGCCAACAAGGACGCGCTGGTCGAGCAGGTCGTACGCCGCGAGTTCCGGCGTTACTTCGACCAATTCGTGCTCGACATCGCCGATGCGGCCGACGCCGCCGAGCGCGTCGAGATCGGCTTCGCCAGCGCGATGCGGGCGATCCGCGGCAACCCGCTGATCGGGGGCCTGCTCACCGTCGAGGCCGACTCGCTGGTGCACTCGATCCTCGGCGACGGCGGCCGCACCGTGGCCACGGTCGCGCACTTCGTCGCCGGCCAGCTGCGTCGCGAGCAGCGGGCCGGCAACGTACCCGCCGAGGTCGAGGTCGACCTCGTCGCCGAGCTGATGGTCCGCACCTCGACCTCGTTCCTGGTCACTCCGAGCGAGGTCGTCGACATCGACGACGAGGCGCAGCTGCGCGCGCTCGCCCGGCTCTTCCTGGTGCCGCTGATCGCACCCGCCGGCCGCCCGGGATAGGCCCCGCAGAATCGCCCTCGCTCCCGCCCCGGGGATACCGTGAGCACCATGCACGACCACGGCTCCCTGCCCGCGCTCGGTTGGTCCGAGTTCTTCACCACCTGGAGTCTCCAGCCCGGCTGGCTCCTGGCCGTGGTCATCCTCGCCGCGGGCTATCTCACGCTCCGCAACGCCGCCGGTCCGGCCTCGACGGTCAAGGGCTGGCGGGTGGCGTCGTTCCTGACCGGGCTCGGCCTGATGTACGTCGTGGTCGCCTCGGCCATCAACGGCTACGCGATGGCGCTGGCCTGGATGCACATGGTGCTCCACCTGACGCTGATCATGATCGTGCCGACCCTCCTGGTGCTCGGGCACCCGCTCACCGTCATCGCCGAGACCGGCCCGCGGGCCGAGCGGGCGATGCGCTCGCTCCCGGTCACCATCCTGATCCACCCGATCACCGGCACCCTGCTCTACTCGGTGGTCATCATCGGCACCCACCTGTCCGGGTTCATGGACGCGATGGCGCAGAGCGAGCCGCTGATGGTCGGCGAGCAGGTGCTCTACGTCGTCGCCGGCTTCCTCTTCCTCACGGGCGCGATCGGCGAGGAGAAGGTGCGCCCCGACCTGCCCTACCTGGGCCGGGTCGCGCTCCTCGTCGTCGGCATGGTGCCCGACACGATCGTGGGGATCGTGATGCTGCAGACCGAGCGTGTCCTCTACCCGGTCTACTCCGCCGCGCGGCCCGACTGGGCGCCCGACGCGGTGCGCGACATCCAGACCGCCGGCGGCCTGATGTGGGCCGGCGGCGACGGCGGCATGATGCTGCTCGCCATCGGGCTGGTCATCGCCGTCGTCACCTCAGCCGAACGGCGGGCAAAGATGACCGGCCGTTTCCTCGACGGCGTACGCAGCAGCCGGCTCGCCGAGGAGAGCGCCCGGGGCACTGCCAACTATGGGGCTGAGGGCCCCGCCGCGCCGGGATCCGTGGATCCCGACAGCGACGAGGCCCTCGATGCCTACAACGCGATGCTGGCTCGGATGAACCAGCAGCACTGAGTGCGTCGGTCGGCGCTCAGTTGACGCGCAGACCCGACTCGGTGTCGAAGACGTGGACGTCCTCGGGGTCGGTGGTGACGTAGATCGTGTCGCCCTTGCTGACGTGGTCCTTGGACGAGACCCGGACGATCAGGGTCGACGGAACACCCTCGACGTCGCTGGTGCCGTAGACGTAGGAGTCGGAGCCGAGCTCCTCGACGACGGTGACCTGGACCGGCAGCCCGCCCTGGCCCTCGCCGATGACCCGGAAGCTCTCCGGGCGCACGCCGATGGTGATCTCGCGGGGCAGGTCGGAGGCGCCGACGGGGACGACGTACTCCCCGATCTTGGCGCCGCCGTCGGCCGAGGTGGCCTTGATCAGGTTCATCTGCGGCGAGCCGATGAAGCCGGCGACGAAGAGGTTGACCGGCTTGCGGTAGAGGTTGAGCGGGGTGTCGACCTGCTGCAGCTCACCGTTGCTCATCACCGCGACGCGGTCGCCCATCGTCATGGCCTCGACCTGGTCGTGGGTGACGTAGACGGTGGTGATGCCAAGGTCGGCCTGGAGCTTGGCGATGTCGGTGCGGGTCTGCACGCGCATCTTGGCGTCGAGGTTGGAGAGCGGCTCGTCCATGCAGAAGACCTGCGGCTGGCGGACGATCGCGCGGCCCATGGCGACGCGCTGGCGCTGACCACCGGAGAGCGCCTTCGGCTTGCGGTCGAGGTAGTCGGTCAGGCCCAGGGTCTTGGCGGCCTCGGCGACGAGCTTGTCACGCTCGGCCTTCGGGACCTTGGCCATCTTCAGCGAGAACGCCATGTTCTCGGCGACGCTCATGTGCGGGTAGAGCGCGTAGTTCTGGAAGACCATCGCGATGTCGCGGTCCTTGGGCGCCACGTTGGTGACCTCGCGGTCGCCGATCCTGATGGCACCCGAGTTGACCTCCTCCAGCCCGGCGAGCATGCGCAGGGTGGTGGTCTTACCGCATCCGGACGGGCCGACGAGCACCATGAACTCGCCGTCCTTGATCTCGAGGTCGATGCCCTTGACCGCGGGCTCGTTGGCGCCCGCGTACCAACGCTGCGCCTTCTCAAAACTGACTGTTGCCATGATTCCGTTGTCTCCTTCACCGGCAGGTACGTGCCGGACGATCCGTTGTGAAGTGACCGAGGACACATTTCCTCGGCGGAGACACCATAGCCCAGATCGGTTATCAGCGGGTCAAAGCCCGGCACACAGCTGGTGCGCAACCGTCGTAGGAGTTGAGCCGGCGCATCAGGTCACGGGCGTACGGCTTCGCGTGGTCCTCGGCGAAGACGTTGCGGTCCTCCCACGGCCGGTCGTAGCGGTAGAGCTCGTAGGCGTAGTCGGTGCCCTTCCAGGACTTGTCCAGGTCGAACCGGACCAGCAGCCCCTGCGAGCCGCGCACCGCGATGTAGGACGGGATGATGTCGATGGTGCCGCCCGAGCCCTTGTCGAGGTCGACCTCGCCGGGGTGCGACTTGGCGTAGGTGTGCTCGAAGAAGGCGTACCGCCCACCCGGCAGCCGCGGCCGGCTCAGGGTGTCGGCGAAGGAACTGCCGGAGACGTAGGCCGGGGTCGGGGCGCCGGCGATGTCCAGGAACGTCGGCGCGAGGTCGATGTTGTTGACGAACTGGCCGCGCTTGCCGGGCACCACGTCGGGCCCGACGACGACCATCGGGACACGGGTGTCGGAGTCGTACGGCGCGCCCTTGCCGCCGTTGAGCTGGTGCTGGCCGAGGTGGAAGCCGTTGTCGGAGGTCAGCATGATGTAGGTGTCCTCGCCGGCGGCCTCACGCACCTGGGTGATCATCCGGTCGATCGACTGCACCATCCGGGCGCGGTCGCGGTACTGGCTCAGCGCCGTCTCGTCGCTCAGCGAGACCTTGTTGGTGCGCCAGGCCGGCGCCTGCGACGTACGTCCGCCGCGGCCGAGGTAGGTCGGCGCGTTGTCCGAGCGGTCGTCGCCGTAGCCGACCAGGTCCTTCAGGGTCAGGTCGGCGCACGCGACCCGGCCGCAGTTGCCGCCCGCGGGGTCGCCGGCCGGCGCCTGGTCGGCGAACGCGGCCGGGAACCAGGTGTCCAGGCCCGGGTAGTGGTGGCCGAGACGCGAGTGGGGGCCGTAGGCGGCGATCTCGAGGAAGTAGGGCTCCTCGTCCTCACGGTGCGCGTTGATGAAGTCCAGGGCGTAGTCCCGGGTGACGTTCGTGGCGTACGCGGCGTCCTTCTCCTGCACGGAGGCACTCTGCGCGGGCCGCGGATGGTTGTGCAGCTGCACCTCACCGGCGCTGTCGAGGTAGGTGCTCTGGTAGCCCCAGCCGCCGTAGGCGCCGCCGAGCAGCGCGTTGAAGGTGTCCCAGCCGGGCACCGTCGGCGGCGGGGTCCGCTTGCCGTCGGGGCCGATGGTGGCCTCGTAGGCGTTGATGTACTTCCCCACGAACCCGGTCGTGTAGCCGGCCTCCTGGAGCCCGATGCTGAACTGCTTCTCGAGGTTGCCGTAGCGCTGGAACGCCGACCATCCGCCGACCGGGTGCTCGGGGTCGTTCTGGGTGTTGGTGAGGACCTTGGTGTGGTGCGGGGTCTGCCCGGTCAGCAGCGCCGCGCGCGAGGGGCAGCACAGCGAGTCGATGACGAAGGAGTTCTGGTACGTCGCGCCCTCGGCCGCCATCCTGGTCGCCTCCGGCATCGTGCGGAGCAGCTCCAGGGAGAAGTCGTCCATCAGGATCAGGACCATGTTGGGGCGCTCGTCGGTCGTCGCGGCCAGCTCCGCCGCAGGTTCCTCGACCGGCACGGCCGACGGGTCGGCGGCGCCGGCGACGGTCTTCGGCCCGACGACCAGGAGCCCGGCGACGAGGGCAACGACCGCGAGGAGTCCGGCGCCCAGCAGTGCGCTCCACTTCGGATTCATCCCGAGACTCCTTTGTCTATTATTTAACTGCACTATATCTGGTTCAGACGAGGTTAGTGCCTCATTCCCGGGCACGACGAAATGGGTCCGCAGAGCGGACCCGGAGGGGCGTGCGGCCCCGTGGTGTTGCTCAGTGCAGCTCGTGCGGCGGCGGCATCTTCAGCCGCCGGGAGCCCTTCGCTTCCTTCAGCGGCTTGCGGATGACGGTGACGCCACCCATCAGGGCCAGGCCCTTCACCCGCAGCACCGGACCGCCGGTCGGCTCGATCCCGCGCGGACCGACGTAGCCGCCCATGATCCCGACTCCCTGCATCACGACCTGGACGTCGGGGCCGACGGTGATGTTGACCCCGCCCATGATCGCGTTGGCGTAGATCACGGTCTCCTGCGCGGAGAACTGTGCCTGACGCATGTCGAGCTCGGCTCCGCCCATCAGGGCGATCACGTTGCCGGTCGCCGGCACCGTCCAGACCCCGCGCCGGTCGACGCCGCTCATGATCGCGACGTAGAGCTGGCTCTCGATCGGGGTCTGTGCGTAGACCGCAGGGCTGTTCCCGGTGGCGGGCTTGGTCACCGGCACCGGAAGCGACGGGGTCCCCGCCGCGGGCAGGTCGACGGTGATCGGGATCAGGTCGGCGTACGTCTTGGCCTTGAAGGTCGCCTCGAGACGGTCGTCGAGCTCGTCGATCTCCAGGCGTCCCTCGCCCGCGGCCTCGCGCAGGATGTCGGCCACCTTGTGGCGGTCGGCATCGCTGATCCGGAGGTTCGGATCAGGATTCTGGCCGCGGTATGGCTCGGGGGTCGTTCCCATGGGGCGAATGCTAGTGGGGGCTTGCGAGAAGCGCTTCGACAATCCCCCGATGGCCGTCACTCCAGGCCGAGATGCTGCTTCAGCGTGCGCTTCGGCGGACGCGGACCCCGGCGCTTGACGGTCACGTCGCCGAGCACCGCGATACCGCGTACCCGCACGACCGGCGAGTCCGCGGTGAGCGCTTCGGGCACCTTCTCCGACGGCTCCTTGAAGTCACCCAGGACTCCGTTGCCCTCCACGATCACGTGCACGTTCGGTGGCACGGTGACCTTGACGCTGCCCAGGACCGAGGTGGCGCTGATGACCACCTCACGGGCGGAGTAGTGCGCCTCGCGCAGGTCGATGTTGGCGTCGCCCAGCACCGCGTTGACCGAGAAGTGCTGGGGAACCACCCACACACCCTTGCGCTCGACGTTGCTCAGGAACGCGCTGGCACTGTCGTTCGCATCGCCCTCGCCGTAGACGACGGGAACCGCTCCGGCGGCCGGCGCCGCAGGCATCACCGGTGCCCGCCCCGCGACCGGCAGATCCTGCGTGATCGGCTCCAGGTCGGCGTACGTCTTGGCCTTGAAGGTCTCCTCGAGCCGCTCCTCGAGCTCGTCGATGTCCAGCCGGCCCTCGCCCGCGGCCTCGCGCAGGATGTCGGCCACCGCGTGGCGGTCGGCGTCGCTGACCCGGAGGTCGGCGCGGCGGGGCTGGCCGGGGTGTGGTTCAGGGAGTCCCATGATCGTTGATGCTATCGGCGCGCGCCGCATCCGTCTCTCGGGTTCAACCCTGATTCTTTACTCCGAGGACACTTACCGACGGGTGCGTACCCCAGTAAATAGTGCGTACTCCCCCAGTCCGGCGAGGTCCGCCAGCATGGACGTCGTGCCTGAATCGAATCGAAACCCCACCCGCGCGACCGACGTCACCGTGCTCGGCCTCGGCGCGATGGGTAGCGCTCTGGCGGCCGCACTGCTCGACGCCGGCCGCTCCGTGACCGTCTGGAACCGCACCCCCGGCCGTGCCTCGGAGCTGGTGGGTCGCGGCGCCGGTGCCGCGGACACGGTCGCCGAGGCCGTGCTGGCCAGCCCGGTGGTCATCGCCTGCCTGCTCGATCACTCCTCCGTCCAGAAGACCCTTCACCTGGCCGTCGGCGAGCTGCGCGGCCGCACCCTGGTCAACGTCACGACCACGACGCCGAACGAGTCCCGTGCCCTCGCCTCCTGGGCGGCCGAGCACGGCATCGACCACCTCGACGGCGCCATCATGGCCGTGCCCGCCATGATCGGGTCCCGCTCGGGTCAGATCTTCTACAGCGGCTCGCGCGCCGCGTACGACGCTCTCCTGCCGACGCTCGAGGTCTGGGCCACGAGCGAGTTCCACGGCGAGGACGCGGGGCTGGCGTCGCTGGTGGACCTGGCCATGCTGTCGGGGATGTACCAGATGTTCACGGGCTTCTTCCACGGTGCCGCGATGGCGGCCACCATGGGGATGAGCGCGTCGGACTTCGCCGCCCGGCAGGCGCCGTTCCTCGCCGCCATGGCCGAGGAGCTCGCCGGCTACGCGAAGGTCATCGACGGCGGCGACTACACCGTCGCGGGCCAGCAGAGCCTGGAGTTCTCCGACCTCTCGCACATCGTCCGCGCCAGCGAGGAGGAGGGGGTCGCCCCCTCCCCCATCGCTGCCGTCCAGGCACTGATCAGCGGACAGATCGCTGCAGGGCACGGCTCGGAAGGACTCGCGAGGATCTATGAGAGCCTGCGGTCGGACTCGTAGCCGACAGGTCAGTCGGCGAGCGGGAGATACACCCGGCTCCCCGCTGCCGCGAACTCCTTCGACTTCTCCAGCATGCCCGCCTCGATCTCCTCGGGCGAGGCGCCGTTCTCACCGCCGAAGCGGTCGCGTACGTCCTGGCTGATCTTCATCGAGCAGAACTTCGGGCCGCACATGGAGCAGAAGTGAGCGGTCTTGGCGTTCTCGGCCGGCAGGGTCTCGTCGTGGAAGCTCTCCGCGGTGACCGGGTCCAGCGAGAGGGCGAACTGGTCGCGCCAGCGGAACTCGAAGCGGGCCTTGGAGAGCGCGTCGTCGTGGTCGCGGGCGCCGGGGTGGCCCTTGGCGATGTCCGCGGCATGGGCGGCCAGCTTGTAGGTGATCACGCCGGTCTTCACGTCGTCCCGGTCCGGCAGGCCGAGGTGCTCCTTGGGCGTGACGTAGCAGAGCATCGCGGTGCCGTGCATCGCGATCGTGGCCGCACCGATGGCGCTGGTGATGTGGTCGTAGCCGGGCGCGATGTCGGTGGCGAGCGGGCCCAGCGTGTAGAACGGCGCGCCATGGCACCACTCCTGCTGGAGGTCCACGTTCTCCTTCACCAGGTTGAGCGGGACGTGGCCGGGGCCCTCGACCATGACCTGTACGTCGTGCTCCCAGGCCCGCTCGGTCAGCTCGGCGAGCGTCCGGAGCTCGGAGAGCTGGGCCTCGTCGTTGGCGTCGGCGGTGGAGCCCGGGCGGAGGCCGTCACCGAGGGAGAAGGCGACGTCGTACTGCTTGAAGATCTCGCACAGCTCGTCGAAGTGGGTGTAGAGGAAGCTCTCCTGGTGGTGCGCGAGGCACCAGCCGGCCATGATCGAGCCGCCGCGGGACACGATGCCGGTGACGCGGTTGGCGGTGAGCGGGACGTACCTCAGCAGGACTCCGGCGTGGATCGTCATGTAGTCGACGCCCTGCTCGGCCTGCTCGATGACGGTGTCGCGGAACACCTCCCAGGTCAGCTTGTCGGCCTCGCCGTTGACCTTCTCCAGGGCCTGGTAGATCGGGACGGTGCCGATCGGGACCGGGCTGTTGCGCAGGATCCACTCGCGGGTGGTGTGGATGTCGTCGCCGGTGCTCAGGTCCATCACCGTGTCGGCGCCCCAGGTGATCGCGTGGGTGAGCTTGTCGACCTCCTCCGCGATGCTGCTGGTGACCGCGGAGTTGCCGATGTTGGCGTTGATCTTCACCAGGAAGCGCTTGCCGATGATCATCGGCTCGGACTCGGGGTGGTTGACGTTGTTCGGGATGATCGCCCGGCCCGCCGCGACCTCCTCGCGGACCAGCTCGGGGTCGCAGCTCTCGCGGACGGCGACGTAGGCCATCTCCTGGGTGATGATGCCCTTTCTCGCGTAGTGCATCTGGGTGACATTGGTGCCCTTGCGCGGGGCTCGGCGCTCGCCCTGCCACTCCTGGCGGGCCTCTCCACGGCGTACGGCTGCCTTGCCGTTGTCGACCAGCTCGGTCCGTCGGCCCTGGTAGGTCTCGGTGTCCTGGCGCTCCTCGATCCACTCGTCGCGGCGCGGCGGGAGACCCTGCTCCGGCTCGGATCCGGGGCCCTCGGTGCAGTAGCGGTCGAAGGTCTCGCCGTTGGTGAGCTGTACGCGAGTCACCGGGACCTTCAGGTCACCGAGCTCGAGGCGGGTGTGGGCGGGGTGGACGGTCATGCGGTCTCCTTGGTGTGAGCGATCGGTCCCCGGCCACGGCCGAGGGTCCAGTGCTGGCTTCGGGTGAGCTGTCGGGTGACGTACGCAGCGGCCTGCTCCGCCGCTTCGCGCAGCGGGGCGCCGTGGGCGAGGTGGGCGGCCAGGGCCGAGCTGTAGGTGCAGCCGGTGCCGTGGTCGTTCTTCGTCGGGACGGCGGGATGGGTGAGCGGGATCGGCGGTCTCCCCGGCTCGGCGAGCCAGTCGGTGCACGCCCCGGTTGCCTCCGGGTCACCGCCGGTGACGATCACCGCCGGCTTCATCCCGGCCAGCTCCTCGGCCAGCTCCTCGGGCGACCCGTCGTGGCCGGCCAGGGCCCGGGCCTCGTCGAGGTTGGGGGTGAGGACGGTGGCGACGGGGAGGAGGTGGTCGAGGTAGGCGCGGCGTACGTCCTCCCCGCCGAGCACCGCGCCGGAGGTGGCGACCAGGACGGGGTCGACGACGAGCGGCCGGCCGGCGCAGAGGCGGGCGACGAGCTCGACCGCCTCGGCGCTGCCGAGCATGCCGGTCTTGACCGCCGCGACGGGGAGGTCGGCGAAGACGGCGTGGAGCTGGGCCTCGACGGTGGCCACCGGGATGGCGTGGATGTCGCTGACCCCGGTCGTGTCCTGGGCGGTGACGGCGGTGATCACGCAGGCTCCGTGGACCCCGAGCGCGGCGAAGGTGGCCAGATCGGCCGCCGTGCCCGCCGCTCCGCCGGAGTCGGTGCCCGCCACGGTGAGCGCGACAGGCGGGTTCATGAGGTCACCGCCGTCGTGGCGAGAGCGGCGAGGAGGTCGCGCACGACCTGTCCTGGCTCCTCGGCACGCATCACCGCGCCCATCACGGCGACACCGTGGGCACCGGCGGCGACCGCCTCGGCGGCGTTTCCCGGGGTGATCCCGCCCAGGGCGTACGTCGGGAGCGGCAGGTCCCGGAACGGCTCCGGCCCGAGCGGCGGCCCGTAACCGGGCTTGGACTCGGTCAGTGAGTAGGGACTGAGCATCGCGTAGCCGAACCCGTCCTCGGCCGCCTGGGCGACCTCGGCGGGGCTGTGACAGCTGCGGCCGAGGTGTAGTCCTTCGAACGACGTGTTACATCTCCCCGCGGACGGCAGCTGAAGGCCAACCGCTGCCGGGAGAGGGGTGTGGGCGGCGATCACGTCGAGCCCGAGCGCGGCGAGCGCTTCGGCCAGATCTGCGCGCTGCTCCGGCGACTCGTCGAGCTCGCGGAGCACGACGTGGGTCAGGCCGGCCTCCGCGCACTCGGCCAGGGTCGGGAGCAGGCCGCGGCCGAGGCGGAGCCGGGAGCGGTCGGTGAGGACGAGCAGTCGCGGCAGCGCGTTCATGCGATCCGGCCCTCCATCGGCGAGGAGGCCCTGGCGACCGCCTGCCGCGGGATCCGTCCGGCACCGCGAGCGGCCCGGCCGGCCTCGACCGCCAGCCGCAGCGCGCGAGCCATCCCGACCGGGTCGTCGGCACGGGTCACCGCGGTGGCGGCGAGGACCGCGGAGCAGCCGAGCTCCATCGCCAGGGCCGCGTCCGAGGCCGTCCCGACACCGGCGTCGAGCACGACCGGCACGGACACCGCGGCCACGACCGCCTCGATGGCATAGGGGTTCAGCAGCCCCAGCCCCGACCCGATCGGCGAGCCGAGCGGCATCACGGCCGCGCAGCCGGCGTCCTCGAGCCGGCGGGCGAGGACGGGGTCGTCGGTGGCGTACGGAAGGACCGTGAACCCCTTGCGCACGAGCAGCTCGGCGGCCTCGACGAGCTCGACGGCGTCGGGCATCAGCGAGGTCTCGTCGCCGATCACCTCCAGCTTGACCCAGTCGGTCTCCAGCGCCTCGCGGGCGAGCTCGGCGGTCAGCACCGCCTCGCGTGCCGAGAGACAGCCCGCGGTGTTGGGCAGGATCGGCACCTTCGCCGCGCGCAGCGTCTCGAGCAGCCCGCCGGAGGCCGTCGAGGACGTACGCCGCATCGATACCGTCACCAGACCGGGCTCGGCCGCGTCGATGACGTCGGGGAGCAGGGCCAGGTTGGGCAGGCCGCCGGTGCCGAGGAAGAGGCGTGAGGAAAGCTCGCGCCCGGCGATCTTCAGGCTGGTCATCGGTGGGGTGCTCATCCGCCCTGCACCGCCGTCACGATCTCGACGACATGACCGTCCTGGAGCGGCCATCGCGCCCACTCGTCACGCGGCACGATCTCTTCGTCCACGGCGACGGCGATGCCGCTCGGCCGCCGGTCGCCGGTCCTGGCCTCGAGCAGGTCGGCGACGGTGCCGCTGACCTCCACCGGCTCGCTGTTCACGGTGATCCTCATCCGTCCTCCTTCATCCGGAACCGACGCGGATCGACCGCGGGTTCCACTGACCCTGTATCGATGTGATCGGCCACCAGCTGCGCGATGAGCGGCGCCAGCAGGACCCCGTTGCGGTAGGCACCCGCGGCGAGCACGACGCCCGGCTCGTGGGTCGGGCCGACCAGCGGGAGGTTGTCGGCGGTTCCCGGGCGGTCCCGCGAGGTCGCCTCCACCACGCTCGCCCGGTCGAGCGCCGGCACCACCCGGCGGGCGGAGTCGAGCAGCCGCCACACGCCCTCGACGGTCGGCAGCAGCGGACCGTCACGCTCCTCCGTGGTCGCCCCGATGACCACCTCGTCACTGTCGATCCGCGGCACCACGTAGATCTGCTCGCCGTGCGCCCAGGCCCGCACCGTCCGCTCCACCGGCTCCTGCGTCCGCACGCGCACCACGTCTCCGCGCACGCGGCGGATGAGGGAGGAGTACGGGGCGGGCAGATGGGCACCGGTGGCGATGACGGTCACGTCAGCGACTGTGTTGGTTTCGACACCGGCTCGCTGGCGCTCACCGGGCTCAACCAACGGCGGGTTCCCGCTGGTCGAGCCGCCGGAGCCGCTCGGCGGAGGCGTGTCGAGACCAACACGGTCGCCAACCCGATCGAGCAGCGCCGCGACGACCGCACGCGGGTCGACCGAGTGGTCCTCGGCGAGGAAAGCCCCACCGGCGACCCGGCCGAGGCCGGGTTCGCGGGCGAGCAGTTCGCGCCGTAGAAGTCTCTCGTAGGAGACCCCGGCGAGATCGAGCACCGCTAGCTGCCGCTCGACCTGCTGGACGTCCCCGGCGTCGACGCCGACCAGCAGCGTCCCGAGGGTGTGCACCGGCACCCCGAGCCGCTCGGCGAACCCGGGCCAGAGGGCCAGCGACGACAGGCATAGTCGGGTCAGCGACTCCTCGCCGTACCAGGCCTCACCGGCCGGGCTGAGCATGCCGGCCGCGGCGTAGGACGCGCCCGAGCCCGGCGCCGGATCGACCACCGTGACGTCGTGCCCCCGGCGGATCAGCTCGTCGGCCGCTGACAGGCCGACGATCCCGGCACCGAGGATCCGCACCCGCATCAGCCGACGGCTTCCACGAGCTCCTTCGCGGCTTGGCGTGGGTCGGGTTGTCGCCAGAGCCCGCCGATCACGGCGACCCCGTGGGCGCCGGCTGCGCGTACGGCCCCGGCCGACGTCGTCGAGATCCCGCCGATCGCGATCAGCGGCAGCACGCCGGCGGCGGCCCTGACCGCGTCGACGCCCAGCGGGCCGGGAAGCCCGGCCTTGGAGGTGGTGGCGAAGACCGGCCCGAAGCCGGCGTAGTCCGCCCCCGCGGCGGCGGCCGCCTCGACCGCGGCACGGTCCCGGCAGGTCGCGCCGATGACCAGCCCCGGAGCGACCGCGTCGGCGATCCGCCGGGCCTCGGCCGGCGGAAGGTCGGAGGCCCCGAGGTGGACGCCGTGCGCACCGGCCGCGAGCGCCACGTCGAGCCGGTCGTCGACGATCACACAGGCCTCGTACGTCCCGACCCGCTCGATCACGGAGGCCGTCAGCGCGAGCAGCTCACGGGTGGTCGCGGACTTGTCGCGGACCTGGAAACCGGCGACGCCGGCCTCGGCGAAGGCGGGCAGCAGAGCCAGGTCGTCGCTCGATGAGACCAGGGCGAAAATACGTGGGAGAAGCACAACCAATCACTTCCTTCGCCGGCATGATCCGGATCAGGTGTAACGGTCGGAGCGGCCCCAGCTCCCTCTCAGCCCGCTGCCGCGGACTCCCGTGTGGACGTCTCCGACCATAGCGCGCACCCCCGACGGCGCGCAGCCCAGGGCCCGCACAGCGGGATACCCCTAGTAGGTCGAGATCCGCAGGGCCCGCATCCTGGCGTACAGCGTCGTGCGCGAGATCCCGAGCTCGCGGGCGACCGCGGCCTTGTTGCCGTCGTGCTTGATCAGCTCGTGCAGGATGACGTCGCGCTCGGCCTGGTCGAGCGGCCGCACGGCGGCCCGCGGCCCCGGCACGGAGCCGAGCACGGAACCGAGCTTCGGCGGCAGGTCGGCGGGGACGATCGCGCCGAACCGGCGCCGGGCGGCGGCATGGGCGAGCACCGCCCGCAGCTCGCGTACGTTGCCCGGCCAGCGGTGCTCGACCAGGATCCGCTCGACGCCGGGAGTCAGGAAGGCGTCCGGGTTGATCCCGGAGAGCAGCTCGCGGGCCAGCCCCGGGATCTCGTCGCGCCGCGCGGCCAGCGGCAGCTTCTCCTCGACGCGAGAGGCCAGCGCGGCCACCGCCGCGGTGTGCTCGGACAGCTCGGTCAACGGCGCCGAGACCATCACCACGTGGGCACGGGTGGGGCTCTCCAGCGCATCGGCGACGACTCCGAGCAGCGCGTCGGAGAGCAGCTCGAGACCGTCGATGATGACGGTGCCCACTCCGGCCGCCATCCGGCGCCGGAACTGCTTGGCCCAGTTGCCGTCGCCCTCCAGGACCGTCGTGGCGCCGGTCAGCAGCGTGATCGGCGACGACGGCGCGAGCTCCCTGGCCAGCGACGTACGCCCCGACCCCGGCGGGCCGGCCACCAGGATCGTCCCCGGCTCCCGGGCGGTCTCGGTGAGCGCGCTGACCGAGAGCCCGCGGCGTGGCTCGCGGGGCTCGATGCGCACCAGCGCGGCCAGACGGCGGGTGTCGAGCACGTCGGCGCGCACATGGACCGCCTCCCCCGACTCCAGGTTCATGTCCATGACCGTCGCCCCCGGAAGATGTACGTCCTGGAGCAGGATCCGCAGCACGGCGATGTCCGCGCCGGTCAGGGTGTCCTGAGCCGTCTGGTTGGACACGGTCAGGTTCTCGCCGACCGCGACGAGCGCGCCGCGGCACGACACCACGGCCTCGTGGAAGGCCAGCAGCAGCTGCTTGTCGGTGGTGCGGCTGCCGTCCTGGAGGCGTCGCTGGATGTCGGTCACCGCGCGCTGCACCACCGGCCGCAGGAGCGGGTTGGCGTCGCTGGCGAGGGAGGTGATGTCGAGGACGCCCTCGATCCGGTGGGTCACCGGGTGCCGGATCGGCATCGCGAAGCAGCTGAACTCGCGCAGCATCTCGGCGAAGTGCTCCGGGCCGTGCACCTGCACGGGGAGCCTGGTCTCGAGCGCTGTGCCGGGCGCGTTGGTGCCCAGTCGCTCCTCGAGCAGGCTGGCGCCCAGGTCGACCCCGAGGCCGTCGAACGCCCTCGCCACCTGCACCCGGCCGCACCAGCGATGCACGATCCGGCAGTCCCGATCGACCAGCACCGTGGCGTACGTCGTGCCGTCGAGGTTCTCGGCGAGCTCGTTCAGGACCGGTCCGGCCGCCTCGTAGAGGGATCCGCGCGGGTCGATGTCGACCGGAGAGAGCGATCCGTGGGCTCGCACCGGGTCGACCCCGGCGAGCCGTGAGCGGTGCCAGGACGCGGCGATGCGCTCGGGCGCTGACGGTCCAGGCGATGACGTCGAGGTCGGCACAGCATCCCCCCATCGAATGTGGCTTACGTCACATTAACCGGCGGTTCTGTCGACCGGAAGCGAACTGTTCAGGTTCTGAACACCCGATGGCCGACGGCGCTGGGACTGTGGCAACGATCCCCCGCTCCATTCCGGAACACGCTAGGAGTCAGCATGAAGACCAAGGCAGCCGTCGTCTACGAACCCGGCAAACCGATCGTGATCGAGGAGCTCGACCTCGACAAGCCCCAGGCGGGCGAGGTGCTGATCCGCTACACGCATGCGGGCCTGTGCCACTCCGACGTACACATCGCCCACGGCGACCTCGAGGCCCGGCTGCCGATGGTCCTCGGCCACGAGGGCGCCGGCGTCATCGAGGAGGTCGGCCCCGGCGTCACCCGCGTCAAGGCCGGCGACCGCGTGGTGTGCTCCTTCATCCCCAACTGCGGCACCTGCCGCTACTGCTCCAACGGCCAGCAGTCGATCTGCGACATGGGCGCGACCATCCTCGAGGGCTACCTGCCCGGCGAGCGGTTCCCGATCTCCGGGCCCGCCGGCCAGTACGGCGCGATGTGCATGCTCGGCACCTTCAGCCAGTACGGAGTCATCCACCAGAACTCGGTGGTCAAGGTCGACGACGACCTCTCGCTCGAGTCGGCCGTGCTGGTCGGCTGCGGCGTACCCACCGGCTTCGGGTCCGCGGTGAACACCGCGGCGGTCAAGGCAGGCGACACCGTCGTGGTCTACGGCATCGGCGGCATCGGCATCAACGCCGTCCAGGGCGCGCGGCTCGCGGGCGCGAAGTACGTCGTCGCCGTCGACCCGCTGGAGAACAAGCGCGAGGCCGCGCTCCAGCTCGGCGCCACCCACGCCTTCGCCGACGCCGCCTCCGCGCTGGCCGAGGTCACCAACCTGACCCGAGGCCAGCTCGCCGACTCCGCCATCCTCACCCAGGGCCTGGTCACCACCGAGAACGTCACCGACGGCTTCGACGTGATCGGCAAGGGCGGGATCCTGGTCCTCACCGGTCTCAACAAGCTCACCGAGCCGACGATCCAGCTCTCCGGCGCGGTGACCACGCTGTTCCGCAAGACGATCAAGGGCAGCCTGTTCGGCGACTGCAACCCGACGTACGACATCCCGCGGATCCTCGGGCTCTACCAGAAGGGTGACATCAAGCTCGACGAGCTGATCACCCGCACCTACACGCTCGAGCAGGTCAACGAGGGCTACGACGACCTGCTCAACGGCGCCAACATCCGCGGCGTGGTCGTCCACGACCACTCCTGAGGATGCGGTGGCCCCCGGTCTCGGCGTCGGAGCCGAAGCCGGGACCGGGGCCATGGCGGCGTACGATTCCGTTCCGTGGCTGACGTTGAGTTCCGGTACTCCGACCTCCTCCCGACCGGCAAGGACGACACTCCTTACCGGCTGATCACCACCGAGGGGGTGGAAGAGATCGAGGTCGACGGGCGCAAGTTCCTCAAGGTCGACCCCGAGGCGATCCGGCAGCTGAGCGCCGAGGCGATGAAGGACATCAACCAGTACCTCCGCCCGGCCCACCTGAAGCAGCTGCGCAAGATCATCGACGACCCCGAGGCCTCCGGCAACGACCGCTTCGTCGCGCTCGACCTGCTCAAGAACGTCAACATCTCCGCCGGCGGGATCCTGCCGATGTGCCAGGACACCGGCACCGCGATCGTGATGGGCAAGAAGTCCGAGGGTGTGCTGACCGGCTCCGATGACGCCGAGACCGTCAGCCGCGGTGTCTTCGACGCCTACACCAAGCTCAACCTGCGCTACTCGCAGCTGGCGCCGCTGACCACCTACGAGGAGAAGAACACCGGCTCCAACCTCCCCGCGCAGGTCGAGATCTACTCGACCACCGAGGGCGAGAACGGCCCGGAGTACAAGTTCCTCTTCATGGCCAAGGGCGGCGGCTCGGCCAACAAGTCGTTCCTGTTCCAGGAGACCAAGGCGATCTTGCACCCCGACCGGATCCTCACCTTCCTCGACGAGAAGATCCGTTCGCTCGGCACGGCCGCCTGCCCGCCGTACCACCTCGCCGTCGTCATCGGCGGGACGTCCGCGGAGTTCGCGCTGAAGACCGCCAAGTACGCCTCGGCTCACTATCTCGACAACCTCCCCACCGAGGGGTCGATGTCGGCCCACGGCTTCCGCGACACCGACCTGGAGGAGAAGGTCTTCGAGCTGACCCAGTCCTTCGGGATCGGCGCCCAGTTCGGCGGCAAGTACTTCTGCCATGACGTACGCGTCGTCCGCCTGCCCCGCCACGGCGCGAGCTGCCCGGTGGCGATCGCGGTCTCCTGCTCCGCGGACCGTCAGGCACTGGGCAAGATCACCCGCGACGGAGTGTTCCTCGAGCAGCTCGAGACCGACCCGGCGCAGTACATGCCCGACGCCGGCATGGCCGAGGAGATCTCGGCCGGCGAGGTCGTCGACATCGACCTGAACCAGCCGATGGCGCAGATCCTGGAGACGCTGTCGCAGCACCCGATCAAGACCCGGCTCTCCCTGTCCGGTCCGATGGTCGTGGCCCGCGACATCGCGCACGCCAAGATCAAGGAGCGCCTCGACGCCGGCGAGGAGATGCCGCAGTACCTCAAGGACCACCCGGTCTACTACGCCGGGCCGGCCAAGACGCCCGAGGGCATGGCGAGCGGCTCCTTCGGCCCCACCACCGCGGGCCGGATGGACTCCTACGTCGAGCAGTTCCAGGCAGCCGGCGGCTCGATGGTCATGCTCGCCAAGGGCAACCGCTCCAAGGTCGTGGCCGAGGCCTGCGGGACCTACGGCGGCTTCTACCTCGGCTCCATCGGCGGCCCCGCCGCGCGGCTCGCTCAGGACTGCATCAAGTCCGTCGAGGTGCTGGAGTACCCCGAGCTCGGCATGGAGGCGGTCTGGAAGATCGAGGTCGAGAACTTCCCCGCCTTCATCGTCGTCGACGGCGAGGGCAACGACTTCTTCACCGACCCCTCCGGCACCACCACGGTCCCCCTCACCGGGATCCGGGTGCGCTCCAAGGAGCGCTGAGCGGACGTCGGCCGGCGATGGGCCTCGGCGATGCGGGGCGACCGGCTAGGTTGATGGGCGCCGATCCCCGACGACGAGGAGACCCCCATGCAGTGCCCCATCGACGGTGCCACCCTGGTGATGAGCGAGCGCCAAGGCATCGAGATCGACTACTGCCCGCAGTGCCGTGGTGTGTGGCTGGACCGCGGCGAGATCGACAAGATCATCGAACGGTCCGTCGGCGCCCCGCAGCCCGGCGGCTACCAGCAGCCGCGCCAGGAGAAGCGCGACGAGCGACGCTATGAGAAGCGGGAGTACGAGCGGCGCGACTATGACGACGACGACCGCCGCTACGACAAGCGCCGCAGCCACCACAAGGAGTCCTGGTTGGGTGACCTCTTCGGCTGATCCTGCTGGGGGCCACGAACGCACCTGACGGCCCCTGGGACACACCGACATGCGGCGTGTCGCAGGGGCTTCGGCCCGTGGCTCATGTCCCTGCGGTACCCCGTTGCCGGGCGAGCCACTCCCGCCGGAGCAGCCCGAAGACCCACGAGTCCGAGACGTCGCCGTTCACGACGCAGTCCTCTCTCAGCGTCCCCTCGAGCTCGAACCCGAGCTTCTCCAGCACCCGGGCCGAGGCGGCGTTGCGGGTGTCGGCCTCCGCCTGGACCCGGTTGAGGTCGAGAGTGTCGAAGGCCCAGGCCAGCAAGGCACCAGCCGCCTCGGTCGCATACCCCTGACCCCAGGCTGCCTCGCCGAGGCAGTAGCCGAGCGAGGCGCTGCGGAACTCCGGGTTCCACGAGTTGAAGGTGCACCAGCCGAGAAACACGGAGTTCCGTTCGATGACCAGCCGGACGCCGTCCCCCTCCTGCGCCATCTCCTGAGACCTGGCGATGAACTTCCCGGCGCGGGCACGGTCGGTCCACGGCGGTGAGTCCCAGTAGCGCAGAACGTGGGCGTCGCTCTGCAACGCGAAGAGATCATCCGCGTCGGTGTCGGCGAACGGACGCAGCCGCAACCGCGTCGTGACGAGCGTCGGAGTGGACAGCGACATGGCCCGATGCTGTCAGCCCGTGACCGCTCGCCGCACCAGGTTTTCGGTCACCGATGCTGGAGGTCGGTGACCGCGACGCGCGTGACGCGGATGCCCCATTCCTCGCGGGATCGGCGGGTGGCGTCGTACGCGACGTCTGTCAGGCGCTGGGCGGAGGTGAGGAGCTCGTCCCGGTCGACGATTCCGGCGAACTCTCGCAGCTTGTCACGGATGGCGCGTTCGAGCTGCTGCTGAGGCTCGTCGACGCGATAGGCGATCGACGGGTCCTCGACCTCGAAGTAGACCTCCAGCGCCGCCTCGCAGACAAAGTTGTCGCGGCAGACGAGCGGCTCCCGCATCGACAGCACCTGCTCGCGCATGTCGAACCGAGCCACGACCCGGTCCAGCAGCGGCACGACGGGGTGAAGGCCGGGCTGCAGCATCGTCCGGTACCGGCTGCGGCGCTCGACCACGAAGCAGGTCGCCGTCGGCACGACTTTGACGCTCATCAGCATCCCGACGACGACCGCGACGACGACAAGCACGACCACGAGAACCGGCGACATGCCGGTCAGGCTACCGACGTACGTCAGCCGATGATGCGATCCGCCCGGGCCGCCTCCTCGTGGGCCGCCTCGACGGCCTTGGCTGCCTCGTGCTCGGCCTGCTCGATGGCGTCGCGAGGCGAGGGAACCGGCGGCGTACGTCGTGCGTCGCCGTTCTCCGAGACCTTGGCCGACCGCATCGAGGAGGCGTTGTCGGAGAAGGCGCCGGTGACCGTACGCATCGCCTCGGTGAGCTCGCCGGGGATGACCCAGAACGAGTTGCCGTGGGAGGCGAGCGAGGGCAGCATCTCGAGGTACTTGTAGGCCAGGACCTTGGCGTCGGCGTCGTTGGCGTGGACCGCCTGGAAGACCCGCTCCAGCGCCGTGGCCTCACCCTCGGCCTCGAGCACCCGTGCCTGCTGGTTGCCCTCTGCCTCCAGGATCGACCTCTGCCGGGTGCCCTCGGCCTCGAGGATCAGCGAGGCCCGCTTGCCCTCCGCGTGCAGGATGGCGGCGCGCTTGTCACGCTCGGCGCGCATCTGCTTCTCCATCGCCTCCTTGATCGAGGCCGGCGGGTCGATCGCCTTGATCTCGACCCGGTTGACCCGGATCCCCCACTTCCCGGTGGCGTCGTCGAGCACCTCCCGCAGCCGAGCGTTGATCGTCTCGCGCGAGGTCAGCGTCTTCTCCAGGTCCATCGAGCCGATCAGGTTGCGCAGCGTGGTGACGGTGAGCTGGTCGATCGCCTGCAGGTAGTTGGCGACCTCGTAGGCGGCCGCCCTCGGGTCGGTGATCTGGTAGTAGAGCACCGTGTCGATGTTGACCACCAGGTTGTCCTCGGTGATCACCGGACGCGGGTTGGAGGAGTAGACCGTCTCGCGCACGTCCAGCTTGGTGTTGACCCGGTCCACCAGCGGGATCACGAAGTTGAGCCCCGGCTGCAAGGTGATCCGGTAGCGCCCGAAACGCTCGATGTTGTAGCGCCGGGCCTGTGGCACGATCCGCACCGTCGAGGCGACCGCCCCCACCACCAGCGCGACCATGACCAGAACGATCAGCAGAAGTTCCATCTCGTACGCCCTCCTCTAGGGAGACAGCGACAGCGGGTCGCGCGGGTGCACGAGCGCCGTCGCGCCTTCGATCTCGAGTACGTCCACCCGGCATCCGACCGGGATGATCAGGTCCTCGTCATAGGGCCTGGCCGACCATTCCTCACCCGCGAGGCGCACCAGTCCGTGCTCGAAGCTGACCTCCGCGGTGACGACCGCCTGACGACCGATGAGAGCGTCGGTGCCGTCCCGCACCGCCGGCGGCAAGGACATGTGGCGACGCGCGACCGGCCGCACCAGCAGCACGCTGCCGCCGCCCGCGACGACGAAGACGAGCAGCTGCACCAGCACCGGCGCGCCGAGGGCCGCGCTGCCCGCGGCAAGCAGCGCCCCGCCGGCGACGAAAGCGAACGCCAGCGTCATCGTGAACGCCTCGGCCACTCCGAGCAGCACCGCGACGAGGATCCAGAAGAACGACCACATAAGCCCACCAGACTCGGTTTCAGACCAGCGTACTCCCGGTGTGGTGCTGATCACACGGGGTCAGTGAGAGTTGTTCCGCCCGTTGAGCAGCGGCAGCCCCGCCCACAGCGAGACGAACAGGATGAGGACGGCCACGGCGGCGACGACCCCTGCTCCGAAGGAGAGGACGACGTCGAAGACGAGCAGCACGACCAGTGCCGAGACGATGGCGAAGCCCACCAGCCCGGCCCGTGCGCACAGGTGCGAGGCCGTGACCAGCCACCGCCGCTGCCGGCGACGGAACAGCATCCGGTGGAAGGAGACCGGGGCGATGATCAGGGAGGTGGTGATCACCGAACCGACGAGCACGACGAGGTAGATCGCCTGCTGGTGGTCGGTCAGGTCCGCGAAACGGGATGAGAACGGGACCGTCAGCAGGAAACCGGTGAGGATCTGCACGCCCGTCTGCAGCACCCGCAGCTCCTGGAGGAGCTCGTTCCAGTTGCGGGTGATCCGCTCCTCCGGTCCCTCCTCCGGGCCACCACCCTCGACCCCGTCGCTGTGCAAGCCGCTTGCGGGCATCAGAACACCGGCCGTCCCCCAGTCACCCCGAGGACGGTGCCGGAGACGTAGGACGCCTCGGCCGGAGATGCCAGGAACACGAAGGCAGGCGCGACCTCGGCCGGCTGACCGGCGCGTCCCAGCGGCGTGTTGGCCCCGAACCTCTGCACCTTCTCCGGCGCCTGTGTCGCCGGCTGCAGAGGAGTCCAGATCGGGCCCGGTGCCACCGCGTTCACCCTCACCCCGTCGGGCCCGAGCTCGGCGGCGAGATTGACCGTGAAGTTGTTGATGGCTGCCTTGGTCGCGGCGTAGTCGAGCAGGCTGGTCGAGGGTTCGTACGCCTGGATCGAGGCGTTGTTGATGACACAGCCGTTGCTCTTCTGCAGGTGCGGGACGGCTGCCCGGGTCAGCCAGAGCAGGGCGTACAGGTTGGTCTTGAACGTCCGGTCGATCCGCTCGTCGTCCATGTCCGTTAGGCCCTTGTCGCGGGCGAACTGGTAGCCGGCGTTGTTGACCAGGATGTCGAGGCCGCCGAGCTCCTGCACGGTGCGTTCGACGACCTCGTCGCACGCCTCGCGCTCGCGCAGGTCGATCGGCATGGCCAGCGGCGTACGTCCGGCCTCCTCGACCAGCTTCGAGGTCGTCTGCGCGTCCGGCTCCTCCTCCGGGAGGTAGGTGAAGGCCACGTCGGCCCCCTCGCGGGCGTACGCGATGGCGACCGCGCGGCCGATGCCGGAGTCGGCACCGGTGATGAGCGCGACCTTGCCGTCGAGGCGGCCGTGACCCTGGTAGCTGGACTCGCCGTGGTCCGGCTGCGGATCCATCTCGCCGGTGAGCCCTGGAGGCTTCTGCTGCTGGGCTGGGAACTGGGTGTCGTCATCGCTCATGACCGGCCCGGTACCCAGATCCGACACAATGGAACCGTGAGTGGGACTGAATCGGTGATCGTCGAGACGACCGGAGCGAGGTCGGATGGCGAGCTTGCTCGTCCATCCGCGCCGAGCGAGGGAGTAAGCGCGCGCAGCGCGCACGGTGGGCTGGCGCTACGGCATCGAGCGGACGGCCACCTGGAGCTGCGGGCCAACGGGATCTTCGTGATGGACACCCGGGAGACCTCGACCGAGAAGGCGCTGGCCACGCACGCGCTCGACCTGCACCCGGAGCCGAAGCACGTGCTCATCGGTGGCCTCGGGCTCGGCTTCACCCTCGAGGCGGTGCTGGCCGACCCGCGGGTCGAGGCGGTCACGGTCGTCGAGATCGAGCCGCGGCTGGTCGAGTGGATGCGCACCGGGAGGGTCCCGCACGGTCCCGAGCTCCTCGACGACGATCGCGTTCACATCGAGGTCGCCGACGTGGCGGTGGTCCTGCGGGAGAGCCGGCCGGAGGCGTACGACGTCGTGCTGCTGGATGTCGACAACGGCCCCGGCTACCTGGTCCACGACGCCAACGGGGCGCTCTACGAGGCGCCCGCGCTGGCCGATGCGCGGCGGGCGACCGCCCCGGGTGGCACCGTGGTGGTGTGGTCGGCGGCGAAGGCTCCGGCGCTGCTGGAGGTCATGGCACAGGTCTTCGACGACGCCGAGGCGCTCTCCTACCCCGTCGACCTGCAGGGACACTCGGAGACCTACTGGCTCTATGTGGGGACGGTCTCACCGAGGAATGGCACCAACTAGTCAAAGGTTGAACCAGACATGGCCGACATGAAGGACGACATGAGCTTTCGCATCGAGCACGACTCCATGGGAGAGGTCCGGGTCCCGAAGGACGCGCTGTGGCGCGCCCAGACCCAGCGGGCCGTGGAGAACTTCCCCATCTCGGGTACGCCGATCGAGCCGGCGCTGATCCATGCGATCGGCCATGTGAAGGCAGCCGCGGCCAAGGCCAACTTCGACCTCGGCGTCCTGCCCGGCGACAAGGCCGAGGCGATCATCGCCGCCGCGGGCGAGGTCTCCGAGGGCAAGCACGACGACGCGTTCCCGATCGACGTCTTCCAGACCGGATCAGGCACGTCGTCCAACATGAACGCCAACGAGGTGATCGCCTCCTTGGTGGCGCGGTCCGGGGGCGACGTACACCCCAACGACCACGTCAACGCCTCCCAGTCCTCCAACGACACCTTCCCGACCGCGATCCACGTCGCCGCCGCCGTCGCCGTCACCGAGCAGCTGCTGCCCGCGATCGACGTGCTGGCCGGCTCGCTGGAGGCGAAGGCCGAGGAGTTCTCCGGCCTGGTGAAGTCGGGACGTACGCACCTGATGGACGCGACGCCGGTCACCCTGGGCCAGGAGTTCGGAGGGTACGCGGCCACCGTCCGCTACGCGGCCGAGCGGCTCGAGTCCGTGCTCCCCCGGGTGCGCGAGCTGGCGCTCGGCGGCACCGCGGTCGGGACCGGCATCAACACGCCCGCCGGATTCCCGCAGGCCGTGATCGCCGAGCTCGCGGGCCGCACCGGCCAGCCGTTCACCGAGGCCCGCAACCACTTCGAGGCCCAGGGCACCCGCGACTCGCTGGTCGAGCTCTCCGGCGTCCTCAAGACGCTTGCGGTCGGCCTGATCAAGATCAACAACGACCTGCGCTGGATGTCGTCGGGCCCCACCACGGGCCTGGCCGAGATCCACCTGCCCGACCTCCAGCCGGGCTCCTCGATCATGCCCGGCAAGGTCAACCCGGTCGTACCGGAGGCGACCTTGATGGTGGCTTTCCAGGTGATCGGCAACGACGCCGCGGTGACCGCCGCCGGTGCCTCGGGCGCCTTCGAGCTCAACGTCGCGATGCCGGTGATGGCCCGCAACATCCTGGAGTCGATCCGCCTGCTCGCCACCTCGATGACCGTCCTGGCCGAGCGCACCGTCGACGGGATCGTCCCCGTCCCCGAGCGTCTCCGCGCCTACGCCGAGTCCTCCCCCTCGATCGTCACGCCGCTCAACAAGTACATCGGCTACGAGGCCGCCGCCAAGGTCGCCAAGCAGGCCCTCGCCGAGGGCGCCACGATCAAGGAGACCGTGATCAAGCTCGGGTACGTCGCTGACGGCACCCTCACCGAGGCGCAGCTGGACGAGGCCCTGGACGTCGAGTCGATGACCCACCCCTGAATCGCCGAGTCGGCTCATCCTGACCAAGATCCACGCCGAGTCGGCGCGTTATAACGAGCCGACTCGGCGTGATTTGGTGTCAGGATGAGCCGACTCGGCGGTTGCTCAGTACCAGCCGACGGACTGCGAGTGGCTCCAGGCGCCGCAGGGCGAACCGTAGCGGTCGTTGATGTAGCCGAGGCCCCACTCGATCTGGGTGGCGGGGTTGGTCTCCCAGTCGTCGCCGGCGGAGGCCATCTTGGAGCCGGGGAGGGCCTGCGGGATGCCGTAGGCGCTGGAGGACGGGTTGGCGGCGGACGGGTTCCAGCCCGACTCCTTGTCCCAGAGCGGCTCGAGGCAGGAGAACTGGTCCAGACCCCAGCCGAAGTCGCCGAGCATCGACTTGGCGATGTCTCGGGGGTTGCGCAGGTCGATCTCGATCTCTTCGACGCCGGCGATGGCGCGTACGTCGTTGCCGGCCGACAGGGCGGCCTGCTTGCCGGGGTCGGCGACCTCGCGGCGGTCACCGGCCGAGCGCGACAGGGAGGTCTCGCCGCCGCGGGCGGCGGACTCGGCCTCGATCGCGGCGCGCTGGGCGTCGGTCAGCTCGGGGATGTCGGCGGCTGCCGACTCACCCGCGCTGAGCGTCGGGTCGTCGGAGGCGGGGCCGGCGTAGGCCACCCCTCCTGCGACTGCCGCGCCGGTCCCGCCGAGGGCGAGGACGGAGAGGAGGAGGGTTGTCTTGGCGGTCGTACGCGCAGCCTTGTGCGGAACGTCGACAAGCGGATTCGCTGGCGCACCACGATGTCGCGGGGCGCGATGAACAGGCTTGGTCACGGGCTCTCATTCGGGGGCTGAGGCATTACAGACCCGCAAACAATGCATGAGCACCAACCTCGTATCAAACCGGACGCACCGTTTGTGGGTCAGAAATGACCGTCCTGAGCATCACTTCCGTAACATGAGTCACAGAAATCACAACGGCCCCAGACCTTACAGGTCCGGGGCCGTTGACGTGACAATGATTACGGCATCACGGAACCACGTTCTCCAGCATCTCGGTGACGAGCGCGGCGATCGGCGAACGCTCGGAGCGGGTCAGGGTGACGTGGGAGAAGAGCGGGTGACCCTTCAGCTTCTCGATCACCGCGACCACGCCGTCATGGCGACCGACTCGGAGGTTGTCGCGCTGGGCGACGTCGTGGGTGAGCACGACCTTCGAGTTGGCGCCGATACGGGAGAGCACCGTGAGCAGCACGTTGCGCTCCAGCGACTGGGCCTCGTCGACGATCACGAACGAGTCGTGCAGCGACCGGCCGCGGATGTGGGTCAGCGGCAGCACCTCCAGCATGCCCCGGTCGATGATCTCGTCGATCACGTCCTGCGTGGTCACCGCGGAGAGCGTGTCGAAGACCGCCTGGCCCCACGGCGACATCTTCTCGCCCTCGGTGCCGGGCAGGTAGCCGAGCTCCTGGCCGCCGACGGCGAAGAGCGGGCGGAAGATGAGCACCTTCTTGTGCTGGTTGCGCTCCATGACCGCCTCCAGCCCGGCGCACAGCGCCAGCGCGGACTTCCCGGTGCCGGCCCGGCCACCGAGGGAGACGATGCCGACCTCGGGGTCGAGCAGCATCTCCAGCGCGATCCGCTGCTCCGCGGAGCGGCCGTGGATCCCGAAGACCTCCCGGTCACCACGGACGAGGTGGACCTGCTTGTCGGGGCCGACCCGGCCCAGCGCGGTGCCGCGGTCCGACATCAGCACGAGACCGGTGTGGCAGGGCAGGTCGCGGGCCGCGTCGAGCTCGAGGACGCCGTCGTCGTAGAGCTCGTCGAGGGACGCTGAGGTGACGTCCAGCTCGGCCATCCCGGAGTAGCCCGGGTCGGAGTCGTTGATCCGCTCACCGCGGTAGTCCTCGGCCTTCAGCCCGACCGCGGACGCCTTGATCCGCATCGGCAGGTCCTTGGAGACCAGGGTGACGTCGAGCCCGTCACCCTTCAGGTTGCGCGCGACCGCGAGGATCCGGGTGTCGTTGTCCCCGAGCCGGAAGCCGCTCGGCAGCGAGGACGGGTCGGTGTGGTTGAGCTCGACACGGATCGTGCCGCCTTCCTCACCGACCGGAACCGCCGTGTCGAGGCGGCCGTGGGTGACCCGCAGCCCGTCGAGCTGCCGGAGTGCGGAGCGGGCGAAGTAGCCCAGCTCCGGGTGGTGCCGCTTCCCCTCCAGCTCGGTGATGACCACCACCGGGAGGACGACCTGGTGCTCGGCGAAGCGCGTCATGGCCTTCGGGTCCGAGAGCAGGACGCTGGTGTCGAGAACGAACGTCCGCGGGTGCGGCGACTCGCTCTCGGCCGAGGGGGAAGACTCCGACGCCGGTGTCGGAGCGGCCGACGTATCGGCCTCGGTGACGTGCTCGTTCGTGGTTGGGTTGGCCACGCGGATCACCTCTCGCGACCGGCTCATACACCCATGAGTCCGGTCATCTCATCACTAATCAGATGGACCGGACGGTGGACCGTCAGTCGGGGTGCCGACCGCCTCACACCCGTCAGGATCGATGGAATCCTGACACAGGTTCGGTTCGTGACTTCTCACGTAACGGGCCTCCAGGTGCGACGGGAATTTGTTCCCCGCCGTTGGTACAACGCTACGACGCCGGACCAACGGTCCGTGGCAACACGAACGATTTTTCTTTGTGAACTCCTGGTGACACCGCCGAATTGTTCCGGCCAGCGGTCACCTTCCGAGACGACGCTCGCGGTGGGCGTAGGCGCGCAGGGCACGCAGGAAGTCCGTACGCCGGAAGTCGGGCCAGTAGGCCTCGCAGAAGTAGAACTCCGACTTCGCGCTCTGCCACAGCAGGAAGCCGCCCAGGCGCTGCTCCCCCGAGGTACGGATCACCAGGTCGGGGTCGGGCTGGCCCTTGGTGTAGAGGTGGTCGGCGATGTGCTCGACGTCGATGATCTGGGCGAGCTCCTCCAGCGAGGTGCCGCGGGTGGCGTGCTCGTTGAGCAGGGCACGTACGGCATCGGCGATCTCGCGGCGTCCGCCGTAGCCGACCGCGACGTTGACCAGCATCCCGTCGACGTCCCGGGTCGCCTCCTCGGCGGCCTTGAGACGCTGCGAGAGCCAGTCGGGCAGGAGGTCGAGCGCGCCGACGGGGTGCAGCCGCCAGCGGCGTACGTCCGCCAGCGAGTCGACCGCGTCGGCGATGATCTCGAGGAGCGGCGCGAGCTCGTCGGCGGGGCGGTTGAGGTTGTCGGTGGAGAGCAGCCACAGGGTGACCACCTCGATGCCGATCTCGTCGCACCAGGTGAGCAGCGGCTCGATGTTGGCCGCGCCGGCGCGGTGGCCGTGGGCCGTCGACTGGCCGACCTCCTTGGCCCAGCGACGGTTGCCGTCGAGCATCACCCCGACGTGCTTGGGCAGCTTGGAGGAATCGAGCTTGCGGAGCATCCGCGCCTCGTAGGCGGGGTAGAGAACCCGCCGTACGCCTTCCTTCCAGTCTGCCACGGCAGAAGAGTATCGGCGCCGTGCCCACATCTCCCAGCGGGACGGGGTTCATCCCTTCTTCAGGTCGAGCCGATAGCCTTGGCGCTTATGAGCGAGATGACGGACGCGATGCGCCTCAAGGTCGGCACGATCACCGACTCGGTCTCCTCGACCGTTCACGAGGCCCTCCCGAAGCTGCGCGGCTGGATCCATCTGGCCAGCGCTCCGCTCACCCTCGCCGCCGGGATCGTGCTGATCGTGCTCGCTCCCTCGGGGGCGCCACGGCTCGGTGCGGCGGTGTTCACGATGGCCGCGCTGCTGCTCTTCACCGTCTCCGCCGTCTACCACCGCGGCAACGCGATGGGTAAGTGGAGCGCCCGGTCCCACACCATCCTGAAGCGCTGGGACCACGCCAACATCATGCTGATGATCGCGGGCTCCTACACCCCCTTCTCGCTGCTGCTCCTCGACGGCGTCACCCAGGTCGTGCTGCTCTCGGTGGTGTGGACCGGGGCCATCCTGGGCGTCTTCTTCCGGGTCTTCTGGCCCGAGGCCCCGCGCTGGCTGTACGTCCCGAACTACATCGCGCTCGGCTGGGCGGCGATCTTCTTCATCCCGTCGTTCTTCTCCGGCGCGGTCGCGCTCGGCCTCGGCATCGGGATCGCCACCTTCACGCTGATCTGTGTCGGCGGGGCGCTCTACACCGCCGGCGGCGTCATCTACGGCTTCAAGCGGCCCAACCCGTGGCCGCAGTGGTTCGGCTTCCACGAGGTCTTCCACACCTTCACGATCCTGGCGTTCATCGTGCACTACACCGGCGTCTCGCTGGCGACGTACTCGCTGCGCTGAGGCTCCTTCTCCCGAGCTGCCGCCGCGTGCCGGGCGAGCACCGCGGTGAGGATCCCGGTGACGGCGAAGAGCGCACCCAGGACCATCCATCCGCCGGTGCCGTGGTCGATCGCGGTGGCTGTGACCACCAGGGGCGCGAGCATGTGGGCCAGCGCGTAGCCCATCTGACTCACGCCCTGGTAGGCCCCGGCACGCTCTGGGTCGGCGAGCTCGAAGGCCAGGCCCCAGCTGCCCGCCTCACCGCGCGTCTCGGCGGCCGAGGAGGCGAGCGCAGCGAGCAGCAGGAACACGGTGGCGGCCACCGGGCCCAGATAGGCCGCGACGGCGAAGAGCAGGCAGGCGGCGAGCAGCAGGAACCCGGCACCCCTCACGGCCCGACCTGCCGTCGCGATGTCGTGGGTGCCGCGCGAGGCCCGCACCTGGAAGAGCGCCACGTAGACCGTGTTCACCACCAGGAGCACCGAGACCAGGACCGTCGGCGCGTCGGTGTGGTCGGCCACCCACAGCGGCACCCCGATCGAGGTCACCCCGAAGTGGATCGCCATCACCCCGCTGAGCACGGTCGCGGTGACATAGGTGCGGTCCCGCAGCGGTGAGGGCCCCTTGGCCGCCGTCGGACCGGAGCCGGCGTCCATCCTCGCGCCCAGCCCGGTGACCCGGTGCCTGAGACCGAGGAGCGGCACCGCCGCGAGCGTGGTGAGTACGCCGACGAGCACCATCGTGGTGCGGTAGGCCGCTCCGGTGTCCACGGCCAGCGCCGCCGCCGCGAGCAGCGTCCCCACCCCGATCATCACGTTCATGACCACGCGCAGCCGGGCCCGCACCGCCACCCGGTCGGGGCCGTCGAACCAGCGCGCGACCAGTGTCGACTGGGCGCTCGACTGGAAGCCGCGCGAGGCCGAGACCCAGGTCGCGACCAGCACGAACGCCACCACGTCGCGGGCCAGGGCGTAGGCGAGCAGGGCGATGCCGTAGCTCGCCATCGCCCACAGCTGCACCCGGTCGGCACCCCATCGGTCGCTGAGCCGCCCACCTGCGTACGTCGCCACGACGCCGACGGCGCCGGCGACGGTCAGGCCGATGCCGACGGTGACCGCCGAGAGACCGACGGTGCGGGTGAAGTAGAGCGCGCTGACCGCGAAGAACATGCCACGTGCGAGGGAGAGGGCGGCGACGGCGCCGACGAGCGGGCGCTCGACCGGGTCGCTGGGAGGTCGGATCACGGGTCCAGTTGTCGCACCCCGCGCCCGCGCGCGCTAACGATGTAGCGTATTGCTTCATGATCAGGTACGAGCTGGCCGGTCCCGACCTGAGCGAGGTCCGGTTCGCCATCTCGCCGCTCAACGAGCTCACCCTCTCGCTGCGAGCGCTGCGCGACCCCGGCCGGTTCCCGCTCCACCTGCCCTGGCTCCGCACCGTCGGCGCCGCGGACCTGGATCGCGAGACCCTGCTGGCGCTGACCAACGAGCGGCTCTGGACGCCGGACTTCCTCAACCCGCGCCCGCGCAACCCGCTCGCCCGGCTCGAGGACGAGCTCGAGGTGGTCGCCGCGACCCCTCCGCACCGCGTCCGCGGCGATCTCGACGCGGTCCACTTCGAGGGCGGTCCTCCCGCGGTCCTGAGCGGACGCCCGCAGGTGGTGCTGCGCCGCGTCGTCACCGCGCTGCGCGACTACTGGGACGCCTGCTTCGAGCCGCACTGGCAGCGGATGCGAGCGGTGCTGGAGGCCGACATCGTCCATCGCGGCCGGACGATCGTGCACTCGGGCATGGCGGCGATGTTCGCCGACATCTCGCCCCGCGTCACCCTCTCCGACGACGTCCTCGCGATCCGGCTCAACACCTCGAAGGTGGACTACCGGCGTACGACCGCGGGGGTCGGGCTCACCGTGGTGCCCACCCTGTTCACCCGCAACCCGTCGACGCCGATCTCACCCGAGGAGCCGCCGGTCGTCTTCTACCCGGCACGCGGCCTCGGCAACCTGTGGACGAGCGACCGGCCGCAGTCACCGCGGGCGCTGCGCAATCTCATCGGCGAGACCCGCTCCGGGCTCCTCACCCTGCTGGAGGCCCCGGCCTCCTCGACCGAGCTGGCCGTACGCCTCGGGGTGACCGCCACGGCCGTCAACCAGCACCTGCGGGCGATGCGCGCGGCCGGGCTGCTGACCTCGGCCCGACACGGCAGATCGGTCCTCTACCTGCGCTCCGACCTGGGCGACCGGCTTCTGGACGCCGTGAACTGAAAGGGCGCGCGGCCACCGGCCGCGCGCCCTTCCTCACCTACGAGAGCCTCACATGTGCAGCGGCTCGACGGTCTTGTCGTCGCCGCCCTTGCCGACCCGCGAGTTGCGGTAGCCGTAGAGGAAGTAGATCGCGAAGCCGATCGCCATCCACACCAGGAACCGCAGCCAGGTCTCGATGCTCAGGTTGAGCGTGAGGTAGATGCAGATCGCCGCGGCGACGATCGGCAGCACCGGGCTGAACGGCACCTTGAAGGAGCGCGGCAGGTCCGGGCGACGCTTGCGCAGGATCGGCACGGCGATCGAGACCAGCGCGAAGGCGGTCAGGGTGCCGATGTTGACCATCTCCTCGAGCTTGCCGATCGGGGTGAAGGTGGCGACCACCGCGACCAGGGCACCGACGGTGAGGGTGATCCGGATCGGGGTGCCGGTCTTCGGGTTCACGTGCGCGAACCTCACCGGGAACAGACCGTCGCGGCTCATCGCGAAGATGACCCGGATGGCGCCGATCATCAGCGTCATCACCACGGTGGTCAGACCGGCGACCGCGCCGGCGGAGATCAGGGTCGCGAAGCCACTTCGGCCGACGTCGCGGAACGCGGTGGCGAGCGCGGCGGCCTGGTCGATCTCGTCGTACTTCACCATGCCGGTGATGACCAGCGCGACGGCGACGTAGAGGATCGTGCAGATGATCAGCGAGCCGATGATGCCTCGGGGCAGGTCACGCTGGGGGTTCTTGGCCTCCTCCGCGGTCGTGGCGACCACGTCGAAGCCGATGTAGGCGAAGAAGACCACGGACGCGGCCGAGATGATGCCGAGGACGCCGAAGGTCTGCGGCTCGAGACCGAAGGCCCACTGGATCAGCGGCTGGTGGATGCCCTCGCCGCTGACGGAACCGGCGCGCTCGGGGATGAACGGGTCGTAGTTGTCGCCGGAGATGTAGAACATGCCGGCGACGATGACGAACAGGACGATGAAGAGCTTGACGGCCACGAGCGCGAGGTTGACCCGCAGCGACTCCTTGATGCCGATCGTGATCAGGCCGACCAGGACGATCACGAGCAGCAACGCGGCCAGGTTGGGCTGGCCGAAGGAGGCGTTGGCGTCCGGACCGAAGCCTTCGGGCCAGCCGAGGCCGATCTCCTCGAGGAACGTCACCAGATAGCTGCTCCAGCCCTGCGCGACCACGGACGCACCGAGGACCATCTCCAGGATCAGGTCCCAGCCGATGATCCACGCGAGCATCTCGCCGAGGGTGGCGTAGGAGAACGTGTACGCCGACCCCGACACCGGCACGGTCGAGGCGAACTCGGCGTAGCACAGTGCCGCCAAGCCACAACAGATCGCGGCGATGACGAACGAGAAGACCACGCCCGGTCCCGCGTACAGGGCCGCGGCACGACCGGTCAGGGTGAAGATTCCGGCTCCGATGATGACACCGATCCCGAAGACGGTCAGGTCAACCGCGGTGAGTCGCCTTTTGAGCGTGAACTCCGGGGTCTCGGCATCGGCAAGGGATTGCTCGATGGATTTGGTGCGCCAAACAGACATGAGGGATAGGAAACCATCTCGACCGATGGACTGGAAAGGTCGGGGGTGTCACCCGTCACATCTCGCACCTGAAGCTGCTCGCCTCCGAGGCGTCGCCAGCGACGTACGCGGGCCAGGTCGGCCACTCGCACAACGGCCGGGTGCGGTCGGCTCCGGTGTTGCCGTCGGCGACCACCTGGTTCTCGCCCGGAGCGACGCCGCGCTCGGCCCACTTCTCCAGGGCCGTGAGCGAGTCGTAGGAGGCGGAGAAGGCGACCGGGGCGAAGTTGGCGTGGTTGGCCCCGGGCACCAGGTAGAACCGGGAGAACCCCTCGGTCGCCCGCTTGCCCATCACCCGCTGGACGCGCTGGTAGTAGTCGATCGTGGAGCGGTGGCTGACCAGCTCGTCAGCGGCACCGTGGACCAGGATCAGCCTGCCTCCGGAGCGGGCGAACGGGCGCAGGTCGGCGTCGTTGACGTCCTGGAGCGCGGTCAGCTCGCTGATCCGGCGCTGCCACTTCCCCGGGGCGGCCGGGTCGATCGCGAACGGGCTGATCCGCGGGTCGCGAGCGACGAAGTACTTCACCCACTGGTTCCAGAACTGCATGCCGTAGCCTGCGGTCACCGGCATCGGGTCGGCCGGCGCGGAGGTGCCGAAACCGAGCACCGGGGTCGACATCCGTGCCCCGGACAGCAGCGGGAACCCGGGATAGCCCCACTCCCCGCTGGCCACCCGGTAGGGCAGCCGCCAGCTGCTGTCGGCCGCGACCACCGCATCCACCTGCTCGCGCGAGAGGCAGGTGTCGCCGGGCGTCTCGCCCTCGCCGCACAGCAGCGTCTCCGGGTCGAAGTCGCAGCCGGCCTCGTCGGAGATCACCCCGTCCGCGAGCCCGTCTCCGCCGTCGCAGGCGGCCAGGACCCGCTGCGCGACGAGGTCCTGCTGCGCCTTCGACGGGTGCGCGCCGGGCTTGCCGAACTCGTGGGTGATCCGGCCGAAGAAGAGGTCGAGGGTGGCGGCGTTCCAGGCGGGGTAGGCGGAGATCACCCCGTCGAAGTCGCGCGGCCAGCGCTGCGCCACGGCGAGAGCCTCCCGCCCACCGGTCGAGCCGCCGGCGAAGTAGGCGGTGCCGGGGGCGCGGCGGAAGGCCTTCGTGATCACGTACGTCGCGGTGTCGTGCACCTTCTTGAGCGCGTCACCGGAGAAGTTGCGCACGGCCTCGTCGTTCTGGCCGAACCAGCCGTCCAGGCTGGCGACCGGGTGGCGACCGGTGTCGGCCTGGTGGCCGGAGTCGCTGGCGTAGGTGGCGTAGCCACGGCCGAGCGGGGTGCGCTGGTCGACCGGCCCGAACGGCACGTTCTGGGCGAGGTTGGGGACGGTGCCGTTGTAGCCACCACCGCCGAACATCATCGTCCGCCCGTTCCACCCCTGCGGCAGGGCCAGGCCCATCCGGATGTCGGGGGCGGCGGGGTCGACCGGGTGGATCGCGATGTCGACGCGGCAGTAGGCCGGGACCGCGGTCGGGCCGGTCCCGGAGGCCGGCATCGAGGTCGTCGCGGTGACCTCGGCACCGGTGGTCGGCAGGCCGATGCGGTGCGCGGGGATCCTCAGCCCGACCAGCGACGAGCAGTCGGCGGTGCCTGTCGACGGCGCCGCGCTCGCGGGCACCTGGCCGACGACCAGGGCCGCGGCGGCGAGGGCGAGCGACGAGCCGACGGTCAGGAATCTGCGTACGGGGGTGGGGGCCATTGCTCAAGGATCGCGACGCGATGTGACGTGCGCCATGTGGCCTCCGCACACAACTCCGGCGCCCGAGATGTGGGCGACGGCGAGCCGCGCGCCAGCGGACCGGCATGGAGATGAGCCACACAACCGATGGGCCCAGTGTGTCCCGAACCCCTATGGCGTACGTCTCACCACTTCCCTACCGTCGCCCCTGTGACGAGCACCATATCGACCCCGAGGTGCGCACTACGGACCGAGGGTCTCACCAAGGACTTCCGCGGCTTCCGCGCGGTCAGCTCCGTCGACCTGGAGGTCGCCGAGGGCACCGTACACGCGCTCGTCGGCCCCAACGGCGCCGGCAAGACGACCCTGTTCAACCTGCTGACCGGGTTCCTCAAGCCCACCGGCGGGCGGATCTCGGTCTTCGGTGACGACGTCACCGGGATGGCACCGGAGCGGATCACCCGCCACGGGGTGGCCCGCTCCTTCCAGATCACCAGCCTCTTCGAGAACCTCACCCCGCGCGAGCACGTCGAGATCGCGCTCCAGGGGCTGACCAACCAGGGGCTGAGGTTCTGGCGCTCGGAGAAGCTGCTGGGACGGCGCCGCGAGGAGGTCGACCGGCTGCTGGCCGAGGTCGGCCTGACCGAGCTCGCCGACAAGCCGACCGGGCTGATGGCCTACGGCCAGAAGCGGGCGCTCGAGCTCGCTCTCGTGCTCGCCGTCGAACCCAAGCTGCTGCTCCTCGACGAGCCGACGGCGGGGATGGGCATCGAGGACGTCGACCGCACCATCGAGCTCGTCCGGCGCATCGCCGTCGGACGCACCGTGGTCTTCGTCGACCACAACATGCACGTCGTCGGCCAGCTGGCCGACCGGGTCACGGTCCTGCAACAGGGCCAGGTGCTCGCCGAGGGCCCCTACGACGAGGTCCGCGCGGATCCGCACGTCATCACCGCCTACCTCGGAGAGGCTCACAGTGCTTGAGATCGAGAACCTGAGCGCGTGGTACGGCGAGGCGCAGGCCCTGCGCGAGGCCACCCTGAGCGTCGGCGAGGGCGAGGTCGTCACCCTCGTCGGCCGCAACGGCGCCGGCAAGACCACGCTCGTACGCTGCCTGATGGGCCTCCACAAGCACCTGACCGGATCGATCCGGCTCGACGGCCGCGAGATCACCTCGTTGCCCGCGCACAAGCGGGCCCGCGCCGGGCTCGGCTGGGTGCAGGACGACCGCGGCATCTTCGCCAACCTGAGCGTGGAGGAGAACCTCCTGCTGCCTCCGAAGGTCTCCGAGTCGGCGTGGACTCTGGAGCAGGTCTACGACGCCTTTCCGGCTCTCGGCAGCCGCCGGCGAGCGGGTGGGACGACCCTCTCGGGCGGTGAGCAGCAGATGCTCGCCGTCGCCCGGGTGCTCCGCACCGGCGCCCGCCTGCTCCTGCTCGACGAGCCCTCCGAAGGGCTCGCCCCCGTCATCGTCGCCCAGATCGGCGACATCGTGCGGACCGCGAAGCAGTCCGGCATCGGCGTGCTCCTGATCGAGCAGAACGTACGTTTCGCCGCCACCGTCGCCGACCGCCACTACCTGCTCGCCCAGGGCCGCCTGGTCGAGAGCCTCGACAACGACGAGTTCGTCGAACGTCAGGACGAGCTACTCGAACACCTCGGGATCTGACGTACGTCTCCAGAGATCGAGCACAGCCCTACCCCACGAGGAGAGACACGATGAACAAGCGACGCACAGCTGCCGGCGCCTCGATACTGATGGCCGGCGTCCTGGTCACCGCAGGCTGCGGTGCCGGCGGACCGGCTGCTTCCGGAGGCGACTTCACCGACGACAAGGTGGTCCTCGCCCTGCTCAACGACGCCTCCGGCGTCTACAAGGACGTCTCCGGCCCCAACTCGAAGATCGCGATCCAGATGGCGATCGACGACTACCAGGAGAAGTACGGCGACGAGGCCGTCGTCGACGACATCGAGGTGACCTCGGCAGATCACCAGAACGAGCCGGACATCGCCAACACCAAGGCCCAGGAGCTCTACGACCGCGAGGGCGCCGACGTGATCCTGGACGTGCCGACCTCGTCGGCCGCACTGGCCGTCGCGACGCAGGCGAAGAACAAGAAGAAGCTCTACATGAACATCGGCGCCGGGACCACCGAGCTGACCGGTGGACAGTGCAACAAGTACACCTTCCACTACGCGTACGACACCTGGATGCTGGCCAACGGCACCGGCACCGTCGTCACCGAGGAGGGCGACAAGAACTGGCAGCTGATCTACCCCGACTACGCCTTCGGCCAGGACATGGTGAAGTCGTTCACCGGCGCCATCGAGGCCGGCGGCGGCAAGGTCGCGGGCACGATCGCGACGCCATTCCCGAACGACAACTTCGCGACGTACATCACCAAGGCGGGAGCCGCGAAACCGCAGGTCATCGGCACCATGCACGCCGGTGGCGACCTGATCAACCTGGTCAAGCAGTACAACGACTCCGGGCTCAAGGACCAGGGCATCGACCTGGCCGTCGGACTGATGTTCATCTCCGACATCCACTCGCTCGGCGTCGAGGCGTTCGAGGGCACGATCTTCACCGACGCCTGGTACTGGAACCTCGACGAGAAGTCCCGCGAGTGGGCCGACCGCTTCATGGAGGAGACCGGCGACCGGCCGACGTACGCCCACGCGGGCAACTACTCCGCGGCCCTGCAGTACCTCGAGGCGGTCCAGGCGGCCGGCACCGACGACGCCGACAAGGTCGTCGCCGAGCTCGAGGGCAAGAAGGTCGAGGACATGTTCCTGCGCAACGGTGAGATCCGCGCCGAGGACCACCGGGTCGTCCACGACGTCTACCTGGCCCGGGTCAAGGGCCCGGACGACGTCAAGGAGGACTGGGACTACGAGGAGATCATCAAGACGATCCCGGCCGAGGAGGCGTTCCGCCCGGCGGCTGAGTCCGGCTGCTCGATGTAGCTGCTCCCAGAAGGATCGGTCAGAAGGATTCGTATGAACGCGGTTCTGCAGTACACCGTCCAAGGTCTCGCGGCCGGCAGCTTCTACGCGCTGGCCGCGCTCGGCCTGGCGGTCATCTTCGGGGTGCTGGGCGTGGTCAACTTCGCCCACGGCGCCTTCTACATGCTGGGAGCGGTCGCCGCCGCGGTGCTCCTGGACACCGTCGGGATGAGCCTGTGGCTGGCGCTGATCGTGGTGCCGCTGCTGATGCTGGTCTTCGGGATGCTGGTCGAGCGGCTGCTGGTGCAGTGGCTGCTGCCGCTCGACCCGCTCTACAACCTGCTGCTCACCTTCGGGCTGACCCTGCTGCTGGTCGACCTGGTCAAACGCCGCTACGGGGTCTCGGGACTGCCCTACGAGCGCCCCGAGGCGCTCTCCGGTCGGGTGCAGCTGGGCGGCGTCGGGCTGCCGGTCTACCAGCTCTTCGTGATCGGGGTGGCGCTGCTCGTCTGCCTCGGCGTCTGGCTGCTGATGACGCGTACGCGGGTGGGCATGATCGTCCGGGCCGCGACCGAGCGGCCCGAGCTCGCCGGCGCGCTCGGGATCAACGTCGGGCGCTGGGTGACCCCGGTGTTCGGCTTCGGGGTCGCGCTCGCCGGTCTGGCCGGGGTGCTGGCCGCACCGTTCCGGGCGATCACCGCCGAGATGGGCAGCGACTTCATCATCATCCTGTTCGCGGTCGTGGTGATCGGCGGGCTCGGCTCGATCGTGGGCGCCGTCGTCGGCGGGTTCCTGGTCGGGCTCGTGGAGGCCTTCGGGCAGGCGTACGCACCGACGTTCGCGCAGGTGCTCATCTTCGTGCTGATGGCCGTGGTCGTCCTGGCCCGGCCGGCCGGGCTCTTCGGCCGAGAGGAGGCGACGGCATGACCTCGATCGCGACAGCCGGTGCGAGCGTCACCGAGCAGCATGCGGCCATCACGGGCGCACGCCCGTGGCAGCGACTGGTCCTGCTGGCAGTGGGGCTGGTGGCGGCGCTGGCGCTGCCGTGGTTCGTCTACCCGCCGGTGGCGATGGACATCGCCGCGTGGGCGCTCTTCGCCGTGGCCCTCGACCTGCTGCTGGGCTACTGCGGGCTGCTCTCGTTCGGCCACGCCGCGTTCTGGGGCGGGTCCGCCTATGCCACCGGACTGATCGCCATCCATCTCGGTGTGCCGTTCCCCGTGGCGGTCCTCGGAGGGGCCCTGTTCGCGATGATCCTGGCAGTCCCGATCGGCTACCTGTCGGTGAAGCGGTCGGGGATCTACTTCGCGATGGTCACCCTCGCCTTCGCGCAGATGCTCTTCTTCATCGCCAACCAGGCCTCCTCGCTCACCGGCGGGGAGAACGGCCTCCAGGGCGTGCCGCGCTCGTTCTTCGGGATCGAGGCGGTCGAGACCGACTCGTTCTTCTTCTACTACGCAGCGCTGCCGATCATCCTGCTCGGGATGTGGGCCGCCTGGCGGATCGTGCACTCCCCATTCGGGCGGGTGCTGGTCGCGATCCGCGACAACGCGCCCCGCGCACGAGCGCTGGGCTACGACGTGGAGCGCTACAAGCTGATCGTCTTCGTGCTCTCGGCCGGGCTCTCCGGGCTCGCCGGCGGGGTCTTCGCCGTCTCGCACGGGTTCGTGGCGCTGCCCGAGCTCCACTGGGCCACCTCGGGCGAGGTCGTCCTGATGACGGTCCTGGGTGGCATCGGAACGCTGTGGGGTGGGGTCATCGGAGCCGGTCTGATCGTGATCCTCGCCGACAACCTGGCCTCGTCCGGGTTCGACGGGATCGGGATCGTCACCGGCGGCGTGTTCGTGACCGTGGTGCTGCTCTTCCGTCGCGGGATCTGGGGCACCGCCCGTCATCTCTGGCTGAGCCGCCGGCGCCGAGTCGGCTCGAACTGACCGGATCCAGCGCCGAGTCGGCTCGTTATGACGAGCCGACTCGGCGGCGAATTCGGTCAGGATGAGCCGACTCGGCGGGTCTGGGCTCTAGGCGACCAGGTGATGGAGCCGGAGCGCCAGCTGCACTTCGAGCTGGCGCTCCGGCTCCTGCCAGCCCTTGCCCAGCAGCCGGGTGACCCGCTCCAGGCGCTGGGTGACGGTGTTGACGTGCACGTGCAGCGCACCCGCGGTGCGGGTGAGGTTGCGGTCGGCGGCGAAGTAGGCCCGCAGGGTCTCCACCAGCTTCGACCCCTTCGCGGCGTCGTAGTCGATCACCGGACCCAGCCGCGAGGTGACGTACGCCGCCGGGTGGCCGTCGGAGCCGAGCAGCAGCCCCACGAAGCCGAGGTCCTCGGCGGTGACCACCTGACCCTCGCGCCCCAGGGTCATCGCGGCCGCCAGGCAGCGGCGGGCCTCGTCGTAGCCCTTCACCACGGCGTCGGGGCTGCTCAGCGGCCCCGGCACCGGGCCGGCCGCCCCGACCGTCACCGGCGCGGCGGCCGAGAGGCGCAGGCCCTCGACCACCAGCTCGCCGGCGGCCCGGGCGTCGCAGTCGGGGAAGATCAGCACCACCTGCCCCTGGCGCACCGCCGCGAAGCCGTCGTGGGTGGCCGCGACGAACGTCGCCGCCTGGCCGACGCGGGCCCGGTCGCCGGGAACGTCGGCGACCACGACGGCATAGTCCCTGGACAGGTCGGCCTGCAGCAGCCGGCCGCGCTCGCGCAGCGTCTCCGGGCCCGGGGTGGTGCCGGAGAGGAGCTCGTCGAGGAGCTCGCCCCGCACCCGCCCCTCGGCCTCGGCGACGCTGCGGCGGAAGAGCAGCAGCAGCGCCGTCACCAACGCCGCGCGCTCCAGGATCCGCTGGTCGCCGTCGTCCAGATCCCCGTCCTCGCGGTCGACCTCGCGCGGGCCGAGGAGCATCGAGCCGAGCTGCTCGGCACCGGCGAGGACCGGGGTGGCGTATATGTCACCGCTGCCGGCGGTGCGGCTCAGGTCGAGGCTGCGCCTGGTCACGGCCGCCTCGTAGTCGGAGACGGGCTGGTCCGGGGCGCTGCTCGCGATGGCCTCCCCGTCGAGGTCCAGCACGACGACCCGGGCGCCGAGGACCTCGGCGACGCTGCGTACGACGTCGTCGACGCCACCGCCCTCGACGACGATCCGGGTGAGCCGGTCGTGGGCGTCGGCGGCGCGCTCGACCGCCTCGTTGCGCGCCTGCAGCTTGCGGGTCGTGACCTCGAGCTCGGCCACAGCGGCGCGGGTCTCCTCCAGCAGCCGGGCCTTGTCCACGGCGATCGCGGCGTGGGCGGCAAGGGAGACGAGCAGGGCGCTCGCCTCGTCCCCGAAGGGACGTACGGTGCGATTGGCGGCGAAGAGGACGCCGATGACCTGGCTGCCGAGCAGGAGCGGTACGCCGATGATGGCCCGGATCCCCTCCCCGCTGACCGCGGCGTCGATGTCGGGGGCGTGCCGGAAGCGCTCGTCGGGGATGTAGTCGGCGGTCGAGTAGGGACGGGTGGTCTGGGCGACGAGGCCGCCGAGCCCGATCCCGAAGGGGATCCGGGTCGTCCGGAACGCGACCGTCAGGATGCCCTCGGTCACCCGCATGTACTCGCCGCGGCGCTCGTCGTTGAGGGTCAGATAGGCGACGTCGCTGTTGAGCAGCTGCTTGGCCCGGGTCACGATCGCCTGCAGCACCGCCTCCAGGTTGGTCAGCATCGCCAGGTCGTTGGCCGACTCGAACAGCGCTCCCAGCTCGCCCTCACGCCGGCGGCGCGCCTCGAGGGTGTCCCTGACCTGGAGCGCAAGGCTCCTGGCGTATTCGATCCGCTCCTGCTCCTCGGCGCTCGCGCCCGCTGTGCGCGCGGCCTGCGAGGGCCCCTCGAAATCGGCCTCCGCGGCATCCCCGGCCAGCAGCTCCAGGAACGCCACCACATCGACCGTCATGTGACCGAAGTTACACTTCTCCACAGCCACCGACATATGGGATCACCACATAGTTCCCCGGGATCAGGTAGGCGTCGTCGCCAGGCCCCTTCGACAGGCTCAGGACATCGCTTCCGGCGCCGTCACCGGCCGCTCGCAGACGAACCCCCGACAGACGTACGCCGCCGCCCTCCCGTCCACGGGAGTCCGACCGCTCAGCAGCGGGATGTCGTCGCGGGCCTCGTCGGCGACCACCACCACCGCGCCCGGCTTGCGCCGGGCAGCGGTCTCGAGGGCGTCGCGATCGGGTCCCGGCGGGCCGACGACCGCGATCTCGAGCGGCCCGTCCTTCATGGTGGCCGCCGCGGCCAGCGACCAGCCGGCGAACCGGGGCGCCTTGGTCATCAGGTTGCTCGTGGCCGCGAGCGCCTCCTCGGCGGCCGTGCGGTACCGCCCCTCCCCGGTCAGCGCGTGCGCGGTGACGAGCGCATGGACCATCGCGCCGGTGCCACCGGGGCTGGCGTTGTCGGAGGGGTCCCGCGGCCGGGTGACCAGCGCCTCCGCGTCGTCGGCGGTGTCGTAGAAGCCACCATCCTCGGCACGGAAGTGAGCCAGCGCGGTGTCGATCAGGCTCGTCGCCCGGTCCAGCCAGGTGGCATCCCCGGTCGCCTGGGTCAGCGCGAGGAATCCGGACGCGACGCAGCCGTAGTCCTCCAGCACCCCGGCGTGCGCGCCGGCCACGCCGTCGCGGCTGACGCGGAGGAGGCGTACGTCGCTGGTCGAGCCGCCGGAGCCGCTAGGCGGAGGCGTGTCGAGACCAACACAGTGCGTTCCCACCAGCAGCTCGGCCGCCCCGACCGCAGCGTCGAGATATCGCCGCTCCCCCAGCAGCAGCCCGGCGTCGACGAGCCCACTGATCGCCAGCCCGTTCCACGCCGCGACGACCTTGTCGTCGCGGGCCGGACGTACGCGCTCGGCGCGCGCGGCGAGGAGCCGCGCCTTGACCGACTCGAGCCGCTCGGGGTCGTCGGGCCGGTGCCGCAACTGCAGGGTCGAGGCACCTTCTTCGAAGGTGCCGGCCTCGGTCACCTCGAAGACCTCCGCGGCCCAGGCGCCGTCGTCGGCACCGAGGACGTCGACGAGCTCGCCCGGGGTCCATACGTAGAACTTCCCCTCGACCCCCTCGCTGTCGGCGTCGAGCGCGGAGGCGAAACCACCCTCGGCGGTGCCGAGCTCGCGGATCATCCAGTCGGCGCTCTCCCGCGCGACCCGGTCGCCGAGCTCGGTGCCGAGACGGGCGTAGAGACCGATCAGCTGCGCGTTGTCATAGAGCATCTTCTCGAAGTGCGGAACGACCCAGCCGCGGTCGACGGCATAGCGCGCGAACCCGCCCCCGACCTGGTCGTAGATCCCGCCCCCGGCCATCGCGGCGACGGTCCGCGAGAGCATGTGCGGAACCCGCGAGTCGGTCTCCGCGACCCGGCGCAGGAACTCCAGCACCATCGACGGCGGGAACTTCGGGGCACCCCCGAACCCACCCGCCATCGGGTCGAACTCCCCCGCCAGCGTCTCGACCGCGGCACCGACGTCCACCTGCCAGTCCCCCGCCGCTCCGGCCGCCCCGGAGATGGCGGCCAAGTGCTGACGTACGTTCTCCGCCACCGCCCCGATCTCCGAGCGCCGCTGCGTCCACGCCTCCGAGAGCGCCTGCAGCACCTGTGTGAACGCCGGCTGCCCGTGGCGCGGCTGGTCCGGGAAGTAGGTGCCCGCGAAGAACGGGTTGCCGTCGTGGTCGAGCACCACCGTCATCGGCCACCCGCCCGACCCGGTCATCGCCGTCGTCGCCGCCATGTAGACCGCGTCCACATCCGGCCGCTCCTCCCGATCGACCTTGATGTTCACGAAGTGCTCGTTCATGTACGCCGCCGTCGTCTCGTCCTCGAACGACTCGTGCGCCATCACATGGCACCAGTGGCACGCGGCATAGCCGACGCTCAAGAGGACAGGAATCTCCCGCCGCCGCGCCTCGTCGAACGCGTCCGGCCCCCACTCCCACCAGTCCACAGGGTTCTGAGCGTGCTGCAGTAGGTAGGGCGAGGTCGCGGAGGCGAGTCGGTTGGCCACTCCCCCAGCCTTGCACGCACGTGAACAGGCGATGCTGACCCGCCCCAGAACAGTCTGTGACCTGGGCCGATGCCCTGAACCTCGGGCGACTGCGCAGCAGACTCCACCCGGCATCACGGGAGATCCCGACTACTTCTGGGCACCGAATCCTTCAGCGTTTGCTGCAGCGACGCGGCGAGCCCAGTCAGCCGCATGGCGCACGTGCAGCTCGTCGGTGAGCCGGCCCGCGGCCATCAGCAGGACCAGAGTTCCGACGGCGGACAGGGCGATTGCGAACAGCATGTGTCGATCGTGATGGGCAATCGACGCAAACAACAGTGACGAAAAAGGCTACCTTCGATAGATTATCGTCATGCATCGGATCGCGGTCCTCGCCTTCGACGGGGTGCACAGCATGGACCTGGCGATGCCGCTGCAGGTGTTCAGCACCGCGCACTCACGCGACAAGGAACCGGGCGAGCTGTTCGGTGCGCGGTTGTACGACGTCCGGGTCTGTGGCGACGGCAGCGAGCTGGCCGTCTGCGGGGTGGACGACGTCGAGATGTACCGGTTCACGCCGCCGCACCCGCTGGAGGCAGCCCTGGAGGCGGACACGATCGTTGCCACCGGGACGCCGCGGGAGCCGTCCGCCGAGGCCCTGCGCCTGCTGGGCGAGGCCCACCGCAGAGGCATCAGGATCGCATCGCTCGGCACGCGGATCATCGTGGCGTCGGGGTTGCTCGACGGGCGACGTACGGCCACACACTGGTCCCGCGCGCACGACCTCGCCGTGCTCTACCCCCGGGTGAAGGTCGACGCCGATGTGCTCTTCGTCGACCATGGCGACGTCATCACTTCGGCCGGAGCCGCCAGCGGCATCGACATGTGCCTGCACCTGGTCCGGGTCGACCACGGGGCCGCCGTCGCCGCCGATGTCGCCCGCCACATGGTGGTGCCGATGCAGCGCGACGGCGAGCAGCCGCCATACATCCGGCACGACGAGCCCGCGGACGACCACGGGTCTCTCCAGACCACGTTGCTGTGGCTGCGGGAACGGCTGGAGGAGAGGACGACGCTGGCCGAGATCGCCGCCCACGCCGGGATGAGCCTGAGCACCCTCAACCGGAGGTTCAAGGAGCAGACCCGGTCTACTCCGTTGCAGTGGCTGCTGCGAGAACGCGTACGTCACGCCCAGGAGCTGCTGGAGTCGACCGACCTGAGCATCGAGGAGATCGCGCACCATTGCGGCTTCGGCAGCGCCGTGGCGATGCGGCAGCAGTTCGCCAAGATGTTCGGGATCTCACCGTCCGACTGTCGGCGCACCTTCCGGGCGACGCTCAGGCCGGTGATGAATCCGATCTCCTGAGGTCGGTGTACTCGGCGACGTACATCCTCAGGCGTGCCTGCTCGGCGTCGCCCACGGGCTGCCGGCATCGTCGGCGGTCACCAGGACGACGTAGGAGTTCGCGGCGAGGATCGCCCGCGCGGGCACAACTCGTAGAAGACGGGGTTCGGATCCGGAAGGCATGTCGCGCTCCGGGAGGTGCTAGCTCGCTGCCGCTCAGGGTAAGGCGCGAGGACACGTATTCGGGACAGAGCGGGGACTCAGTCCTCGAGCGGGCCCAGGGAGGGCCCGGCGACGAACCGGGCCGTCGGGTCGGCGAGCACTTCCAGCTCCAGTACGACCAGCTCGTTGCGGCCGGGCCGCAGCACCGGGCCCGGGACGAAGAGGGTGTGCTGCGGACCGCGCCGCCAGTAGCGCCCCAGGCAGAAGCCGTTGACCCAGGCGATGCCCTTGCCCCAGGCGGTGGTGTCGAGGAAGAGGTCGACGTGGGGCTCGGTCGAGAAGTGTGCGTGCCACGCGGTGGGCCCGACGCCAGAGCCACCGCGGTCGGGGAGTCCGGTCTCCCACAGGCGCGGCACCCGGTCGAGGTCGACGGCGAGGACCTCCCAGTCCGTGAGGGGCACGCCGTCCATGCACGCGCCGCAGTCGAGCAGAGCCGGCCCGACCAGGCCCTTGTGCTCACCGATGCGGGCGCCGTAGTTGACCCGGCCCTGGTCCTCGACGACCAGCTCCAGCACGCCACGCCCGCGCGGCAGCGCGAGAGCCCGCTCGTGGTGCTCCCGCTCGAGGATGCCGACCGGAGCGCCGTCGAGGAAGACGGCGGCCCGGTCACGGACCTCGCCGAGACTGAGGACGCCGGGGCGGTCGCCCGGCAGCTCGGTCCGGTAGACGGCCAGACGAGTCTCCGTCTCCAGCTCGTCCAGCACCGGCAGCGACGCCCACCTGCTCCAGGAGCCCCAGGCCGCCGGGTCGTCGAGAAGCCGGACCGGATCGCCCAGCGCCACCGTGTGCTCGGGGGCGGGGCCGGTGGCGCCGGGGGTCTCGGTCGGCACCGGGGCGTAGCGGGCGATGACGTCGCGGAACGCGAAGTACTTCGTGGTCGGGTTCCCGGCCTCGTCCAGGGGAGCGTCGTAGTCGTACGAGGTCACCGTCGGCCGGTAGATCCCCTTGTCGTTGGCCCCGCTGGTCAGGCCGAAGTTCGTGCCGCCGTGGAACATGTACACGTTGACCGAGGCTCCTGCGGCGAGAAGGGCATCGAGCTCCTCGGCGGCCTGCTCGACGCCGGTGGTGTGGTGCCGGCCTCCCCAGTGGTCGAACCAGCCGTCCCAGAACTCCATGCACATCAGCGGCCCGGTCGGCTGGTGGTCGCGGAGGGTGCGCAGGCGGTTCGCGCTGTCCGAGCCGAAGGAGCTGGTACGCAGCACCCCGTCGATTCCGCCGGCGGCGAGCATGGCGTCCACGGGCTGGTCCACGGTGACCAGCGGCACGCCGATGCCGGCTCCACGGATCATCTCCACGAGCGCCTGCAGGTAGCTCCGGTCGTCGCCGTACGCGCCGTACTCGTTCTCCACCTGGACCAGCAGCACGGGTCCGCCCAGGTCGACCTGGTGCGGACGGACGAGCGCCAGGACGTGGTGGAGGTACTTCTCGACCTCGTCGAGGAACCGCGGCTCGTGGCGGCGGATCCCGACGCCCGGCTCCCGGAACAGCCAGGGCGGCAGCCCGCCGTTGTCCCACTCCGCACAGATGAACGGACCCGGACGCACGATCGCGTACATGCCGGCCTCGCCCACCAGGCGCAGGAAGCGCGGCAGGTCGAGGATGCCGTCGGTGTCGAAGACGCCCGGGCGGGGACTGTGGGCGTTCCACGGCACGTAGGTCTCGATGGTGTTGAGGCCCATCAGCCTGGCCTTCTCGATCCGGTCCGCCCAGTGGTCGGGGTGGACCCGGAAGTAGTGCAGCGCGCCGGAGAGGATCCGGAACGGCTCACCGTCGAGAAGGAAGTCGGTCTCGCCGATCGTGAACTCGGGCATGCCTACCTCTCGCGAGGGACCGACGGCCGCCGCTCCGTGACGTGCGGCCGTCGGTCCCGTCAGTCGTGGGTCAGTTGACGCTGAAGCCCTGCTCGTCGCCGTACTTCACGAGCGCTTCCTGCCAGGCCCCCAGGCCGTCCTCGAGGGCGGAGTGGGTCTGGTAGGACTTGCCGACGGTGTCGCCGTAAATCGTGTCGGCGTAGAGCTGGTAGGGCAGGTACTGCCAGCCCTCGACCACCTGGGTGGCCGCTTCGGTGAGCACCTGGTTGACCTGCTGGCCGCCGAAGTAGTCGCTCTTCTTGTCGACGAACGCGGGGTCCTGCAGGTCAGCGACCGTCGCCGGGAAGCCACCGCTCTCCAGGAACGGCTCGATGCCCTCGTCGTGGTTGAGCCAGCGCACGAACGCAGCCGCCAGCGCGGGGTTCTTGCTCTGCTCCAGCACGGACTGGGTGCTGCCGCCGTTCTCGGCGGTCACCGGCTGCCCGTCGTACGTCGGCATCGGCGCGACCCGCCACTTGCCCGCGCCGTCGGGCACGGACTGCTCGAACACGCCGGGCGCCCAGGCACCGAGACCGATGGACGCGATGGTCCCGTCCCCCAGCGCCTTGTACCACTCCTCGGTCCAGCCGGGGATCGTGCAGGTCAGCTCGTCCTCGATGAGCTGGTTCCACACGCCCGTCCACTTCTGCGTGCCCTCGTCCTGCAGATCGATCGTGACGCTCTCGCCGTCGGCCTGGAACGGGGTGCCGCCGGCCTGCCAGATCATGCTGGTGGTGAAGCCGGGGTCACCGCTGTCGTTGGTGATGCACTGCGCCGGGTTCTCCTTCTTGATGGTCCGGGCGGCCTCGACGTACTCGTCCCAGGTGGTCGGCACCTCGAGCTTGTGCTCGTCGAAGACCTCCTGGTTGTAGAAGAGCGCCATCGGGCCGGAGTCCTGCGGCAGCCCGTAGAGGCCATCGCCGGCCTGCACCGAGGCCCAGGTCGAGGGCGTGTAGTCCGACTCGAACTCGTCGAAGCCGTACTGGCGCAGGTCGACCAGGTCGCCGGGCAGCGCGAACTGCGGCAGCGCCTTGTACTCGACCTGTGCCACGTCGGGCCCGCCGGAGCCGGCCTTGATCGCGTTCTGCAGCTTCGTGTAGTGATCGTTGCCGGTGCCGGCGTTGACCAGCTTCACCTCGACGTTCGGGTACTGGTCCTCGAACGCCGCCACCTGAGCCTCGGCGGACGGGGTCCACGTCCAGTAGGTGATGGTGCCCCCGTCCTCGAGGGCGGCGTCGAGGTCGGCAGCCGTGCCTTCGCCGCCGCCCCCGCCCCCGCCGTCCGAGCCGCAGCCGACGAGCACGGAGGCGGCCGTGAGAGCTGCCGCGGCAAGGGCGATCCGGCGGGCTCTGCGCCCTTTGGTGATCAACATGGCGTTCCTTTCATTTCACTGTTTGACGCTTCCCGCGCTCAGGCCGGACTGCCAGAACCGCTGGAGGAGGATGAAGGCGATGACGAGCGGGACGATGGTCAGCAGGGACCCCGTGACCACCAGGTTGTAGACGGGCTGCGCGTTCGCGCCCGTCGCCTGGGCGCTCCACTGCGTGAGGCCCACGGTGAGCGGGTAGAGCTTCGGCTCGCTCAGCATGATCAGTGGCAGGAAGTAGTTGTTCCACGTCGAGACCACAGCGAACAGCAGCACCGTGACGATGCCAGGAGCGAGCAGGCGCAGAGTGACCGTGAAGAAGATCCGGATCTCGCCGGCGCCGTCGATGCGCGCCGCCTCGAGCAGCTCGTCCGGCACGGCGTCAGCGGCGTAGACCCACATCAGATACAGGCCGAACGGGCTGATCAGCGAGGGGATGATGATCGCCCAGACCGTGTTGGTGAGCCCCATGTTCGAGAACATCAGGAACGTCGGCACGGCCAGCGCGGTGCCGGGCACGGCCACCGCACCGATGATGACGGCGAAGACCGCCCGCCGTCCGGGGAAGCGGTACTTGGCCAGGCCGTAGCCGGCCGCGGTGGCCAGCAGGGTCGCGCCGCCGGCACCCACCACGACGTAGAGCAGGGTGTTCGCCAGCCAGCGCAGGAAGATGCCGTCGCGGTAGGTCAGCGTGTCGCGGACGTTGCTGAAGAACGCGAACTCGTCACCGACCCACAGCCCCGGGCTCGAGAACAGATCCGCCTGCGTCTTCGTGGCACTCAGGATCAGCCACACCAGCGGCACCAGCGTGTAGACGAGGAACAGCGCCATCAGTCCGGTCAGCAGCGGGGAGCGTCGCGGCGCGAGCGGCGACGTGCTCGCCCGGCGCGTCACTTCATCGCCTCTCGTGAGCCGCGGAGCTGGACGGCGTACGCGATCACCGCGGTCAGCAGGCCCATCACGATCGCGACCGTCGCCGAGTAGTTGTACTGCTGCCCGCCGAAGGACAGGTTGTAGGCGTAGAGGTTCGGGGTGTAGTAGGTCGTGATGACGTTGGGTTCCAGCGTGCGCAGGATGTTCGGCTCGTTGAAGAGCTGGAAGGTCCCGATGATGGAGAAGATCGTGGCGATCAGGATGGCTCCGCGCAGGGCCGGGATCTTGATCGAGAGCACGGTCCGCAGCGCGCCCGCGCCGTCGAGCGCGGCGGCCTCGTAGATCTCGCCGGGCACGGTCCGCAACGCGGAGTAGAAGATCAGCATGTTGTAGCCCACGAACTCCCAGGTCACGATGTTGGCGATAGAGGCGAGCATCCAGTTGCTGCTGAGCGGCACGACCGAGGTGCCGAACAGCTCGTTGAGGTCGGCGGCCAGCCCGAAGTTGGTGCCGTACATGAAGCCCCACATCAGGACGGCCACGACGCCGGGAACGGCGTAGGGCAGGAAGATCACGAGCCGGAAGAAGCTCGTGGCGTGGAGCCGGGCGCTGTCGATGGCCAGCGCGGCCACCAGGGCGAGGCCGAGCATGATCGGCACCTGTACGACGAGGAACAGCAGGACCCGCAACGAGCCGTCCCAGAACTTGTCGTCGGTGAACACGTCGACGTAGTTGTCCAGACCGACGAACTCCGTGGTGCCGAAGAACGCCTGCGCGCGGAAGAGGCTGAGGTAGGCGGCGTAGCCGATCGGCGCCAGGAAGGTCAGCGCGAAGACCGCCAGGAACGGACCGACGAAGATCCAGCCCTTCGTGTCGGTGCGCGACCACCGGCGCCCGGGCACGGGTGGTCGCACACCACCGCGGCTCCCCCGACTTCTCTCCAGCTGAGTCACGCCCTGGGACACGGTCCCACCTCCTTTCACCGCCTCTCCGATGGCGGCCTGTTAACGTCAACAGGTACAGTGACGTACAACACATGTTGACGTCAACAGGTTGGCGGAAGGATTATTCGGCCCATGGCGACAGACAGCACGGCCTCGGGGCCAGTGACACGACGGGGGGCCTCTCAGGCCGACGTTGCCCGGATCGCTGGGGTATCGGGACAGACGGTCTCGCGGGTCGCGAACGGCGCCCGCTACGTCGACTCGGCCACCCGGGAGCGGGTGCTGTCCGCGATGCGCGAGGTCGGGTACCGGCCCAACCGGGCGGCCCGGGCGCTGCGCAGCGGACGGTTCCAGAGCATCGGCGTGATCGCGTTCGAGCTCTCCAGCGTCGGCACCACCCACACGCTCGACGCCATCGCGGCCGCCGCCACCCAGACCGGGTACGCCATCAACCTGCTGCCCGTGCTGGACGCCACCCAGGACGCCGTTCGAGCAGCGTTCGACCAGCTCGGCGAGCAGACGGTGGACGGCATCATCATCCTGGTCGAGACCCACCGGCTCGACGGCGTCGCCGTGCCGGAGGGACTGCCGGTGGTCGTGGTCGACTCCAGCGCGGAGTACGACTACCCGATCGTCGACAACGACCAGGCCCTCGGAGCACGGTTGGCCACCGAGCACCTGCTCGACCTCGGTCACGAGACCGTCTGGCACGTCGCCGGGCCCGAGCTGTCCTACTCCGCGCGGCGCCGCCGGACGTCGTGGCAGAAGACGCTCGAGGCCCACGGCCGAACGGTGCCACCGGTGCTGCCGGGCGACTGGTCGACCAGAGCCGGTTACGAGGCCGGCCTCCGGCTGGCCGACAACGAGGAGGTGACCGCGGTGTTCACCGCGAACGACCAGATGGCCCTGGGAGTTCTCCGAGCCCTGCACGAGCGCGGTCGCCGGGTCCCCGACGACGTCAGCGTCGTCGGCTTCGACGACATGGAGGAGGCGGCGTACTTCTGGCCGCCACTGACCACCGTCCACCAGTCGTTCGACGAGGTCGGCAGGGGCGCGGTCGACGCCCTGATCCGGGAGATCCAGTCCGGCGAGCACGAGCACCAGGAGGCCCTGGTGCGGCCCCGGCTGGTGGTCCGGGCCAGCACCGCCCCGCCCCGCGGGACGACCGCATGAGCCGGCGACCCCACCGCTGGGTGCGATGGCCCGAGTCGCTCGCGGTCGAGAACGCTCGCGGACCGCTCGGCTTCGGGGCCGACTACAACCCCGACCAGTGGGAACGGGAGGTGTGGAACGAGGACGTCCGGCTGATGCGTCAGGCCGGGGTGAACATCGTCTCCGTCGGGATCTTCTCGTGGGCCCGCCTGCAGCCGACCGCGGGCACCTGGGACTTCGCGTGGCTCGACGAGGTGATGGACCTCCTGCACGCCCACGGCATCGCCGTCGACCTCGCCACCGCGACCGCCTCGCCGCCGCCCTGGTTGAGCACCGGGCACCCGGAGATCCTTCCGGTCACACGCACCGGCGAGACCATGTGGCCGGGCGCCCGGCAGCACTGGCGACCGACGTCACCGGTGTTCCGACAGCACGCCCTGGCGCTCGTCGAGAAGATGGCGGGCCGGTACGCCCAGCATCCGGCGCTCGCCGCCTGGCACGTCTCCAACGAGCTCGGTTGCCACAACCTCCACGACTACTCCGACGACGCCGCGGCAGCGTTCCGCACCTGGCTCTCGCAGAGGTACGGCGACCTCGACGGGCTCAACCGCGCCTGGGGCACCGCGTTCTGGTCGCAGCGCTACAGCGACTGGAGCCAGGTGCTGCCGCCGCGGCTGACGCCCACCATTCCCAATCCGACGCACCAGCTCGACTTCAAGAGATTCTCCTCCGACGCTCTCAAGGACTACCTGCGCGCCGAGCGGGAGATCCTCGACCGGCTGACCCCCGAGGTGCCGGTGACCACGAACTTCATGGTGATGGCCCACTTCAACGGCATCGACTACGCCGACTGGGCGGCCGAGGTCGACTTCGTCTCCAACGATCACTACACGCTCGTCGAGGACCACGCCCGCGACGAGCTGTCGTTCTCGGCCAACCTCACCGGCGGCATCGCCGGCGGTGAGCCGTGGTTCCTGATGGAACACTCGACCAGCGCGGTCAACTGGCGCGCGATCAACCCGCCCAAGGCGGAGGGCGCGCTGGTGCGAGACTCGCTCACCCACGTGGCGCACGGTGCGGACGCCGTCTGCTTCTTCCAGTGGCGGCAGTCCCTCGCCGGAGCGGAGAAGTACCACTCGGCGATGGTGCCCCATGCCGGCGAGGACAGCGAGGTCTATCGGACGGTGGTCCGACTGGGCGGGCACCTCGAGCGGCTCGCCTCCGTCGTCGGGGCGCGGCGCCAGCAGGCCCGGGCCGCGATCCTCTTCGACATCGAGTCGTCGTGGACCCTCGACCTGGAGGCCAACCCGAGTTCCTCGGTGAGCCATCGGGCGGAGGCGCTGGACTGGTACGTCGCGTTCCTCGCGCTCGGGGTCCGGGCCGATGTCCTGCCGGTCGGTGCGCCGCTCGACGGGTACGACGTGGTGGTGGCGCCGGTGCTGCACGTGATGCCGGCCGCGACGGCCGACCAGCTGAGGACGTTCGTCGACCGCGGTGGCCACCTGGTCACGACGTACTTCTCCGGCGTCGTGGACGAGAACAACCACGTGTGGCCGGGTGGCTACCCGGGTGCGCTGCGCGATGTGCTCGGCATCCGCATCGAGGAGTTCGGGCCGCTCCTGGACGGGGGCGAGGTTGTTCTCGACGACGGCGGCACCGGGACGCTGTGGACCGACCGGATCACCGCGACGACTCCCGACACGCAGGTCCTCGCGACGTACAAGACCGGGCTGCAGGCGGGCCGCCCGGCGGTGACCCGGCGGGCCCTGGCGCACGGCTCGGCCACCTACGTCTCCACCCGGTTGGGTGCGGATGGCCTCGAGCCGCTGCTGGCCCGACTGCTCGAGGCCGCAGGGGTGGACAGCGAGCTGCCCGCAGGGCTGCGCGGCAGGGTGGAGCTCGCCATCCGCGCAGACGGCGAGAGAGAGTACTGGTTCCTGGTCAACCGGACCGACGACGTGGTCGATCTCGGCGAGCTGGACAACCTGGCCGGTCTCGGCGAGCCGATGTTCTCCTCGGGTGCCGATCGCGGCGTCGCCGAGCTGGCGTGCTCCGGGGTGGCCGTGTTCACCCGCACCGCCCGATGACCGACGAGCGCGCCCGTGGCGTGCACCTCCGGCGCGGCGACACCAGCCTGGTCCTCCGGCTGGACTCCACCGAGCTCCCGTGCGTCCTCCACTGGGGACCGGATCTCGGCGAGACCGCGGTCGAGCACCTTCCCGACCTTCTCGGCTCGCTGGAGATGCCGAGCCTCGACGGGGCGATCTACCAGCACTCGTGGGCATCCGTGCTGCCGCAGCAGACCAGTGGCTGGGTGGGTCGTCCGGGTCTGCTGGGCAGCCGCGCCGGCCAGGCCTGGGCGCTCACCTTCGACTCGGTGGACCACACGGTCACCGAGTCGACCGACTGCACCCGGCTCACCAGCGTCGCGCTGGACAAGCCGGCCGAGGTGGAGGTCACCACCGAGATCGAGCTGTTCGGGAACGGCCTGTTGCGCCTGCGTGCCTGCGTGCGGAACCTCGGGGCGACGCCGTACGAGGTGACGCTGCTCGAACCGGCTCTGCCGGTGCCGGCCGAGGCCGACGAGCTCCTCGACATGGCGGGGCGACACGCCCACGAGCGGACCCCGCAGCGCCACGCGTTCACCCAGGGACAGCATGTCCGCGAGGCCTGGGGCGGTCGTCCCGGCCACGACTCGGCCACCGTGCTGTGTGCCGGCCGGTCCGGGTTCGGCTTCCGTGCCGGTCGGGTCTGGGGCGTTCACCTCGGCTGGAGCGGCAACCAGGTGCTCTGCGCCGAGAGCTCCTTCACGGGCTGGAAGCTGCTGCGCGGAGGCGAGCTGCTCCTGCCCGGCGAGATGGTGCTGGGCCACGACGAGACCTATGCCTCGCCCTGGCTCTACGCCTCCTGGGGCGAGGGGCTCGATGCCTTCTCCGGCCGCTTCCACGAGCACCTCAGAGCGCGGGTCTCGCACCCACGTCGCGCGCGACCCGTACTCCTCAACACCTGGGAGGCGGTCTACTTCGACATGGACCCGCACAAGCTCGTCGAGCTCGCCGAGCGTGCGGCCGACCTGGGCATCGAGCGGTACGTCCTCGATGACGGCTGGTTCAAGGGGCGGCGCGACGCGACGAGCTCCCTGGGTGACTGGGTCGTGGACGAGGACGTGTTTCCCGACGGGCTCACCCAGCTGGTGAAGACCGTGCACGGCCTGGGCATGGAGTTCGGCCTGTGGTTCGAGCCCGAGATGGTCAACCTCGACTCCGACGTGGCACGGGCGCATCCCGAGTGGATTCTCGGCACCCACGCCGGTCCTGGCCTCAGCTCGCGCGACCAGCATGTCCTCGACCTCACCGACGAGGACGCCTGGGACCACGTGTTCGGTCAGATCTCGGCGCTGGTGGACCGCTACGGCATCGCCTACATCAAGTGGGATCACAACCGTGCCCTGACCGGCGCGGGTCGCGGCCGGGACCACCGCCCCGGCGTCCACCTGCAGACCCTTGCGGCCTACCGCATGATCGACGCGCTCCGTGCGCGGCACCCCGGGCTCGAGATCGAGGCCTGCAGCGGCGGCGGCGGTCGCCTCGACCTGGGAGTCCTCGAGAGGACCGACCGAGCCTGGGTCTCCGACTGCATCGACGCACACGAAGGGCACCGTCTGGTCCGGTGGACCGGGCTGACCCTCCCGCCCGAGCTGATGGGCACCCACGTGGGATCGAGCACCGACCACACCACCGGACGCCAGCACACCCTGCGCTTCCGCGCCGGCACCGCCATGTGGGGACACCTCGGCATCGAGTGGGACCTCACCACCATGACGGATGAGGAGCGCGAGGAGCTCCGGGCCTGGATCACGCTGCACAAGCGGTTCCGTGGCCTGCTCCACTCCGGCAGGGTCGTGCGGGCGGACACCGTGCCCGACGGTCTGCAGCTGGACGGCGTGGTCGCCCCTGACGGACGCGAGGCGCTGTTCCGTCTCTCGGCGCTCGACCTCACCCTGGGCCAGCCAGCCGGCCGCATCCGGTTCCCCGGCCTGGCCCCGGAGACGGCGTACCGAGTGACGCCGGTGCCTCTTGCGGTGTCGCCCACGCACCGCCCGCGACCCGCGTGGTACGACGGCGGCGCGGTGATGAGCGGCCGACTGCTCGACGAGGTCGGCGTGGTCGCGCCCCTGTTGGGGGCCGACGACCTGGTCATCGTGCACCTGGTCGCGGAGGTGGCGTCATGACCGTCACCGCGGGCCGCGACACCCGGGATTCGTCGCTCGTTCGCGCCGTGTTGGTCTGGCCACGTTCCACATGACGTACGGGTCCTGTTGAGTGGCTCACGCCTTTCCGCTCGGGCCCGCGTGCCAGCCATCGCCGGGTGCCACCGCCCCCAGCAACAGGATCCCCCATGAACCAGATCAAGTTGGTCGTCGCCGGCGCCGTGGCCCTCCTGGGCGTGATCGCCTTCAGCGGACACTTCTCGGACCCCACACCATCTGCCAGCGGAAAGGCAAGCGCCGCGGTCAGCAGCAGCAACACCCTTCGGATCGGTGTCGACAGCACCGAACCCGTCTACTACCAGAGCGGCGGCGCGACGAAGGGCTTCGACTACGAGATGGCGCACAGCGTCGCCGAGGGCATGGGCGTCGAGCCTGAGTTCGTGGCGATGGACTTCAACGAGCTCTTCCCGGCCCTGCGGGCGGGAGAGATCGACATGATCGGGGCCCAGGTCACGAGCACCTCGGAGCTCGAGCGGGAGTTCGACTTCAGCGCGCCCTACTTCTCGACGTACGTCGCCTTCCTGACCCCCGAGGGATCGACCATCCGGACGCGCGGTGACGTCAACGGGAAGAAGATCGCGGTCGTCGACGGCGCCGTCCAAGGGTCCTACCTCGAAGAGAAGTACCACGACGTCGAGATCGTCAAGGCCCCTGACGTGGGCGCCGCCATCGAGCTGATCGAGCGAGGCGAAGCGGACGCGTTGTTCCATGGCGCTCCCTACGCCCGGTCGATCATCGAAGGCGCACCGATAGCCCTGGAGGAGCCGATCGTCTACCCGGTCAAGGACGCCCCGATCGGTTTCGTGATCCGCTCCGGCGACCAGCGCAAGGAACAGATCGACGAGGTCCTGAAGGACATGGTCCTCGACGGCGAGTGGCTGAGGATCAAGGCCGCCTACTTCGAGGCGGACCCGCTCTCCGACGTGTTCCGCGACAAGGGATCCTGAACCGTGGACGCCCTGCGGATCAGGCCGGCTAGGAGCCGAGGAGCCCGATCGAGATGACCTGCCGGACCGCGTCGCTTCTCGAGGAGACGCCCAGCTTGCGGTAGATCGAGGCGACCTGCGAGCTGACGGTGTTGCGGGAGACGAACAGTCGCTCGCCGATCTCGCCGATCGTGAGGTGGGTCTGGAGGTAGGGCAGCAGGCGCAGCTCGGCCGGGCTCAGGGGCGGCCTTCCCGCGGTGACGCGTTCGGTCGAGCTGATCCTGGCGCGCAGCCCCGCGACCTGGTCGACCAGCGCCCCGAGGTCCGGTCGGCGCTGCAGTACGTCGTCGATCTCGCGCAGCAGGTGCCGGGCCGACGTCGAGTCGCCGCGTGCCCAGAGCACCCCGGCCAGCTGGAGGCGGCCGCGCACGGCCAGGTACGGCAGGACGTACGTGCAGGACGGACGCGCACGCATGGCCCGAGTCAGCTGCCGGTCCGCCTCACCGAGATCCCCGTGGTGCATCCCGAGACGGGCAGCGGCCGCGAACGCGAGGACGCTCACCGCGTAGTCGTAGGTCCGATGCTCCTCGACGACGGCGAGGGCGAGGGCCACCCTCTCGGTGGCCTCGTCCCAGCTCCCACGTTCCATCGCCAACAGCGCGAGCTCCGCGTGAGCGTTGACGATGGTGTCGGTGTTGCCGACCTCGGCTCCGACGGTGGCGCTCTCGGCGAACAGGGCGGCGGCACGATCGACGTCGCCCAGGAGCAGATGCGCCTCAGCGGCGGCGGTCAGGGCCGTGTCGCGCCAGGGGCTCCACGGCGGTTCCTGGGCCATGGCGAAGTCGGCGTCCCGCATCATCGCCGCAGGTCCCGCCGGGCACATGGCGGCCCGCAACATGGCGCGCGCGGACTCGAACGAGGCGGTGCCGTCCATCGGCACCCAGTCGTACTCCGCGGCCTCCGCCACGGCGGCCCATCGTTGCGCCCCCAGCGGGTCGCCACCCAGGACGCCCATCCAGGCGGCGAGCACGGCGAGGGGAGGATGTTCCTCGATCGCCGAGTCACCGAGCGCTGACAGCCACCGCCCCACGGTCGACAGCTGCCCGGCGCTGTAGGTCGGCAGCACCAGCTGCGTCGCGATCTGGACGCACCGATCACGCTCGGGCGTGTTCAACAGGTGCTCGAGGGCCATCGCCGAGGACTCGTTGGCCTCGAACCAGTCGGCGGCCCGCAGGTGCAGCTTCGCGACGACCTCGGGTTCGACCCGACGCAGCTCGCCGAGGAGGAACTCCCGATACAGCGGGTGGTAGCGGTACCACTCCCGCCGCCGGTCGAGCGGGAGCAGGAACGAGTTGGACCCCTCGAGCGCGAGGAGCTGGTCCTGACCGTCGGTGTCCCCCGAGAGCGCATCGCACAGCGAGCCACAGAGCCGGTCGAGCACAGCGGTACGCCGCAGGAACCGCTGCGTCGCCTCGTCCAGCCCGCTCAGCGACTCCCGATAGAGGTAGTCGGCCACGTACCGGTCGTCGCCGGAGATGCTCGACACGTCCTGCCTGGTGTCCCGAGCGATCGTCGCCGCCAGGTACAGGCCGGCCGCCCACCCCTCCGTCCGCTCGGTCACCACCGTCGCCTGGTCACGGGTGAGGGGTACGTGCGCCGCGGCGAAGATCTGCTCGGCGCCCGCCACGTCCAGTGCCAGGTCGGAGGTCAGCACGTCCAGGACCGCGCCGGAGGCACGCAGCCGAGCCAGATGGGGCTGCTCGACCCGGCTCGCCGAGACCAGCTGCGAGCCGACCGGGACACCGGAGATGACGACGCTCAGCACGTCGTGGCAGGCCGAGGAGTGCAGCTCGTGCAGGTCATCCACCATCAGCACGAAGGGTTCCGGACTTCGGCTGAGGGCGGCGGCCAGGCGCGGTGCGGCGCGACCCAACGGCGAGACGGCCAGGCCGCTCACATCCGCGACCACGCCCTGCTGATCCGGCACGGCCCGCGCGTACGCCGAGGCGAGCAGCACGAGGAGAGCGCTGGGATCGTCGTCCAGGCGGTCGAGCGACACCCAGCCGACCGGGCGGTCCTCGGCCTGTGCCCACTGCGCCAGGAGGGTGGACTTTCCGTAGCCGGCGGGCGCGGTGACACCGACCGCCGGGGCACCGCTCCTCCGGGCCGCCTCGATCAGAGGGGCCCTGCTCACCGGTCTGAGCGGCAACTCGGGAACCGAAAGCTTGACGTCCAGCAGAACCTCGTCGAGCCCGGCAGCCGTTCGCGCGGATTCGCCACCGTATTCCACCATTCGAACGCTAGAGATCCGAGCAGCCCGACGTCTCACCCCTGCCGGATGACTTGTGGGCAGGACCGCCTCGGCACCGTCCCCGTTTCACACAATGAGCATGATTCGCCGCGAGGTCCGGCCGACCAGATTGAGAACATCCGTTCACTTCCCGACCCGGGATCGAACCCTCGTGGTCGGCGACAGAGGCAAGGAGCACTCCGTCATGACCGAACAGACCACACCGAACGATGGGACCACCTGGCAGGCGGAGGACCCGCCACCCAGTCGTGCGCAGGAGCCGCCGCCCAGTGGTTGGGCGACCGGCTTCATCATGTTCGCCGGCGTGATGATGATCATGGCCGGCAGCTTCCAGGCCTTCGCCGGCCTGGTCGGCATCTTCGAGGACGAGTTCTACGTCGCGACCCCCAACTACCTGCTCGAGCTCGATGCCACCACCTGGGGCTGGATCCACCTGGTGCTCGGACTGGTCGTGGTGCTGGCGGGCTTCGCCGTGCTCAACGGCATGCTCTGGGGTCGCATCATCGGGGTGATCCTGGCCGTGCTGAGTGCCGGCGCCAACTTCGCGTTCCTCCCCTACTCCCCGTTCTGGTCGACGCTGATCATCGCGGTCGACATCTTCGTCATCTGGGCGCTGACGGTGCACGGTCGCGACATCACCCGCTGATCTGGTCACCGAACGACCGGCTCGGGCGGCGGGACACGGGTTCGTCCGTTCCGGGTGATGTCTGGGACGGACCCGCCGGACAGCCTGGGCACTGGCCTCGTTCGAAGCCACGCCCAAGACCACCGAAGGAGTGCCATGTCAGGCATGTCCGCATCCGACGAACCCGAGACCACCGCGGACCGCCCCTCACGAGGCCGTTCGATCGCGGCGGTGATCTGCTTGGTGCTGGCCGCGTTGTTGACCACGCCGGCCGCGGTGGCCTACTGGGGGCAGCGCACGTTGAACGACGCCGAGCGGTACGTCGAGACCGTCGGCCCTCTGATCGAGTCACCCGAGGTACAGGACGTGATCGCGACCCGGGTCACCGCCGCGATCCAGAAGCAGGTCGACGTCGAGGCGATCCTCAACACCGCGTTCGCCGGCGTGATCGAGGACAGACCGCGCCTGGAGCAGCTCGTGGCGCCCCTCGCCGCGGCCATCAACGGCCTGGTGGAGCGCGAGGTCCGCGCGTTCATCGCCTCCGACGAGTTCGCCGACATCTGGGTCCTGGCCAACACCAGGGCCCAGCAGACCCTCCAGCGGATCCTGAACGGCGACGACACCGGTGCCGTGTCGCTCCAGGGCGAGCAGGTCGTGCTCGACGTCGACGAGGTCATCCAACGAGTCAAGGAGCGACTCGTCGCCCGCGGTCTGACCATCGTCGAGAACGTACCCATCCCCGAGACCGACCGTCAGATCGTGCTGATGGACGCACCGCAGCTCAGGCAGGTACGCACGATCTACGCGTTCTCGAACCCAGTGGCCCAGTGGCTCCTTCCCGTGGTCGGGGTCCTGTTCCTGGCCGCCTTGGTGCTGGCCCGCCGCCGGGCACGGATGGCGGTGTGGATCGGGGCGATCGTGGCCGCCAACGCGCTGCTGCTGGCATGGGTGCTGTCCATCGGAGAGCAGATGTTCGTCAACGCGCTCTCCGGCACCGATTTCGGGCCGGCGAGCCGGATCTTCTTCGACACCCTGCTCACCTACCTCGAGCGCGGCCAGCAGGTGGTGCTGTGGCTCGGTCTGATCATCGTGCTCGCCGGCTGGTTCGCCGGTTCCAACAGGTACGGCACCACGGCACGTACGACCATCGGCGGGGGCCTCGAGAGTCTCGGCGCTCGCTTGGGGGACAGTCCCGTCGGCGCAGCCGGCCGCTGGGTCGCCGCCAACGTGGGCTGGGTGCGAGTCGTCGTGGTTGCGCTGGGCGGTGTGGTCCTGCTCTGGGGCAACAACGTCTCGATGGACCGGCTCTGGTGGTCCCTGGCTCTGGTGGTCGCCCTGCTGGTCGTGCTCCAGGTTCTGGTCGGAGCCGGCCGGCCCAGGGAGACGACTTCCTCCCTGGGCTCCGGACCGGCGACCGGACCGGCGATCTAGCCGGAGATGTGGTGGCCTCGCTCGGTCACCGGTTGCCCCACGTTCGCTCGATGACGTCGATCACCTTGGGCCGCAGGTCGCTCGCCGCGATCACCTCGTCGACCGAGCCGACCTCGACGGCGCGGTGGATGTTGTGCACGTCGTCGAACTCGGCCGCGACCTCGGCGATCTTGTCCGCCCGCAGCTGAGCGCGGAGCTCGGCCAGCTCGACGACGAGCGCGCCGCGCTCCCCGTCCTCGGCGTGGTCGATGCGCTGCTCGAGCGCGGCGACCCGCGGGTCCGCCGCCGCCCGCTTGGAGACCTCCGCGGCGAACACGACGGCGGCCGCGGGAGCGCCACCGAGCACCGAGGCGTACGAGCCCTCGATCGCCAGCACCGTCATCGACGGGTTCAGGTGCTTGGAGAACACCACGAACGCACCCCCGTGGTAGCGGGAGATGACGCAGAAGACGATCGGGCCCTCGAAGTTGACGATCGCGCGGCCGATCTCGGCGCCGTACTCGAGCTGCAGGTTGCGCATCGACTCCGGGGAACCGTCGAAGCCGGACAGGTTGGCGAGCACCACCAGCGGCCGGTTGCCCGACGCGGCGTTGATCGCGCGCGCGACCTTCTTCGACGACCGCGGGAACAGGGTGCCCGCGGTGTAGGTGTCCGGGCCGTCGGTGGGAGGGAAGCCGGCGCGCGGCACCGGCTTGGACTCGATGCCGACCAGGCTGACCGGGTAGCCGCCGATCCGGGTGTCGACGACCACGGCGGTGTCGGCGTCGGCCATGCCGGCCCACCGCTCGAGCATCTCGTGGTCGGCGTCGGCCAGCGCCCGCATCACGGTGCGGATGTCGAAGGGTCGCTTGCGGTCGGGGTTGTGCTCGGCGGAGAAGATCTCCCCGACGGTCGTGAAGTCACCCGCGTGCGGGAACGACGACACGTCGCGGTCGATCGGGTCGGCCGTCGGGGCCCGGCGTGGCCCGGCCTCGCCGGGAACGACGTAGCTGTGCTCGTAGTGCGCCATGAGCACCCGGAAGGCACCGGCCAGGTCGGGCACCCAGTACTGCGCCTGCCCGTTCGGGCCCATCACCCGGTCGTAGCCGCCGATGCCGTGGTTGTCCTCGGCCGAGACACCACCGGAGAAGTCGAGCGACTGCTTGCCGGTCAGCACCATCGCGCTGTCCGGGGTCATCACCAAGATGCCCTTGGTGTGCATCAGCATCGTCGCTTCGGCGTTCCAGTACGGCTGGGCGCCGACGTTGATCCCGGCGACGACGATGTTGATCTCGCCGCCGGCCTGGGTGAACTGGACGATCCGGCGCAGTGCGGCCGCGACCCAGTCCATGTTCTCGGTGCCGCTCTCCATCGAGATCCGGGCACCGGCGGACACCGCGAACCACTCGACCGGAACACCCATCCGATCGGCGAGGTCGATGGCCGCGATCACCCGGGCGCACTCGGGCTCCGAGAGCGCGCCGAGCGACTTGAGGGGGTCACCGCACAGCACGACTCGGGTGATGCCGTCGGGGTAGAGGGTGCTCGGCGTGGTCACGACGGCGACGATGATGCCTGCGCTGTTGAGCCCGGGAGCACGATCGACGGGCACGAGTACGCCGTCGGCGTCGAGGTCGTGCTCGACGACCGTGCCGCTCCCGGCCAGGGCCCGCTGCAGCTCATAGGGGTAGACGAGACCGCGGCGGCGGGCGCGCAGCACCTTGCCGGCGTAGTCGTCCAACGGGGCGAGCGGCTCGGTGGGCGGTTCGATGACGTCGGCCACGACCCCCGAGCCCGGCTTGGCGTAGAAGCGGATCGCCAGCCGGGCCGGGGCGCCTCCACCCGGCGATGCGATCCGACCCTCGGCGAGCACCTCCTCGATCCCGGTGCCCTCGCTGAGCGGGGTGATCTTGCTCTGCAGCGCGGTGATCTGGTCGAGATCCGCCTCGACGACCGGCCACACCGTCACCCAGACGTGGTTGACGTCGAGCTTGGTGCCCTCGCGGCCCCGGGCGGTACGTACGCGGCGGATCGCCTCGAGGCAGTTCTCCACGGCACGCTCGACGTGCGGCAGCGCGATCACGCGGCCCTCGTCGTCGCGGACCACGGCGAGCTGGCGGGCCTGGGCGGCCGCGACGAGCCGGCGGTCGGCCGGGTTCGTCTTGGCGACGCACTCGTAGAGCAGGACGTCGTCGGGCGCGGAGAGCCTGGTGACGTCGAACTCGCTGAGGCGCCACAGGTTGAGCCGGCGACCGACCATGGGGTGCATGCCCCGGACGAGGCCGTCTTCGACGAGCTCGGTCTGCCCCTGGTGGCGGAAGGTGAAGTAGTCGACCGGCTGCGGCGCGGCATGGCAGACCGCGACCGAGACACGACGCGCGCGGCGAGCGAACTCCTGCCCGGCGAGCATCTTGGCGAGCTCGGTCGAGGCGAGGTCCGGGTCGGTGGGCGCGTCCGTCCAGCGCAGGTAGATCTCGACGACGTCATCGTGGTCGGAGGTCAGCGCCGAGCTGATGGCGGCACCGAGCCGGCTGTCGGGCTGGGCGAGCTCGGTCACGTCACCGATGGTGGACACGACCCGGGTCGCGCCCTTGTCGTCGGTGGCGTACTCGGCGTGAGCGACCGGGCGGCCGCCGCCATCGGATGTGCCGGCGCTGGTGACGGTCAGATCGTGCAGGTGGTAGTCGCGGTAGTGCCGGCGGATCAGCACCTCCAGCAGCGGCTCGCTCTCGGGAAGTCCCTCGACCAGCCGGTCGCGCAGGAAGCCGACCAGTGGCTCGGGGACAGCCGCCAGCGCGTCGATCCGGGCAGCCCGGTCGGGCGCGTCCGGGTCGGTCAGGGCGGCGACCTCGGCCGGTACGCCCTCCAGCACCGCGCGGCGCTCGTCATCGACCAGCGGCTGGTCGAACCAGCCGAAACGTACCGAGCGGGCCAGGTCGCCGACCACCGCGAACCGGAGCTGCGTGGCGCGCACCATCCGCTCGAGCAGCGCGCGGACCGCGGCGGTGTCCTCCGTCGCCGGCGGCGGGTCGCCGAGCCAGCGCTGCAGCACCCCGATCGCGACGTCGACGTCGGAGGGATGCTGCTGGGCCAGGAAGATGCGGAACACCGCACGCTCGAGCTCCGGCGTACGTTCGAGGTCGGAGACCCCGTAGTGCGCGAGCACCCGCAGCAGCTTGTCGCGGAAGTGGTCCGGAAGCGCGCCCCGGTCGGGGTCCAGGCTGCGCAGGTAGGTGTGGAAGTACTCCCGCGAGCTGTGCACGCGCAGCTCGGTGGACGGCTCGTCACCGGCCGGGCGGTTGCGGCTGAGCTCGGCGAAGTCGGTGAACAGCGCCAGCAGGTCCATCTCGGTGCGCAGGGTGTCCGCGGGCGCACCGGTGGAGCGGGAGGCCAGGTGGGCGGCGAGCAGCGCCGGACGCTGATCCTCCTCGACGTCGTAGCCGAGCAGCAGGCTGCTCAGGTCGTCGAGCGCACCGTTGCTGCGGCCGGGCTCCGTGGTGGGTGCGGGCAGATCGAGGTCGGCCAGGGTGGCGGTGCTCGCCTGCTCGCCCTCGGCCGCGTCGGTCGGCTCGAGGCGCAGCAGCGGCGCCGCGGTCTCGACCTGGCTCCCGACCCGGACCAGGAGCTCCTTGACCCGGCCGGTGAACGGCGCGGTCAGCGCGGTCTCCATCTTCATCGACTCGAGCACCAGCACGGGGTGACCGGCCGCCACCTCGTCGCCGACGGCGAGCGGGGTGGACACGACCAGCGCCGGCGCGGGGGCGCGGACCATGCCGCCCTCATCGCGGCTGACCCGGTGCATCACGTCGTCGACCTCGACCAGATGGACGGGGCCGTGGGTGGCGCTCACCAGCCGGTAGCGGTGGCCGTCGACCGTGAGCCGGCCGTGCACCTCGTCGATCCGGTCGAGGGTGGCGGTGAGGGTGCGCCGCTCGCCGCCGGCGGTGATGGTGACCTGATAGCGGGCCGGTCCGGACTGCCGCACGGTCAGGGCGTACGTCGCCCCGCGCAGCTTGAGCTCGATGGTGCGGGCAGGGTCGTGCTGGATCTGGGGCCGGCCGCCCTGGGCCGTCTGCAGCATGCGGGCGATCTCGCCGCGTTCGGCCTCGTCGTACCCCTCGATCGCGGCGGCGACGAGCGCGACGCCGGCGTGCCGGGCGGCTTGGAGCCGTCCCTCGCCGCGCACCCGGTCGATCCACCCGGTGTCGGCCCAGGCCGGGCTGCCGGAGGTGACCTCGGGCTGGTCGAGGAGGTCGAGGATGAAGCTCTTGTTGGTCGCACCACCGTCGATGATGACGGTGGTCTCGCCCATCGCCCGGCGCAGTCGCGCCAGCGCCTGCTCGCGGTCGGCGCCCCAGGCGATCACCTTGGCGATCATCGAGTCGAAGTCGGCCGGGATGGTGTCGCCCTCGGCCACGCCGGTGTCGACCCGGATGCCGGGGCCGGCGGGGAACTCGAGGCGGCTGATCCGTCCCGGGGCGGGCGCGAAGTCGCGGTCCGGGTCCTCGGCGTTGAGCCGGGCCTCGACCGCGTGGCCGCGCTCGGCCGGCCGGTCACCGCTCAGCGGCACGCCGGACGCGACCTGGATCTGCAGCGCGACCAGGTCGGTGCCGGTCACGACCTCGGTGATGGGGTGCTCCACCTGGAGGCGGGTGTTGACCTCGAGGAAGGCGAACGTCTTCTCGCCCGGGTGGTAGAGGAACTCGACGGTGCCGGCTCCGGCATAGCCCACCGCCGTGGCGAGCCGCTCGGCGGACGCCTTGAGATCGGCGGCCTGGGCCTCGGACAGCAGCGGGGAGGACGACTCCTCGATGACCTTCTGGTTGCGCCGCTGCACCGAGCAGTCGCGTACGCCGATCGCCCAGGCGGTGCCCTGACCGTCGGCGATCACCTGGACCTCGACGTGGCGGGCGTCGGTGACCAGCTTCTCGAGGAACACCACACCGCTGCCGAACGCCCGCTCCGCCTCGTCCCGGGTTCGCTGGTACGCCTCGGCGAGCTCGGCGCCGGAGGTCACCTTCCGGATGCCGCGACCGCCACCGCCGGCGGTGGCCTTGAGCATCAGCGGATAGCCGATCTCCTCGGCGCTGGCCAGCGCCTCCTCGAGCGTGTCGACACCACCGCGGCTCCACGGAGCCACCGGGACTCCGACCTCCTCGGCGATCAGCTTCGAGCCGATCTTGTCGCCCAGCTTCCGCATGGCCTCGGCGCTGGGGCCGATGAAGGTGACGCCCAGCCGGTCGCAGAGCTCGGCGAAAGCCGGGTCCTCGGCGACGAACCCCCAGCCGACCCAGGCGGCATCGGCACCGGAGGCGACCAGGGCCTGTTCGAGGACGGCGAGATCGAGGTAGGGGCGGTCCGCGGCCGCACCGAGCAGGTGGGCCTCGTCGGCCTCACGTACGAACGCCGCCCCGGCGTCGACGTCGGTGTGCAGCGCGATGGTGCGGATCGTTCCTACGGATGTGTCCCGCGCGTTGAGATCGCGTACGGCGTGGATCAGACGCATGGCGGCTTCGCCGCGGTTGACGATGGCAATTCGAGAGACCTGTGGCACGGTGCAGACTTTTTCATCAGACGCCGCTCCTGTGACCTCTTGACATCGACAGGCTTCTGGAGGATTCCTTGTGGGCCCTCACCTAGCGACATCGCCGAGAACCGCGTACCTACAGCGTGCGACGGGCGCCGTTGACCTTCTGGCGGAGCCAGTCGGGGACGCGCTCCTCGGCGCGCGGAAACGTCTCGAGATCGAGCGCGTACAGGCCCGGATGTGCAGGCCAGCGCCATACCGGCTCGTCGTCGTAGTTGAAGACGATGTTCGTCGAGTTCTTCTCCTCAGCACTCTCGCTGCTCGCGATCGTCCAGCGCGCGGAGAACCAGGCCCCTTTGTCGGGTTCATACATCACCCGCCTGAGCTCGTCGGTCAGCGCGAGGATGGTGTCGGGCGGCCGGGCGTGGGCGAGACCGCCGTCCGGTCGGTGCACATCGACGCGGCCGGTGAAGAACATGGACAGGTTGCGGTGGTTGAAGACCAACGTGGACCAGTCGCCCTCGACCTCGTCAGCGAGGTGGAGGGCGATCTCGTCGATGAGCTGTTCCTGTCTGACCACAGGAGGAACGGTCATGGCCTCAACCTACTACCGCTGTCGACCGCATTCCGAAACTCCGTTTCATGGACGGGTACGACGGAGGTCATCCGGTCAAGCACGGGCGACGGACGATCAACCCGAACCCTGCGAGGGCCGCGAGGATCGAAGGGTGACCACGACGACGCCGGATCCGACCGCCTCCCCGACCACTTCTCCGACCACCTCGCCGACCACCTCCCAGGGCCGAGCGGCGCCGGTGGTCGCGCTCGCCGCCGGGATCGCGATCCTGGTCTCGAGCGAGTTCCTGCCCGCGGGTGTGCTCCCGACGATGGCACGCGACCTCGGGATCAGTGAGGGAACCGCCGGGCTCGCGGTGGCGGCGACGGCGATCGCCGGGGCCCTGACCGCGCCGAGCATCGCCATGGTGTTCCCCCGGATGGATCGGCGAGCCCTGCTGGTCGGCCTGCTGGTCGCCGCGGCGGTCGCCAACCTGGCGGTCGCGATCTCCCCCGGTTTCGTCGTCCTGCTCCTCGGCCGCCTGGTGCTCGGGGCGGCGATCGCGGGCTACTGGTCCTTCGCCTTCGCCGTCGGGACGTACGCCTCACCCGGCCGTGACCACGTCATCTCGACCTCGATCGCGCTCGGTGTCACGGTGGCCACGATCGTCGGTCTGCCGCTGGGTTCGCTGCTCGCCGACGGACCCGGCTGGCGCTGGGGCTTCGCGGCGGCGACCGTGCTGAGCCTGGTCTCCGCCGCCGCGCTCGCGCGGGCGCTTCCGCCCGTTCCGGCTCACCCGGGCGCCGGGCTGACGATGATGCGTCAGGCCCTCCGCAACCCGCTCCTGGTGGCCGGCGTGGTGGTGCTCGTGGTGGTGGTGCTCGGGAACTTCGTGGCGTACCCGTTCATCCGGATCGCCATCGCCGAGACCTCCCCGGGCGCAGGTATGTGGATGCTGGCGCTGTGGGGTGTCGGCGGGCTCTTCGGCAACCTCGCGGCCGGCCGGTTCTCCCACCGCCTGCGTGCGGTCGTGACCGTGGCGCCGCTCCTCCTCGCCGGCGGGCTGGTGCTGACCGTCCTCGCCGAGAGCACACCGGTGATGGCGCTGGCGATCCTCGTGTGGGGGTTCGGGTTCAACATGGTGCCGGTCGGCACGCAGCTGTGGGTCACCCGCGTCGAGCCGGAGCGCACCGAGTCGGCGCTGGCGCTCCAGGTCACCGCCTTCCAGGTGGCGATCGCCCTCGGGGCGGCGCTAGGAGGCGCGGTCCTCGACGAGTACGGCGTCGGGCGCGTGCTCCTCATCGGCGCGGTCGGTGCGGCCGTCGCCGCGGCGGGCTTCGGCGCGATCCGCGTCCCGCGCGGCTGAGCCGTCCCGCCACGCCTGCGGGCCGGTCCCGTGGGCGGCGGTGAAGGCCCGGCTGAACGCCGCGCCCGACCCGTAGCCGACGGCGTACGCCACCTGCTCGACCGGACGGTCACCGCCGGCGAGCAGGTGGCGGGCGGCACGCATCCGGACGTCCCGCAGCGCCTCGCTCGGGCTCAGCGCCAGGCTGCGCCGGAACCGCTCCCCCAGCGCCGACCTGGACAGATGCACCGACTCCGCCATCGCCTCGACCGACCAGGCCCGCGCCGGATCGGCCACCAGCGCGGACATCACCTGTCCCACGGCTGGGTCCAGGACCGGCGCGGGACCGTCCGTCCCACGCCCGGTGTCCTCGAGCCAGGAGGCCGTCATCGCCGCGCCGAGCAGCGAGGCGTAGCCCGAGGCGAACAGCGCCGACGGCCGGCACGGCCCCGCCAGCGGACACCGCCGCACCAGCTCGGCCACCCCGCCGTGGCGACCGACGAAGTCGCGCACGACCAGCGGGTTCGCGAGCGGGTACGCCACCGCGACCGCGCGCAGGTCGGCCCGCGTGAGCGTGGCCCCGTCGCGGGTCGCCAGCCGGTGCCTGACCTGGCCTCCGACCAGAGCCGCGTCCCCCTCACGGAGCAGGTGCGACTGCCCGGCGGCGGTCAGCACGACCGTGCCGTCGTCGACGAGCAACCAGGTGGCGGAGCGTACGTCCTCACCGGCGGAGCCGGCGGCCAGCTCCTCCTGGTAGGCGAGCGTCATCTCCCACGACGGACGGTCATCGTTCACATCTGGCCCAGCACCCGGCCGCCACCGGCCTATTCCCGCCTCCGCGCTCAGCGCTCCTCGAGCGCCTGGTTGCCGACGACCGTCGCCAGCGCGAGGCGCTCGGCGTCCTCGGTGCCGGGCTCGGCGGTGTAGACCATGATCCGCAGGTCCTCGACGGCGACGGTCAGGGTGTCGCAGTCGAGCGCGATGGGGCCGACGGTGGGGTGGTCGATGACCTTGTGCCGGGCCGGTTCGTGGCGCGGGGACGGGTCGGCGCTCTCCCACAGGTCCGCGAAGCGCGGGCTGGCGGCGCGCAGGTCGTCGACGAGCCGGCGCAGCCCATGGTCGGCGGGGTAGCGAGCCGCGGTGAGCCTCAGGTCCGCGACCAGCCCGGCCCGCAGCGCCTCGGTCTCCGCCGCGGTGGCGAGGGCCCGGCTGCCCGGGCCGACGAAGTTGCGCCACACCGCGTTGCGCTCGCGACCCTGCCAGGTGGTGGTCGCCCCCATGAGCGCGTCGTACGCCTCGTTGGCGACCACCAGGGTCCAGGCGGCGTCGTAGACCACGACCGGGGTGTGCGCCAGGCGATCGAGGAGCCGCTGCACGCTCGGCGAGACCCGCGAGGAGATCGCCTCCCGGCCGGGCGCGACGTGCCCGGCGAGGCGGAACAGCAGGTCGCGGTCGGCATCCGGGAGCCGGAGCGCCCGGGCCAGCGCCTCGACGACCTGCGCCGACGGCGAGGTCGCCCGGCCCTGCTCGAGCCGGGTCAGGTAGTCGACCGAGATGCCGGCCAGGTTCGCGACCTCCTCACGCCGCAGCCCGGCGGCCCGGCGTCGGCCACCCGCCGGCAGGCCGACCGCGGCCGGCTCCACGCGATCACGCCGGCGACGCAGCATCCGGCCGAACTCCGATGACTCCACCCCACCAGTCTCCGCCACGACCGAGCCGTTGTCCTGGCCCTGCCAGTCCTACGAAAACCGGACCGCTTCCTGGAGCCGCGTCACCGACGCAGCCTGGAGGCATGACCACCACACTGATCACCGGGGCCAACAAGGGCCTCGGCAAGGAGACCGCCCGCCGCCTGCTCGCCGCGGGACACACCGTCTACCTCGGCGCCCGGGACGAGGCACGCGGCCGGGCCGCGGCCGCCGAGCTCGGCGCCCGGTTCGTCCGCATCGACGTCACCGACGACACCTCCGTCGCCGCGGCGGCCGAGCAGATCGCCGCCGACGGCGGCCTCGACGTACTCGTCAACAACGCCGGCGTCGAGCCCAGGCTGGCCGACAACGCCATCCCCACCGCCGCGGACGAGAGCGTCGAGGACGTACGCGCCACCTTCGAGACCAACTTCTTCGGCGGCCTCCGGGTGACCCACGCCTTCGTCCCGCTGCTGCTGAAGTCACCGGCGCCCGTCGTCGTCAACGTCTCCAGCGGCCTCGCCTCCCTGGGCATGCTCAGCGACCCCGACGGCTTCACCCACTTCTACCGAGGCCTGAGCTATCCGGCCTCCAAGGCCGCCCTCAACGCCGCCACCATCCAGCTCGCCAAGGCCTACCCGACCATCCGGATCAACGCGGTAGAACCCGGCTTCACCGACACCGACCTCAACGGCCACACCGGCACCCAGAGCGTCGAGGAGGGCGCCGAGATCATCGTCCGGATGGCCCGGCTCGACCCCGACGGCCCGACCGGAACGTACGTCTCGGGCCGCGGCCCGCTCCCCTACTGAGCGTCGACCTGGTGCTCGCTCTGACTCTCGATCTGACTCTTGATCTGCCCCTCGAGCAGCGGCAGTACGTCGGCGATCGAGGCGACCGCGCGGGTCGGCCGGAACGGGAAGGTCTCGACCTGCTCGGGCCGGGTCGACCCGGTCTCGACGAGGATGGTGCGCATCCCGGCCTCGAGGCCGCTGATGATGTCGGTGTCCATCCGGTCGCCGATCATCACGGTCGTCTCGGAGTGGGCCTCGAGCTGGTTGAGCGCGCTACGCATCATCAGCGGGTTCGGCTTGCCGACGTAGTAGGGCGCCCGGTTGGTCGCGGCGCTGATCAGCGCGGCGACGGAGCCGGTCGCGGGGAGCGTGCCCTGCGGGCTCGGCCCGCTCGGGTCCGGGTTGGTCGCGATGAACCGGGCGCCGCCCTCGATCAGCCGGATCGCCCGGGTGATCGCCTCGAACGAGTAGGTGCGAGTCTCACCCAGCACGACGTAGTCGGGATCGTTCTCCGTCATCACGTAGCCGACCGCGTGCAGGGCGGTGGTCAGCCCCGCCTCACCGACGACGTACGCGGACCCACCCGGCCGCTGGTCGGCGAGGAACTGCGCGGTGGCGAGCGCCGAGGTCCAGATCGACTTCTCGGGGACGTCGAGCCCGGACCGGAGCAGCCGGACCCGCAGGTCGCGCGGGGTGTAGATCGAGTTGTTGGTCAGCACCATGAACGGCACCTCGGCCTCGGTGAGCCTGGCCAGGAACTCGGCGGCGCCCGGGATCGGCTCCTCCTCGCGCACCAGGACACCGTCCATGTCGGTCAGCCACGTGTTGATGGGGCGCTCGTCGATCACGGTGACATCCTCGCCGATCGCAGCCCAACCGCCAACCGTTGCCACGCGTCACACGCGTATGTGTCTTCAGCAGGGGGATGATCTGCGCCACTAAGACTTTCCCCACCCGTCAATAGTCCTTTGGGCCACCCCGGGAATGGTCTTCGGCTGGATGTATCCGCCCTCCGATCAGCGAAGACTGACACCTCCCAGCGCCATCCTCGGGAGGAAGAAATGAAGCGCATCTCAGTACCGCTCGCAGTCGCTGTCGTCTCACTGGCAGCCACACTGGCCCCAGTGGCCTCGCTGGCCGGTCCGGCCGCGGCAGAGGCCGCGCCGCCGGACAGCATCACGTGGGGCAAGTGCCCCGCCGAGATATCTCCGCTGCCGATCCCGGACGGGATGCAGTGCGGGACCCTGAAGGTCCCTCTGGACTACAGCGACCCGGACGGCAAGACGATCGACATCGCGGTCTCGCGGCTGGCGAGCACGAAGCCCGACAAGCGACGCGGCATCCTGGTGACCAACCCCGGCGGCCCCTCCGCGGGCGAGGGCTACCCGGCGATGCTCGTCGCGATGGGTCTCCCGCAGAGCGTCCGAGACAGCTACGACGTGATCGGCTTCGACCCACGCGGGATCGGCCGCAGCACCCCGGTGACGTGCGATCTCACCGCGGAACAGCAGGTGACCGGGAACATCCCGCCGTACGCGCTCGACGCCGCCGACGTGGCCAGCCAGGCAGCCGTGAGCAAGCAGATCGCCCAGCAGTGCGCGAGGTCCAATACGTCCTGGATGCTGCCGCACGTCACCCCGGCCAACACCGCCCGCGACATGGATCGGATCCGGGCCGCGCTGGGCGAGTCGAAACTGTCCTACGCCGGCGCCTCCTGGGGAACCCACCTGGGCGCGGTCTACACCACGCTGTTCCCGCAGCGCAGCGACCGGATCGTGCTCGACAGCAACATGGGCCCGGGTGGCTGGGACTACGCGAGCAACCGACTGTGGTCGCAGGGCGTCGAGGACACGTTCCCGGCCTTCGCTAAGTTCGCCGCGGCGAACCACCGCGAGTACGGCCTGGGCAAGACGCCGGCACAGGTGCGCGCGAAGTACCTCGAGCTCGCCGAGCGGCTGGAGAAGAAGCCGATCCCGACGCCGGACGGCCCCTTCGACCACGTCGCGTTCCGGCTGATCAACTTCGGGCTGCTGTACGGCCCGACCCAGCTGCCGCTGCTGGCCGACATCTGGCACGCGGTCGACGCGAACCAGCCGCCGCCACCGCTGCCCGGAGGCGACGCTGTGAGCGACGTGGACAACCTCATCTCCGGTCGCTACTACATGATCTGCAACGACGCGCGCTGGCCGTCGTCGGTCGCGACCTACCAGCGCAACGTCACTGTCGACCGGATCCGGTATCCGCTGTTCGGTGCCGCCGGAGCCAACATCACGCCATGCGCCTACTGGCCGGACCCCGAGGAGCCTCAGGTCCGGATCACAGATCAGGGCCCGGCCAACGTACTGATGGTGCAGAACCTGCGCGACCCGGCGACACCGCTCGACGGTGCCCGTGAGATGCGAAGGGCGCTGGGCAAGCGGGCCACCATGGTGACCGCCGACCAGAGCGGCCACGGCGTCTTCCCGGCGGGCAAGAACCGCTGCGCGAACCACGCGGTGACGACGTACCTGACCACGGGTGAGCGGCCGTCACGCGACTACCACTGCGCAGCCGGCGCCGCGCCCCGCTGATCCGTACCCATCCCACGAGGCCCCGCCGACAGCCGGGTCTCCACCCGGCCGACCATATGGTTGGCCGGGTGGAGACCATCGACGGCGAGCCGGTGCTGGACCGCCCGACCGTGGCCGAGGTCGAGGCGTACCTCGAGACGGCCGCCCCTGAGACACGCGCCGTGTGGCTGCGACTGACCCGCAAAGGCGTCGAACCGGCCTCGCTCTCCTCCGACCAGCTGGTCGACGTCGGCCTCTGCTTCGGCTGGATCTCCGCCGTACGCCGCCGAGGCGATGACGAGACCTACCTGCAGCGCTACACCCGCCGGCGCCCTGGTTCGAAGTGGTCCCGGCTCAACATCTCCAAGGTCGAGCGGCTCACCGCCGAGGGCCGGATGCGGCCCAGCGGCTTGGCCGAGGTCCGGGCGGCTCAGGCCGACGGGCGTTGGGACAACCCCTGGACCTGACCCCGCCCGGTCACCGGCGGGGGCGAGCTCCTCAGGCGAGCGCGACCTTCAGCGTGTCGATGGCCAGCTTCATCGCCGCCTTCGCGGCATAGGTGTCGCGCAGCGCGTCGAGCATCACGAAGTCGTGGATGACGCCGCCGAGGCGGACCTGGACGGTCGGCACGCCGGCTTCACGGAGCTTGCCGGCGTACGCCTCGCCCTCGTCACGCAGCACGTCGGCCTCGGCGGTGATCACCAGCGCCGACGGCAGGCCGGTGAGCTGCTCGGTGGTCGCCCGCAGCGGGGAGGCCGTGATCTGGGCGCGCTCGGCCTCGTCGGTCGTGTACTGGTCCCAGAACCACTGCATCCCGTCGCGGCGCAGGAAGTAGCCCTCGGCGAACTGGTGGTAGGACTCGGTCTCGAAGGCGGCGTCGGTGACCGGGTAGAAGAGCACCTGCTGCTTGAGCTCGATCCCGCCGCGCTCCTTGGCCATCAGCGTGAGCGCCGCGGCCATGTTGCCCCCGACGGAGTCGCCGGAGACGGCGATGCGGGAGGCGTCGAGCCCCTTCTCGGCACCTTGGGCGACGACCCACTGGGCGGCCGCGAAGTTCTGCTCGATCGCGATCGGGTACCTCGCCTCGGGCGAGAGGTCGTACTCCGGGAACACCACGGCGGCACCCGCGCCGACCGCGAGCTCGCGGACCAGGCGGTCGTGCGTACCGGCGTTGCCGAACACCCAGCCAGCGCCGTGGATGTAGATGAGGACGGGGAGGGTGCCGGTGACGCCGGCCGGCCTGACGATGCGGACCTTCACCTCACCGGTCGGGCCACCCTCGACGGTGACCCACTCCTCGTCGACATCCGGCTTGGCGACGCCCTCTCCGGACTGGACCTGGTTGACCGCCTCGCGGCCCTCGACGGGGCCGAGGTCGAACAGGTAGGGCGGGTTGGCGGTGGCGGCGGCGAACTCGGCTGCGGCCGGTTCCAGGACGGGCTTGGACATGTCGTCTCACTCCTTGCGGTGAATTACCTTGCGTACAAGGAATCTACGCCGCACTTACCTTGCGCGCAAGGTTTTCCCAGAAAAAGGTTGCGCACAAGGTTGTAGAGTGGGGCGCATGACCGAGACTCGCCACAGCCTGGAGCTGAGCGAGCAGCTGTGCTTCTCGCTCTACACCGCGCAGCGGCTCGTGACCGCGGCCTACCGACCGATCCTGGACGCCCTGGGCCTGACCTACTCGCAGTACGTCGCCATGCTCGTGCTCTGGGAGAGCTCCCCGATCACCATGGGCGAGCTCGGCGAGCGGCTCGGGTTGGACTACGGCACCGTGACACCGCTGGTCAAGCGCCTCGAGGCCGCCGGGCTGATCACCCGCGAGAAGCGCCCCGAGGACCAGCGCAGCGTCCGCCTGATCCTGACCGAGGCCGGACATGAACTGCGCGACCGGGCCGCGGGCGTACCCGACACCATCGCCGACGTGATGGCGCTGCAGCCGGACGAGTTCACCACCCTCAAGGACACCCTGGAGCACCTCAGCGACAACGTCGCCGAGCGGCTTTCCTGAACCGACCGGTCAGGACGAGAGCAGGTCCATCAACGCGTCGGCCTCCTCGGCGCAGGCCCCGCACGCCTTGAGGTGCACCTGCATCGGGACGTCCACATGCGCCGGATTCGCCAGCACCTGCTCGACGTAGGTGTCGATCTGGTCGAAGCAGTCGTCGCAGGACAGATAGGGGTCGGTGTCGAGCAGGAGGCCGTCGAGGGCGGCTGCGGACAGGGGGCGGTTTCGATCGGTCATGGCGCGCTCCGCAGGGACGGTTCGTCGAGGTGGCCGCTGGCCACCAGGGACGCGCGCAGTCGCCGGCGCGCGTCGTGGAGGGTCTTGTACAGCGCGTTGCGGTTGGTGCCGAGACGCTCGGCGAGGACGTCGATAGGGACCTGATCGACCAGCAGCGCCAGCGTGACCCGTCGCTGATGAGGTGTCAGCGCGGTGGCGATCGCGGCGTGGACGGCACGTGAGAGATCGGCCGCCTGCACGACACCCTCGGGCGCGGTGCCGTCGTCCATCACATCGAACGTGTCCGGAAGCGCGACCTCACGATGGCGCCACGCCTGGCGCCGGACGGCGACTCCGGCGTGCAGGACACCGAACTTGTAGACCCAGGTGCTGAACCGGCTCCGCCCCTCGAAGGTCGCGAGCTTCCCGAGCACCGCGACCAAAGCATCGTCGGCGGCCTGTTGGGCGAGGTCCTCCAGATCGGCGGGTCCGGCACCGGGCAGCTGGCCGCGCAGACGCCACACTTGATGCCGGGTCGCTCGCAGCAGCAGGTCGTGGAGGCTGCGTTGGGCGACATGCCCCGGAGGCCCGGGGTCGCTCAGGTCGCTCACCCAGGGCTCGTCCGGCGCGATGCCGATCCCAGCCATGTCGCCCTGCACGATGTTCATCGTCGCACCTCGCCCGGTGACGGATCCACGATCCGGATCGCCAGCTCCGGCGGGCACCCACGATCGACCAGCTGCAGCAGCGCATGCAGATCGAGGCGTACGTCTGCCGCAAGGTCCGAGGCGAGGTCCGCCGGGAACCCGGCACGGAGCAGGCTTCGCCGCCGCCACGCCACCGCCTCTTCGAGGGCCTGTCGCGAGCGCAGCGCGCCGCGGTCTCGCTGGTGCACCTTCATGACTGGTTGGTGTCGCCCGGCCGCGAGGTTCTTACCCGTCGAACCGAAGTCCGGGAACCCGGTAAGACCCGGACCGGTCGACGACACCCACGCAGTGAAGGCACCCGGGAACCTCCCGAGCAGCACCTTCGTCACTTCGTCCGAAAGGGATCACCCATGACCAGCCACACCTCCGAGAGCACCAGGTCGATCACCGGATCCTCCGGCAGCGACCGCGCCTTCTTCCTGCTGCGTACGGTCTTCGTCATCGCCCCGATCGCGTTCGGCCTCGACAAGTTCGCCGAGGTGCTGACCGAGTGGGACCGCTACCTCGCACCGTGGATCAACGACATCGTCCCCGGCAACGCGCACCAGGCGATGCTGGCGGTCGGCGTCATCGAGATCGTGGCCGGCATCGCCGTCGCGGTCATCCCACGCTACGGCGCGCTGCTGGTCGCCGCCTGGCTTGCCGCGATCATCGTCAACCTCGTCTCGATGGGCGAGTACTACGACGTCGCTCTGCGCGACTTCGGCCTGCTGGTCGGTGCGCTCGCTCTGGCCGCTCTCGCCTTCGACCGCAACCGGCGCGCCGCCTGATCGAGCGGAGCGCCCGCACTCAGTCGACCAGGCGCAGGTCGCCCTCGGCGCGGGGCGGAAGGTTGGAGAGGGCGGCCTGGACCAGCGCGACGCGCGCCTTGACCGTGACCGCCCGGCGGAGGCGACCGACGTCGTCACCGATGTTGCGCTCGACGGACTCACGGATCTGCTCCTCCGGGAAGGTCGGGCGACCTCCGACCGGGACCTCGACGTCGGGGAGATCGGTGAGCACCGGGAAGATCTGGGTGCCGATGCTGTCCAGGAGCTTGAAGCGCTGGAAGCGGTCGGTCTCGTCCCAGACCTTGTCGATGTCGGCGCCGCCCTTGCGGAACCTCCTGCCGGAGGCCAGGACGGTCTTGGCCGTCCCGGTCAGGGCAACGGTGAGCTCATGCTCGGTCAATCGCATGAGCCCAAGCATGCCCTCAACCGGTCCGGACATCTGCCCCGGGCTGATCACCGATCGATAACACCTGCCCCGGATATCAGGCGCAGACGATCAGGCAGCGTTGAAGGTCGCCGGGTCCGGGCCGGTGCGGCCCTCGCTCTCCAGGGCGTCGATCACAGCCAGGTCGGCGTCGGTGAGGTCGAAGCCGAAGACGTCGAGGTTCTGCGCGATCCGTGCCGGGGTCACCGACTTGGGGATGACGATCCGGCCCTGCTGGAGGTGCCAGCGCAGGATCACCTGGGCAGGCGTGTGACCGAGGCGGTCGGCGATCTCGGTGATCGCCGGGTTCTGGAGCATCGCGCCCTGGGCGAGCGGGCTCCAGGCCTCGGTGGCGATCCCGAGCCCGTCGTTCGCGGCGACCGTGGCGCGCTGCTGCAGCGCGGGGTGCAGCTCGATCTGGTTGACGGCGGGCACCGTGCCACCGAGCTCGACGATCCGGTCCAGGTGCTCGGGCAGGAAGTTCGAGACGCCGATCGCGCGGACCCGCTTCGCGGCGTACAGCTCCTCGAGGCCCTGCCAGGCACCGACGTACAGATCACGGGCCGGGGTGGGCCAGTGGATCAGGTAGAGGTCGGCCTGGTCGAGGCCGAGGAGCTCGAGGCTCTTCTCGTACGCCTCGACCGGCCGCTCGTGGTCGGCGTTCCAGAGCTTCGTGGTGATGAAGAGCTCCTCGCGGGCGATGCCCGACTTCGCGAGGGCGCGGCCGACGCCGGCCTCGTTGCCGTAGACAGCCGCGGTGTCGATGCTGCGGTAGCCGGCCTCGAGCGCGGCGGTGACGGCCGCCTCGGTCTCGTCGTCCGGCACCTGGAAGACGCCGTAGCCGAGCTGCGGCATCTCGATGCCGTTGTTCAGGGTGATGTTCGGGATGGTCATGAGACTTCTCTTCTCTCTGAGATGGGTGAGGTTCAGGCAGGGACAGGGACGGAGGTACGCCGCTCGCCACCGGGCGCGCGGACGGCGACCAGGAGCACGACGAGGCCGACGGCGGTGACCGCGGCACCGGCCCACAGCGGCGAGGTGTAGCCGAGGCCGGCGGCGAGGGTGATGCCGCCGATCCACGCGCCGAGCGCGTTGCCGACGTTGAAGGCGGCGATGTTGGCGCCGGAGGCGAGGGTGGGCGCCTGGTCGGCGTACCCCATCACCCGCATCTGCAGCGCCGGCACCGTGCCGAAGCCGACGGCGCCCATCAGGACCAGGGCGATGACGGTCAGCACCTGGCTGGTCGCGACGAGGGCGAAGCCGGCGAGGACGACGGTCAGGGCGGTCAGGAGCACGCCGAGGGTCCTGACCAGGTCACGGTCGGCGGCCCGGCCGCCGACGATGTTGCCGACGAAGAGGCCGACACCGAAGAGGACGAGCAGCAGCGGCACCGCCCCGGCGGAGAAGCCGCTGACCTCGGTGAGCGTGAAGGCGATGTAGGTGAACCCGCCGAACATGCCGCCGTAGCCGAGCACGGTCAGGGCGATCGAGAGCCAGACCTGCGGGCTGGTGAAGGCGGCCAGCTCGGTACGTACGGCCGGGGCGGTGGCCTCGCTGCGGCCGGTGTGGGCCGGGACCAGGAGGGCGATGCCGACGAAGGCGATGATGCCGATGACGGTGATCGCCCAGAAGGTCGAACGCCAGCCGGCGGCCTGGCCGAGCAGAGTGCCCAGCGGAACACCGAGGACGTTGGCCAGGGTGAGGCCGCCGAACATGAACGCGATCGCGCTGGCCTTGCGGTCCGGGGCGACCAGCTGCGCGGCGACGACGGAGCCGATGCCGAAGAACGCGCCGTGGCACAGCGCCGCGACGATCCGGCCGACCATCATCGTGGCGTAGTCGGGCGAGACCGCGGAGATCAGGTTGCCGAGGATGAACAACACCATCAGGCCGAGCAGGGCGACCTTGCGGGGCACCCGGGTGAGCAGGAGGGTCAGGCCGACGGCACCGATCGCGACACTGAGGGCGTAGCCGGAGATGAGGTAGCCGGCGGTGGTCTCGCTGACCCCGAAGTCGGTGGAGACCTCCGGCAGCAGACCCATGATGACGAACTCGGTGAGGCCGATGCCGAACCCTCCGATCGCGAGGGCTAGCAGTGCGACGGGCATGGATGACTCCTTGGTGAAGACGGGTTGCGTCTGTCGATAGTCCGCGTGCGCAGTAGTTGCACACGCTTCGTATTTATAGTTGCACACGCGCACTATCCGCGCAATTCGGGTATGCTGGTGACGTCCACGAAGGAGGACCCATGGGAATCGCTGACGACGCCGTCGAGATCCGGGCGCAGGGCTGGCGCACACTGGCGGCCGTGCACGGCCTGATCGAGGCCGCACTCGAGAAGGCGCTGCAGCGCGAGCACGGGCTGTCGGTCGTCGAGTTCACCGTCCTCGACGCGCTCAGCCGCCAGGACGGCTGGCACATGCGCATGCAGCAGCTGGCGCGCGCGGCGGCGCTGTCGTCCTCGGCCACGACCCGGTTGGTCACGCGCCTGGAGAACCGCGACCTCCTCACCCGGATCCTGTGCGCCGACGACCGCCGCGGGATCTACACCGAGCTCACGCCCGCCGGGCGCGCCCTGCTGAAGAAGGCCCGTCCGCTGCACGACGAGGTGCTGCGTACGGCACTGGACGAGGCCGCCGAGATCCCCGAGCTCGCGCCGCTCGTGCACGCACTCGGGTCGTTGTCCCCCGCCTGATCTCTCAGGCGAGCCAGCCGTTGCGGCGAGCGGTGAGAGCCGCCTCGGTCTTGTTGCGGGTGCCGGTCTTGCCGATGGCGGCCGAGAGATAGTTGCGCACCGTGCTCGGCGAGAGGAAGAGCCGCCCGGCGATGTCGGCGACGCTCGACCCGTCCTCGGAGGCCGCGAGCACGTCGCGCTCGCGCGCGGTCAGCGGGTTCGGGGCGGCGCGGAGCGTGGCGGCGGCCAGGGCGGGGTCGAGGACCGTCTCGCCGCGCAGCACCCGCCGGATCGCGTCGGCCAGCTCCTCGACCGGCCCGTCCTTGACCAGGAAGCCGACCGCGCCCGCGGCCATCGCCTGACGCACGTAGCCGGGCCGGGAGAACGTCGTCAGGATCATCACCCGGCACTCCGGGATTGACGCGCGCAGCTCGCGTGCGGCCTCGAGACCGCTGATCCCGGGCAGCTCGATGTCGAGCAGCGCCACATCGGGGCGCACCTCGAGCGCCGTCGGCACGATCTCGGTGCCGGTGCCGACCTGGGCCACCACCTCGAGGTCGTCCTCGAGCCCGAGCAGCACCGCGAGCGCGCCGCGCATCATCGCCTGGTCCTCGGCGAGCAGGATGCGGATCACGATGCCGGCACCCTCGCCTCGAGGCGGAACCCGTCGACCCCAGGACGTACGTCGAGGCGACCGTCGACCGCACGCAGCCGCTGCCGCAGGCCTTCGAGCCCGCCTGACCTCTCGCCCGTGTCCACCGGGCCGCCGACCCCGTCGTCGACGACGGCGAGCCGGAACTCGCCGCCGTCCTCGGAGAGCTCGAAACGGCAGCTGGCCGCACCGGAGTGGCGGATCACGTTGGTCGCCCCCTCGCGTACGACCCAGGCGAGCGCCTGGCCGGCGATGTCGGGCACCTCGGCCTGGGCCGCGGTGATCGACGTACGGATCCCGGCGGCGTCGAGCGCGCGGCGCGCGCCGTCGAGCTCCTCGGCCAGGGAGAGCGTCTTCATCTGGTCGACGGCGGCCCGGACGTCGGCCAGGGCGGCCCGGCCGACCTCCTCGATGTCGGCCGCGTGCGCGGCGGCCGCCTCCGGGTCACGAGCCGCCAGGCGGCGTACGGCCTCGGCCTTGACGACCATCACGCTCAACGTGTGACCGAGCAGGTCGTGGAGGTCGCGGGACATCCGGGCACGCTCCTCGGCCACGGCCACCCGGGCGAGCTCCTCCCGAGTGCGCCTGAGCTGCTCGACCGTATCGATGAGGCGTAGGAACGAGGTGGTCGTCGCTCCGCTGAGGAGTACGCCGCCGACACTGATCAGGTAGGCGTCGCCGATGCCCTCGATCACTGCGATCGAGACCGCGGCCCCGGCGGTTGCCGCGACGATGACCGCGAGCAGGCGCCAGCCGCGCAGCACCGCCGGGGCGACGATGGCCAGCAGCACCCAGACCATCTGCCAGCCCTCGCCCTGCATCGCGGACAGCACGATCAGGGCGACCAGCACCGGCAGCAGGACGAGCACCCGGCCGGTGAGCACGAGGGCGACCGCGGTGGCCGCGACGGCCAGCACCAGAACCACCTGACCGGCGGCCGCCAGCGCGTCGCCGGAGAGGTTGAGCAGTGGGAAGAGCAGCAGCACCGGCAGCCACACCAGCACCGCACCGTGGCGCTGGAGGTGACACCACAGGCCGGACACGGTCGTCACCTTATCGCCGCCGCAGCCCGGCGATGACCACAATTGCGACCACGACGTGCAGGCTCGCGAGCCCCAGGCCGGCGGCCAGGGTGAGCGCGCTGGTCGGCGTGATCAGGGAGACCACGGCGATCCCGACGGCGAGCATCGTCCAGCGCCTGGTCCCGCGCTCGGAACGCCCCTCCCACCAGCGCAGCAGCGCGCCGCCGGCCAGCGCGATGATCAGGCTGCTGACGATCACCGAGCCGACCCCGATCTGCTGGCTGCCGGCGCCCGACTTCACCTCGAGCTCCACTCCCCCGGCCTGGGTCCACAGCAGCCATACGGCCGTCGCGGCCACGGCCGCCGTGGCCGCCACGCCGCCGATCCGCGGCCATCCGACCCGGGTGCGCTGCACGGTCTCGTTCGTCACGGTTGTCATCGCGATTCCTCCGTCTCCACCACCCACCGTGGGTGGTGTCTCCAGACTCGCGTTCCGGGGTGCCCGGGCGTCAGATCTGATTGTCCGGACCCGACGGTGACAATTGTCAGTGGGCCCATGTGCCTATCGTGGAGGCATGCGCATCGCCATCGTCGGCGGCCACGGCAAGGTCGCCCTGCACCTCCATCCGATCCTCGCGGCCGCGGGCCACACCCCGCTCGCGCTCGTACGCAGCGAGAGCTACCGAGCCGAGCTCGAAGCGCTCGGGGCCGAGGTGGGCCTGCTCGACATCGAGAACCAGGACGCCGACGGGTTCGCCGCTGCCTTCGCGGGCAGCGACGCGGTGGTCTTCGCCGCCGGCGGCGGCCCCGACGGCAACAAGGAGCGCAAGCGCACCGTCGACCTGGAGGGCTCGACCAAGTCGATCGCCGGCGCGAAGGCGGCCGGCATCCGGCGCTTCGTGCAGGTCTCGGCGATCAACGTCGACGAGCCGGTCCCGGCCGACGCCGGCGAGGTGTGGACGGCCTACGTCGAGGCCAAGCGCGACGCCGACATCGCCCTGCGCGACAGCGACCTCGAGTGGACCATCCTGCGTCCCGGCGGCCTCACCGACGACCCTGCGACCGGACGGGTGAAGCTGGCCCCGAAGCTCGGCCGCGACACCATCCCGCGCGCCGACGTGGCCGCGGTGATCGCCGCCGTGATCGACGACGACGCCACCATCGGTAAGCAGTGGGAGCTGGTCTCCGGCGACGCCTCGGTCGACGAGGCCATCGCCGCCGTCCTCTAGGGCGTGTCCCTCAAATCCACGCCCGCTACGCGGCCGCCATGTCTTTAAGAGACACGCCCTAGCGCAGACCCAGCAGACCCTTGACGTACGCCGCCTGGCCGATGTGCTGGGCGGCGTCGTCGACGACGCTGACCAGTCGGACCGCGGCGGTGACCGGCGGGTCCCAACGCTCGTCGACGATTCGGGCGAGGTCGTCGTCGCCGAGCGTGTCGACCAGCCCGATCGTCGCCTCGTGGACGGCCTGGTAATAGCCGGTCAGCAGCGTCGGGTCCTCCAGCCGGAACGCCGCGACCTCCGCCGCACTCTGGCCGTAGCCCATCGCCCGAGGCTTGTACGGCAGCCCGAACCGCTCCACCCAGCCGTCCCGCGTCCACACCTCCTCGGTGCCGGCGAGCGGCGCGATCTGGACGTCCTCCATCCGGGCGATGTGCCACAGGGTCCAGGCGATCGAGTTCGCCCCGTCGTACGGCCGCCACAGCAGGTCGTCGACCGAGAGGCCGTCGACGATCGCGGGAAGGCTCTCCGCGATCCGGCCGAAGCCGTCCGCGAGCAGTCGCTGGGACCAGGTTTCGCTCATGTCTTCCGTTCTACACCGTCGCGGTTCCCCGGCGCCGACAGATTCCCGCCATGGCGGGGTTCTGCGCGCGTCTTGCCGAACGCACCGCTCCACTTTTCCGCCATGGCGGGATTCTGCGCACGCCCCGCCGCACGCACCGCTCCACTTTCCCGCCATGGCGGGAAAATGCCCCCGCCCAGGTCACCCGCCCGGCGGCAACAGCGCCTGAGCGTCGCTCCACATCCGGGTGACGACGTCGGCAGCCGGCTCGGCGACGGCGCGACCCGCGGCCTGGCCGGCCCAGTGGTTGGCTCGGTCCAGAGGCACCGCGGCGGCGGGATCCGGGGTCCCCTTGCGCCAGCGGCCGACCAGGGCGCGCTGGTGCGGATAGGGCGCCGGCGACGGCGCGCCCGGCGCCTCCCAGGAGCGCACGTAACCCGTCGGGGCCGCGCGGCCGAGGCGGCCGGAGTAGGCCCGGGTGGCGACCGTGTCCTCTGGCGAGAGGCCGTCGAGCGAGGCCGCCCAGGCCTCGGCGATCCCGGTCTCCGGCGACCGCAGCAGCGCGCTGCCGACCTGGACTGCACTCGCACCGAGGGTCAGCGCAGCGGCGGCCGCACGCCCGTCGGCGATCGCGCCGGTGGCAATGACCGGCACGTCGACCCCGTCGACGATGTGCGGCAGCAGCGCGAACAGTCCCACGGCCGTACGCTCCGCCGTCTCCGGCTCGAAGACACCTCGGTGCCCGCCGGCCTCGAGACCCTGCGCGACGATGGCGTCGGCGCCGGCCTCCTGCGCGGCCAGCGCCTCGGCCAGGGTCGTGGCGCACGCGAACCAGGCGATCCCGGCCTCGTGCAGGCGCTCGACGTACTCCGGCAAGAAGAGCCCCATGATCGAGGAGACGACCCGCGGCCGGGCGGCGAGCATCGCCTCGCACTGCTCCTCGAACGACGGAGCGGGCGGCTGCTCGGGGCCCGGCGTACCGAACCTGCCCAGGAAATCCTCTGCGGCCGAGATCCCGGCCGGGTCGTCGTCGAGAGGGTCGGGGATCCAGATGTTCAGCTGGAACGGCCCGGCCGACAGCGACCGGAACTCCGCCGCCCACTCCGCGATCCGCGCCGGCGAGTCGAGCACCACCCCCGACGCGCCCATGCCGCCCGCGTCGGCGACCGCGGCCCCCAGTGCGGGCGGGCAGGCACCCGCCATCGGCGCCTGAAGGATCGGCATCGTGAGGCCGTACGCCTCGCAGAACTCCTGAGCACGTCGTCGGGCCGTCATGCATTCACGGTAGCGCCCGGAAACTCCTGGCGCCGCTCGCCCCGGCGCGGCAGGATCGGGCGCATGCGCACCCTCATCTACTCAGCGTTCGTGTCCATCGACGGCGTCGTCGACTCCCCCGGCGGCGGCTCCGCCTCCGAGCAGCACCGCAGCGGCGGCTGGACCTTCCAGGACATCGAGTTCCTGCCGGAGGCGTACGCGATCAAGGGCAGCGAGATGGAGGAGGCCGGCGCGATGATGTTCGGCCGGCGCAGCTATGAGGCGTTCGCGCCGATCTGGCCCGACATCGAGGACTTCACGGTGGTGAAGGAGATCCCGAAGTACGTCGTCTCGACCTCCCTCGGCGACGACGCCCTCGTCGAGGGCTGGGGCCCGCAGACCGTGCTCAGGTCGCTCGACGAGGTCGCCGAGCTCAAGCAGGGCGATGGCGGCCCGATCCTGATCGCCGGCAGCGCCGAGCTCGCCCGCAACCTCTCCGACGCCGGCCTGATCGACCGCTACCACCTGCTCGTCTTCCCTGTCGTCCTCGGCGCCGGGAAGTCGATGTGGAGCGAGACCGACAAGGACAAGCAGCGGCTCACCCTGGTCGAGTCGGAGGCCTACGGCAACGGCATCCTCAAGCTCGTCTACGACGTCGTCCGCTGACTCTCGTCGATCAGCCCGTCCCGACCCCACCGCGGCGTCGGACCGGGGTCGCCGAGGTCGGTGCCAGGCGGGTCCTGGGAGACGTCCTTGGCGATCGCCGTGCCCCAGGCGAAGTAGGCCATCAGCGTCTCGTGCAGCTCGGGACGGTCGGCCAGCACCTCCTCGATCGCGGCCTGCATGAGCTCGAGCCAGCGCTGCCGGTGCTCCTCGCGGATCCCGAGCCCGAGGTGGACCCTCAACAGTTCCTGATGGCCGCCGAGGGTGGCGGTGAAGTCAGCCGGCCCACCGAAGATCTCTCCCAGCCAGATCGCCACCCGCTCGACGTGCGTGAGCGTGAAGCTCGCGAACACCGGCGCCAGGAGCTCGTCGGCCAGCACTCGTTCGTAGAACGCATCACTCAGCCGGCGCAGCGCGGGCGCGCCACCGAGGTCGTCGTACAAGGTCATGGTTCACGATGGCGCGCGATCCCGCGACGTGCAACGAAATACCGGAGCGCGGCCGCGAGGACGTCCTACGGGCAGCGGGCGTAGAGACGACGCGACCCGGTTCCGTACGCCGCGGGATCGGTGAACGCGCAGCCGTAGTCAGGTGCGGCGACGGCTGCCCGGTCGAGGACGTCGTCGCCGGCCGGACGGTCGCCGTGCTCGACCCAGTCGACGAGATCGCCCCAGGCGGCCGAGGCCTCGGCGGGGCTGAACTCGCAGTGCCCGGCCGAGCGGATCGCGCGCTGCACGACCAGGCCGCCGCGGTGGTGGCGCTTCACCTCGCGCAGATAGACCTGCTCCATCGAGAACGGCACGAACATGTCGCCGAGGTTGTGCAGGCTCACCACCGGGGCGGTGGGACGGCCGGAGATCCGCGACGGCGCGTTGAGCCGGTGGCTGTAGCGGCCGGCCCGGTCGACGGGGTCGACCCGCTCGATCTCGGCGTCGAGGTCGACCGGCGAGCTCGGCGTGTAGACGGTGCCCCGGTTGGTCGCGACCCGGCCGATGTTGAAGCCCAGCGTGCCACCGTCGTCCACCGACGGCAGCGTGAAGAGGAAGTCCTTCCACTGCCCGAAGGCCGCTTCTGCGCCCGGCCGCGGTCCACCGCTGTGCTCGATGGTCATCGCCCGCAGCTGCTCGCCCTCCGGGGTCAGTGTGCCGCCGAGCCCGAGGCGCTCCTTGATCACCGGGACGTCGACGCTCTGATAGCTCGCGTCGTAGGGGTAGGCGTCGTACCCGGCGAGCGCCTGCGCGCCGAGGTTGTAGTCGACGAAGAAGTCGAACAGCTCCACATCGCCCAGCTGCCCGCACATCGGCAGCGCCCCGTCGTAGAAGCCCGGATACTGCTCCAGCGAGCGCCCGATCACGTGCCCGCCCATCGACACCCCGGTCACGTAGGTGCGGGTCGCCCGGCGCGGCAGCAGCTTCGAGGCGTACGTCGCCAGGTCACGTGTCGAGCGCACCCCGGCGCCCACGTCGTAGCCGTTGGTCGAGTAGCTCGACGCCGCCCAGGCGTAGCCCTGCTCGAGGAACGTACGCCGCAGCCCGAACCCCGGCGTCTCGGGTGTCAGCGTGTAGCTCAGCCCGCGGTAGCCGTGGGCCCACATCACCAGCTCGCCGTTCCAGTTCGCCGGCACCTCCAGGACGTACGCCGCGTGCTCGTGCACTCCCTGACGCACGGTGGTCTCCCTGCCACCAACGGCGATCGGCGCCACCGGCGGGTTGCTGATCGTGTAGCCGGGCAGCGGCTGGTCACCGGGTGGTTCGCGGTCGGCGAGCGCCGGGCCGGTCGAGGCGACCAGAGCGGAGGCGGTCAGGAGCAGGGCGAGGACAGCGGCTGACGCACGGGGCATGTCTCTGAGGGTAGGGCTGGTTGTGACTGGCGTCACACGAACAGTGCACGAGGTGTCTTGGGCACCGTGCACAAGGGATCAGCGGCCGACGGCCTTCCGGATCGCGCCGAACGCCGCCCGGCCGACGCCCTTGATGCCCGCGGCGATGAAGGTGGTCCAGTCGAAGTAGTCGCGCCAGAGCTCGATCTTGCCGTCGCGCACCTCGAAGGTGCCGCACACCCAGAACTCGGCGGAGACCGAGCCGCGGCTGAGCACGTCGATGCGCTCGGTGAGCACCACCGGGCCGTTGGCCGCGATGTTGATCATCCGGACCTCGAAGCCGGTGGTGTACTGCCCCATGACCCGCAGCTGGCGCCCGACCTCGGAGAGGCCGCGCGCCGGCGGAAGCGGGACGTTCTGATAGGTGACGTCGTCGGCGCACAGCGCCAGGGCAGCGTCGACCTCACCGGTCTCGAGCGCGGCCAGGAACTGCTCGACGATCTGGATCTCGGTCATACCGCCACGTTATCGCCGATCAGCGGACGAGAGTGGGACTCAGGACCAGGCAATCCTGGCGGTGCAGGGTCGGGTCCTGGAGAAGCTCCTCGACGGCGACCCGTTCGCCCGGCACCCGCCGCAGCGAGATGGTCTCCTTCTCCTTCACGAACACGTCGCGGGTCCGGGCCAGCTCGGCGAGGTAGCCGCGGTCCATGTGCTCGATCTCGAGCATCAGCGCCCAGTGCTCCGTGTCCGCCAGGGACCTGGCCGCGCCGTCGACCACCTCGCGCTCGAAGCCCTCCACGTCCACCTTCACGCAGAACGGACGCCCGGAGCCGCCGAGCACCTCGTCGAGCGTGGTGACCTCGACCTCGCGCAGCTGCCAGCGCGCCGAGCCGTCATGGCGCTCGTCGAACAGCGACGACGTCCCCGACCAGGTTCGGTCGACCGCGAACCGGGCGGCGCCGGGCTCGCCGGCGACCGCCTGCGCACGCAGGTCGATCGTGATCCCGCGGGTCTCCAGCGTCTTGCGCAGCACCTTGTGGAGCGAGGTGTTCGGCTCGAACCCGATCAGCTCCACCCCCTCGGGGATGTCCACCCCGACGAGCATCTCGCCGTAGTTCACGCCGACGTCGATCACGGTCCGCCACTCGTGCAGGCCGAGCGCCAACCGCCACAGCTCGAGCGAGCCACGGATGATCCGCCCTTTGTTGGCGATCAGGCCAAGAGCCCGCGGATCGGTCGGCTTCACATAGATCCGATGCCCGTCCTCGGTCGTCGCGTACGCCATCTCGAGCACCTTCGCCTAGGGGTCGTCGGCCCAGTCGCCTTTGGCTGTCGCCGAACCCTAGAGCGCCTACGGAAACGCCAGCCGAACCGTGGGCCAACGCGGATCAGGCCGCGCAGCTCGAGGCAGGCTCAGGAGATCTGCTCGACCAGGTTGGCGGCGATGTCGTCGAAGGAGTTGCCGTCCTGGAACTGCTCGCCGTCGAGCAGGATGATCGGAGTGCCACTCACCCCGTCGTCGGCGGCCGCCTTGGTGGCGGCGTCGGCCCAGGCCTTGCCGTCGAGGCTCTCGATGCGGTCCTTGACCGCGGACTCCTCGGCGCCCGCCTCGACGGCGAGGTCGACGAGGTCTGCGGCCTCAGGGAACGGGCCGGACTCGCTGGGCTGGTTCTCGAAGAGCAGGTCGTGGAACTTCTTGGCGACCTCGGAACCGGCCTCCTCCTGGACGACCGCGAAGGCCGAGGTGGCGAGCTCGGAGTACGGACCAAACCGGTCGAGGAGCACGAACGGGCGGTAGTCGACCTGGACCTTGCCGTCAGCGGCGAGCTCGGCGAGGTCCTCACGGGACGCGTTCTCGAACTCACCGCAGTAGGGGCACAGGAAGTCCTCGTAGATGACGACCTTGTGGGGCGCGTCGTCGGGACCGATCACCAGACCGTGCTCGCTGCTGCCGGCCTCGGGCGCGGCGATCTCGCCGTCCGTGGAGCGGTTCAGGCTGAACAGGACCAGACCGCCGACGATCACCGCGATGGCGGCGACGACCGCCGCGACGGTGAGGATCGACTTGCGGGCCTGCTTCTTGCGCAGTGCCTCCAGCTCCGCGGCGGCCTTGGCAGCGCGGGCCTCACGCTTCTCCTTGCGCGAGGGGCTGCTGGCTGAATCCGTGCTCATGGAGCCAACATAGATGCCTCTCCTGAGCGCAGGCTGAGTCCACGCCATGGGAACCGTTATCACATCGTCGCCTATCCCCCCGTAAAGCCGTTGACCAGCGGCGTTATGGTGCTCTGCGTGGCTTCACTGAACGAACGTCTGGTCTGGATCGACTGCGAGATGACCGGGTTGTCCCTCGAGCACGACGCGCTGATCGAGGTGGCGGCCCTCGTCACCGACTTCGATCTCAACGTGCTCGGCGACGGGGTCGACATCATCATCAAGCCCCCTGCCGAGGCGCTGGAGCAGATGGATGACTTCGTACGCGACATGCACACCAAGTCCGGGCTGCTGGTCGAGCTCGAGAACGGTGTGCCGATGCGGGAGGCGGAGGAGCAGGTCCTGGCGTACGTCTGGGAGCACTGTGGCAAGGACTCCCGGCCCCCACTGGGCGGCAACACGGTGGCCACCGACCGCAACTTCCTGGCCCGGGACATGCCCGAGCTGGAGGGGTTCCTGCACTACCGCAACGTCGACGTCTCCTCGATCAAGGAGCTCTCGCGCCGCTGGTTCCCGCGCACCTACTTCTCGGCTCCCCCCAAGCGTGGCAACCACCGCGCCCTGGCCGACATCCAGGAGTCGATCGAGGAGCTTCGCTACTACCGCGAGGCGGTCTTCGTGCCGATGCCCGGCCCCGACTCCGACACGGCCAAGGAGATCGCCGCCCGGCACGGTGCCTCGATCACCGGTCTCGGCGACGCCGATTCCACGGATCAGGCCTGACTCCTCTATGCTTTCTGCTGGCTCGAACATGCGCTGTTCGAGCCGATGGTGGGCGTAGCTCAGCTGGTAGAGCATCGCGTTGTGGTCGCGAGGGTCGCGGGTTCAAGCCCCGTCGCTCACCCCATCAGGGCGAGGTTCGGACTTCGATCGAGGTCCGAACCTCGCCCTTTCTCATGCGCTCGGTTCGTTGCCGGCGGGGGTGATCTGCGCCAGCGTGCCGTGCTCGAGGGCCACCCAGAGTGCGCCGTCGGGGCCGAAGGCGAGTCCATGCGGCTCAGCGTCGGGGGTGGGCAGGCCCACGGGCTCGCCGAGCGTGCCGGCCGTGGTGATCGTGCCGATCCGGTTGGCGCCCCACTCGGAGAACCACAGGGCTCCGTCGGGGCCGGCCGTGATCGCGTGCGGGCGCGCACCACGATCGGCCAGGGGGTACTCGGCGATCTCTCCGTCGACCGTGATCCGGCCGATCTGGCCGGCCGCGATCTCCACGAACCAGAGGGCGCCGTCGGGCCCGAGCGTGATGCCGACCGGCGCCGCGTCGGGCGTGGGGACCTCGTGCACGGTGACCTCGCCGCGCAGGTCGATCCGGCCGATCGCGTTGGCCTGGTTCATCGTGAACCACATCGCCTCGTCCGGACCGGCCACGATCGCGGACGGGAACGCCCCTGCGAGCGGGAGCGGGAACTCGGTCACCGTCCCGTCGACGGTGATGCGCCCGATGCAGTCGGCCGTGGTCTCGGTGAACCACAGCGCCCCGTCCGGACCGGCGGCGATCCCGTACGGCCCGCACTCGCGCAGCGCATGCTCGGTCACCGCTCCGTCGACCGAGATCCGGCCGATCGCGTTCGCGCGGTACTCGGTGAACCACAGCGCGCCGTCCGGCCCGGGCGCGATGATCGTCGGACCGGAGTCGGCCGCCAGCGAGAAGGTGGCCGGTCGCTCCCCCGGGACGAGTCGGCCGATCTCGCCGCTGGCCTCCAGCGTGAACCACAGCGCGCCGTCGGGACCGGCGGTGATGGCGTACGGGCCACGGCCCGGCACGGGGTGCTCGGTGATGCGGCTCGTCTGTTCGGATGTCATGGATGCCTTTCTCTCTCAGGGTCAGTCGGCGCATGCGCTCGCCGGGGCTCCGGCGAGGCGGTCGGCGGTCCAGGCGATGGACTCCAGGATCGCGGGCGACTCGGCTTCGACGAGGTCGAGATGCCCGAGCCCGTCGTAGCCGCGGAAGTCGACGGGTGCTCCCGCCGCGCAGAGGTCCCGCGCATAGGCGGACTGCATGTCGAAGCCGATGAGCTCGTCGGCGGCGCCCTGACCGAGGAGCACGGGGGTCTCGCGAGCGGCAGGTGGGATGTTATGCACCAAGCGCTCGCCGAGCGGGCCGGCCGTCGGATCCGACGACAGGATGTTCGGGTCCTTGGACAGCGCCAGCACGGCGAGGACGGAGGCGAGCATGTCGGGGCTGGCGAGGCAGCGCCGCGACATCTCGCGCACCGTCACGTCGGCGCCGGGACGGATGTAGCGGGCGTAGGAAACGTCGGGGTAGATCCCGGAGTAGGCCGCGATCACGAACGATGCGAAGACGCTGCCGCCCAGCACATCGGGAAGGCGGTCGACCAGCCCGATGAGATCGCTCGCCGGCGCGAGCGCGACGGCGCCGGCGAGAGGCACGTCCGGTGCGTACTCCTCGGCGATCGCCGCCGTCCAGAGCGTTGCGCCTCCGCCCTGCGAGTGTCCCCAGGCGACGGTCTGCTCGCCGAGGGTGACGTCGTCGAGCTGACGGGCGGCACGTACGGCATCGAGCTCGGCGCGGGCACTGTCCTCGCCGATCAGGTACGGGTGCGGGCCCTCGGTCCCGAGTCCGATGTAGTCGGTGGCGACGAGCGCCCAGCTGCGCTCGAGGATCTGGTCGAGCGCGAACAACGCGCCCGACTCGAAGGGCTCCTCGGCGAGGGACGGGGCACAGCGACGGTCGAACCCGGTGGTGCCGTGGTGCCAGGCGACGACGGGATGCCGCTCCCCCGCGTCAGGAACGACCACGATCCCGCTCGCCAGTGCCTCGCTCCCGTCGCCGTGGGTGGTCGTGTAGAGGATGCGCCACCCGGTCGCCCCCTCGGGCACGCGGCGGGTGAACGGCTCGGCGCGGATCAGCTGCCCGGGCTCTCCGGGTACGGTGCGCGGCGCGGCGTAGAAGTCGTCGACGACCGGAGTGCCACCGCGCAACCCGATGCTGACGACCACCGCCCCCGCGGCGAGCGCCACGACGCACGCGGCGCCGATCGTCCGTCTCCAGCGGCGAAGGACGGTGTCTCGACGCGGGCGCCTCTCGAGGGTGCGCCGGCCCCGGAAGGTCAGCCACAGCGCGCCGACACCGCTCAGGGTCAGCGCGCTCCCGAACACGACCGCGACCACGAGCAGCGTGATGTCGGGCCAGAGGATCGCCAGGACGCCGAAGGCGACGCCGGCCGCACCCAGCAGGACCTCGGCGATCCGTCGGTCACGCGGGCGCTCACGACCCCTGACGATGGAGGTCACCCCGATCGCGCCGCGCACGATCAGCGCCACCCCGACGATGACCGCAAGCACACGCACGGTGAGCCCGGGGAGCACGAGCACGGTCACGCCGGTCAGCACGAGGACGGCGGCGAGCAGCACCTGGGTCCGGCGTCCTCGTACGAACGGCAGCATCAGTTCGAGCAGCCCGGCGAGCACGAGCCCGGCACCGATCAGCAGCGCGAGCACGCCGAGTGCGGTGGTGGGGTGCGCGACCAGGACAAGACCCACGACGATGGCCGCGACCGCGAGCGCGACGACGACAGGCTTCTGGGGCACGGCCCCAACCTACTTTCTCGGATGCCTCAGCCCTTGGATTCCCGGAGATACCTGACTAAAGTCAGATATATGACAGTGGACACCTCGGTGATGCGCAAGTTCAACATGAGCTACGTCCGTCGCGTGGGAGCCCTCGAGGACTCCTTCCTCGGCAGCGGACTCCCCTACGGCACCGCCCGCATCCTCTACGAGATCGGGCTCGGCGCGGGCACCGTTCAGGAACTGAGGATCCGCCTCGGCGGCCTCGACTCCGGCTACGTCAGCCGGATGCTCCGGACCCTGGAGACCAAGGGGTACGTCACGGTGAAACCCGATCCTGCCGACGGCCGGCGTCGCCTGGTGGAGCTCACCGAGGACGGCCTCAAGCAGTGGGACGACCTCGAGCGCCGCTCCGAGGAGCGCGCCCATCAGCTGCTCGACCCGCTGACGCCGCGGCAGCGCGACCGTCTCAACGAGGCACTGGCGACGGCCGACCTGCTGGTGCGGGCCGCGTCGATCACCATCGAGCAGGTCGACCCGCGCGACCCGATGGCGCAGGAGGCGATGGGCCACTACTTCGCCGAGATCGGCGACCGCTTCGGCTTCACCGTCGGCGACGAGGGCTTCGGCGACGACCCCTCGCTGCGGGCGCCCCACGGCACCTTCTTCGTGGCCGCCAGCGACGGCGCCCCGGTCGCCTCCGGCGCGGTCCGCGAATTCGAGGGCACCGGCGAGATCAAGCGCATGTGGGTCGATCCCGCCTGGCGCGGCGCGGGTCTCGGCTCACGCCTGCTGCGCCACCTCGAGGCCGAGGCGCTGCGGCTGGGCCACCGGGTCGTACGCCTCGACACCCGCGACGTCCTCAGCGAGGCGATCGGGATGTACGAACGGGCGGGCTATGAGCGCATCGACCGCTACAACGACAACCCCCACGCCACCCACTTCTTCCGCAAGCAGCTGGGCTAGAGGTAGGTCTCCAACCGGTCCAGCGGCGGCTGGGCGCTGGGGTGCGCGACCGCGGCGGCACCGACCGCGCACGCCGTACGCAGCGCCTGCTCGTCGGGGGTGCCGGCCTGGATCGCGAGGGTGAGCGCCGCGGAGAACGCGTCGCCGGCGCCGACGGTGTTGACCACGTCCGGCGCCGGCGCGGCGGGCACGCGAGCCGTCTCGGCACCCTCGGCGAACATGGCCGCGCCCGAGGCGCCGTAGGTCACCGCGACCCTCTTTGCGGCGCGCAGCTCGGGCATCGCGGCGTACTCGGTCTCGTTGACGATGAACAGGTCCACCCGCTCGACGAGATCCGTCGGGAGGGACTGTGCCGGAGCCGCGTTGAGCGCGACGAAGCCCGGCGTCCGCGCGGCGACGGCGCGGACCACCTCCAGGGACAGCTCGAGCTGCATCAGCACGGCCTCGTCCGCCCCGACCGAGATCCCGTCGGCGCCGACCGACGCGTTGGCGCCGGCGCACACCACGATCTGGTTCTCCCCCGCCGCGTCGACGGCGATCAGCGCCGTGCCGGTCGGCGAGTCGGTGATGCGGACGCCTGCGGCGTCGACGCCGGCGGCCCGGATCGTCTCGACCGCCCAGGCACCGTCGGCATCGGAGCCGACCGCGCCGATCATCCTCACCCGCGCCCCCAGTCGGCTCGCCGCGACGGCCTGGTTGGCACCCTTCCCGCCGACGTCTCGACGCAGCCGGCCGCCTCCCACGGTCTCCCCGGCGCCGGGCAGCCGCTCGACGAGCGCAGTCAGGTCGACGTTGATGCTCCCGACGACGACCAGGTCCTGGGGCGATGGCACCGGCATCAGGGACGTACGAGGCCGATGCAGGAGTAGGTCAGGCCGGAGATCCGTTCCACCGGCACCTCGCGCGCCTCGGCGAGCTTCTTGACCTGGCCGAGGTCGGCGTCGCGGGCCGGGTCGACCAGGATCTTGACCGGGTCGCCGTGCAGCAGCAGCCGGACGGTCTGGTCGACACCGGCATGGACCAGGCTGACGTCGCCGTCCGCGAACTTCTCCGCGACCTCCTCGACCGCGTCCCAGCCCGCCCAGGTGGGCGTGTGGTCGCCACCGAGGTGGGCACCGAGGTCGAGCATCACCTTGGTCCGCACGATCGGGAAGCGGGCCGCGACGGTGTCGATGAACTTCTTGGACACGTCGGCCGGAGCGAGGTCGGCGTGGAACACCGCACCGTGGAAGTCGTTGGGGCCGACCCGGTCGTCGTCGATGACGGGACGCGAGACGAGGCCGGAGACGGTCGAGCCGAGGGATGCCGACGGGATGAGGTAGTCCTCGCGGGTGCCGTAGACCGCCACGCTCCGGCCCGGGTCTGCGAGGACCGCGAGCTCCGGGGAGAACGGCGAGGCCAGATGGGCATCGAGCGTCGAGTTGGCCTTCTCGACCGAGGCCGCCAGTTCCCGGGCGATCGCACCCGTGCCGGTCCAGCCGTCCACGAACATCACCCGGGCGGGGTCGTGGTGCGCGGCGAGGTAGGCGAGCGCGGTCTGGTCGATGCCGCGCCCACGGACCATCGAGATGGCGTAGTGGGGCAGGTCGAGCCCGTGCACGCGCTGCGCCCAGCGCCGCATCAGGACCCCTATCGGGATGCCGGCACGCACCAGGGAGACCAGCACGGCGTCCTGCCCGCGCCGGGCCAGCACCTGCTCGGTGACCAGGCCGATGGCGTACGCGACCCGCTGGGCCGATGCGGTCAGGGCCTCGTCGAAGAGCTCGCGGTGTGCCTCCACCTGCTCCTCGGCCACCTCGGCCGTGTCCGCGGACAGGTCCTTGAGCAGCCAGGCGACGTCGTCGCGGTCGTAGGAGCCGAAGGCCGGCCCGTGGAGCGGAGCCGGCAGCTGCCGAGCAGGCTGGTCGTGGCGCGGCTCCGGGGCGTACGCCGGGATGGTCACGACCACGACCCTCGGCGCGAGCCGGGCGAGCTGGTCGACCAGGCCGCCCTCCTCGTGCAGCGCGGGGGTGTCGGCCGGCTCGTCGACCACCAGCACGATCGTCTCGAAGGCACCCTCGTGCAGGTTGTAGGCGAAGCGCGGCCCGTCGCCGTCGGCCGGGTCGTCGTGGGACGGGAAGGTGATCGCGGTGCGGATCGCGTAGCCCGGGTCGTCGACGTCGAGCACCGGCGACCGGGTGGTCGTCGAGTAGGTGATCTCGTGGCGGCGGCCCTCGGCCGCGCGCCGGTCCGCCAGTGCGGAGGCGATCCGCAGCGGTGCGTACATCAGCTCCTCGGTGCCGAGGACGTGCACCGGGCCGTCGGGGATGCGGCCGGCGACGGCCGCGGCGGTCACCGTGACGGCCGACTCGTAGGAGCCGGAGGCGCTGGTCGTGAAGCCGTGACGGCCACCCTCCGGGACGGCGCGTGGCCAGGTCGCGACGACCTGGACGACCTCGCCGCGCGGACGCCGGCTCGTCTCGACGCCGGCCAGCTGACGGAGGCTCTCGACGTTGTCGATGAGCCGGTTGCCGCTCTCGGCGAGATCCTCGGGCAGCTCGATCTCGCCGCTCGCGAGGGAGACCACGTCCAAACTCGCGCGCAGCCGCTTGACCGAGCGCTCCATCCGGCCGCGGTCGTCCTCCGAGCGTAGGTCGACGAGCGCGGCCACGACGTAGTGCTTGTGCGGGAACTTCTTGTGCAGCGCCCGGATGGTGCTGACGACGGTCTTGCCGGTGATGACCTCGTCGTCGACCAGCACCAGGGTGTCGGCGCGGGCGAGGAAGGCAGGGTCGGCCGGCAGCAGCCGGTGGGCGGCCGCGTGCGAGTGCTCCTCGAAGAAGTCGGCGACGGACTCGATGCCGTCGACGACTCGGCGGGTGGAGTGCAGGTAGGGCGCCCCGAGGGCGTCGGCGACGAGATGACCGAGCGCGGTCGCGGTCTCCGCGTAGCCGAGGACCACCGCGTCACCGGTGACCGCGGCGCGTGCCTTGGCCCCCAGGCGCAGCCCGGCGTCGGTCACCAGACGCGGGTCGGTCGGGATGTGCTTGCCGAGGACGGAGGAGACGAGGAGCTGCGCCCGGCGGGGGTTGCGTCGAACCGCCAGTCCGACCAGATCGGTGAGCATCATCCCGCTCGGAGCGTCGGTCGTCCGCAATCGCACACCCAGACGTTCGGCCACCCAGGTGCCTGACCAGCCGCTCGCTTCGTCTCTCACAGGTGACATTCTCCCCCAATGCTCCTCGTCTGACTCAACCGCAGAGAGGCCACCCCTGTCCACTGCGGGTCTCTTCTGAACAGCCCCTACGCCCGTCCTGCCGTCCAGAATGAGAACATGTTCTTGTCGGATGTGATGGAGAGCACTAGGTTCCGCACATGTCACGTCGCTCGGGAAGCTTCGCCATCGTTGCCGCCGCGGCGGCTGTGCTCGCCTTCGGAACCTCGCTGCTGAGCCCCGTCGGTCCGGCCGCCGCCGACCCTTCTGCCGACCCGGCGGAGACGCCACGGCTGTCTCGCGAGGGGCGCTGGCTAGTCGACCAGCACGGCCGGATCGTGCTGGTGCACGGGCAGAACCTGGTCTGGAAGCACGCCCCGTACGTCCCGTCCGACTCCGCAAGCGGGTTCACCGCCGAGGATGCCGAGTGGCTGGCCGAGTACGGGTTCAACGGCGCCCGGATCGGCACCCTGTGGGCCGGGGTCACCCCGGAGGCCCCCGGAGAGGTCGACGAGGACTACCTCGACGACTGGCAGCGGGTCATCGACCTGCTCGCCGACCAGGGCATCTGGATGCAGTTCGACTTCCACCAGGACATGTGGCACGAGACCTACGGCGGCGAGGGCGTGCCCAACTGGGCCGCCAAGCGGCCGGCGCCCTACAACCTGCACCCGCCGATCAAGCTGTCCTTCCCGGCGACGTACATCACACCCGAGCTGGCCACCGTCTACGACAACTTCTGGGCCAACAAGTCCGGCGTCCAGGACGGCTGGGCCGCCGCCTGGGGCGCCGTCGCAGAACGTTGGGCCGACCAGCCCTACACGATGGGGTACGACCTCATCAACGAGCCGTGGGCCGGCAAGGAGTGGCTCTCCTGCCCGATCACCGGGTGCGCGAGCTCGTACGCGAACGAGTTCCAGCCGGCGTACGAGAAGGCGACCGCCGAGATCCGGAGGTCCGACCCGAACGGCATAGTCTGGTACGAGGCGCAGCTGCTCGCCAGCCAGGTGCCCAACTCGAGCTTCGGTCCGGCCGACGACGACCAGGTCGGCTTCTCCTGGCACAGCTACTGCCCCCTCGGTTTCCTCGACTCCCAGGGCATCCCGCTCGGCGTGGACGGCTGCAAGAGCTATGACGACGATCACCACGAGGCGGCGCTCGAGCAGGCCAGGACGATGGGCGCGACCAACCTGATGTCGGAGTTCGGCGCCACCGACAACACCGACCTGCTGGCCATCGACACGGCCTCCGCGGACGACCACTTCGCCTCCTGGATGCACTGGGCCTACAAGCACTGGGACGACCCGACCACCGCCGACGGCCGACAGGGCATGTTCGAGGACGACGGCGACCTGTCCACGGTCAAGGAGGAGAAGCTGCGTACGCTCGTACGGACCTATCCGCAGGCAACGGCCGGCACCCCCGTGGACCTCTCCTTCGACCCGGAGACCGGTGCGTTCAGCTACACCTACGAGCCTTCCGCGGGGATCGAGGAGCCGACCGAGATCTACGTCAGCCCGCTCCACTATCCCGACGGTCCGGACATCACGGTCGAGGGCGGCCGGGTCGCCGGCGAGGCCGAGCACCACCGGATCCTGGTCGAGCCGACCGGAACCGGGCCGGTGACCGTCACGATTGACTAGGCTGGTCGCGTCCACGTCGGTCCAGCCATCGGAGGATCAGTTGTCCGTCTCGCTCGCCAAGGGACAGTCGGTCTCGCTCGCCACAGGTGACGGCAGCAGCATGACGCACGTACGGATAGCGCTGGGGTGGGACGCGGTCCGGAAGGGCCTCTTCGGCGGGTTCCGCGGCGCCGACGTCGACATGGACGCCTCCGCGATCCTCTACGACGCGGCCGGCGCCCACCTCGACCAGGCCTGGTTCCGACAGCTGAGGTCGAGGGACGGCGCCGTCATCCACACCGGCGACAACCGCACCGGCGCCGGCGAGGGCGACGACGAGTCGATCATCGTCCACCTCGACCGCATGCCGGCCGAGGTCGCGCAGATCGTGTTCACGATCAACTCCTTCACCGGACAGAGCTTCGCCCAGATCCAGAACGCGTTCTGCCGCCTGGTCGACGAGAACACCCACACCGAGATCGCCCGCTTCGACGTGAGCCAGACCGGCCCGCACACCGCGGAGATCATGGCCAAGGTCAGCCGCTACGACGGTGGCTGGGCGATGACCGCGCTGGGCGAGATCGGCAACGGGCGGACGTTCCAGGACCTGCTGCCCTCGATCGCCCCGACGCTCTCGGTCCCCGGTCCCCGCTCGTCAGCCGAGTGAGCCGACGCCGACGACGGTGAGGCCGGCGCCGAGGACCGTGACACCGAGCGCCGCCAGGATCGGGGTGACCTTCGCCGCGACCTGCAGGTACGCCTTCGACTCGGCGACCCGGACGACGAGGTTGTTGCCCGCCAGGGCCAGCAGGCCGACGCCGAACAGGATCGTCGCCATGCCCAGGCCGAAGGTGATCACCAGCAGCAGCGCGAACGCCGAGCGGCCGGCGAACAGGCCGGTCACCAGCACCAGGAAGGCGCCCGGCGACGGGGTCAGGCCGCCGGAGATGCCGAGCAGGACGATCCCAGGACGGCGTACGCCTTCCGAGCGACCGTGCCCATGACCGTGCCCATGACCGTGCCCATGACCGTGCCCATGCGCGTGGGAGTGCCCGTGGGAGTGCCCGTGACCGGCGCCTGAGCGCGCGGCGCGCCAGTGCCGGCGCAGCAGCCAGAGCCCGGTGCCGACGACCAGCACCCCGGCGACGATCTGCAGCCCGGCGGTGAGGTTCTCCAGGCGTACGAGATCCGAGAGCGAGAAGAACGCCCACGCCACCGCGATGACCAGCACCGAGAAGGTGTGCATCACCGCCACCGAGCCGCCGAGCCAGGCCGCGTCGCGCACCCGGCCCTCCGCGCCGATCAGGTAGGCCGCCGCCAGCGTCTTGCCGTGGCCCGGCGCGATCGCGTGGGCCGCGCCGGCAGCGAAGGCGAGCACGAAGGCGGCCGCGGCGATGCCGGGCTCGTCCAGATAGCCCTGCACCCGCTCGACCAGAGCCGCCGCGCCGAACCAGTCGCCCATCAAGAAGTCGTCCATGTCAGGCGCAAACGATGGCACAGAGTTTCATCGCCGGATACGGCTGCGGCAAGCGTTTACCCGCCGGACAGACGGGCGTCAACAGTGCTCCGCAGCCACGTTCACCTGGTCTCAGGATCCTTTCAGACTGGCCGGGCACGGGTGCTCCGGCTGTTCGGCACCTCGGGCGATGCCGCACCCCCACTCGGCAATCAGCAGCATGCCCCAGGAACCAAGGAGCATCGTGTTCGCAGTACCGAACGCCAGCCTCGCCAGATTCGGACGGACGCGGCTGATCGCCGCGGTCGCCGGTCTGGCTCTCGCCGGAGGGGTCGTCGCGGCCCTGCCCGGCGACGCCATCACCTCAGCCAGCGCGGCGACCTACACCGCCGTCGGTGCACCGGTCACCGGCGCCCCGCGGGCCGCGCTCGCGACCGTGGACGCGCCGACACCGGACGTACTCGACATCGACTTCGCGGGCGGCGCCCCGCACGAGCGCGCCCGGTCGCTCGAGCCGCGCACCTGGGGTGCGCCGAAGTACGGCACCGACGACGAGCTCGCCGAAGCCCCGGCCGACATCATGACCGTCGACGGCACCGACGACGCGGTCTCCGTCGAGGACGACCCGTGGGCCGGCCTGCAGCAGGGCTTCACCATCGAGTGCGTGTTCCGGGTCGAGACCACGCTGCCGACCAGCAACGAGAAGGACCTCTGCTCCAACAAGGAGGCGGGCGGCTACTCGGTCTACGTGACCGGCTCCAACCTGGGCACGATGGCCCACATCGGCGGCGGCTACAAGACGGTGCTGACCCCGATCACGGCCAACCGCTGGTATCACGTGCTCTCGGTCTGGGACGGCCAGACGCTGAGCCTGTACGTCAACGGCACCAAGGCCGGCTCGACCGCCGCCACCGGCGCGCTGCAGGCCCCGGCCGCGACCTCGCGCCGCTTCGTGGTCGGCGCCGACTCGGCTCCCTCCGGGATCGGCCAGCCGGCCCCGCCGGCCTCCTTCGCCGGTGCCTCGCTCTTCGCCCGCGCGGTGACCGATGCCGAGGCGGCGGCCCTGGCCGGCTCCTACGACACCGCTCCCCCGGTGCCCGCCGCGGACGTGCTCGACGTCGACTTCGAGGATGGCACCCCGGCCGACGACACCGGCCGCGCGGTGACCACGGTCGGCGAGCCGGTGATCTCCCACGACACCGCACTGAAGGCCAAGGTCGCCTCCTTCGACGGGTCCAACGACGCGTACGCCTATGCGATGGGCTCCTCCGCCTGGGACCAGATCGACGAGCAGGTCTCCATCGAGTGCACCTTCAAGGACAACGGCACCTTCCCCAACGGGACCGAGCACTCGATCTGTTCGGAGAAGGAGGGCGGCGGCTACTCGATCGTCGTCTACAGCGGCAAGCTGACCTTCGCGGTCCACGCCGGCGGCGCCTACCGCAACGCCCAGGTCGAGATCGAGACCGGCCGCTGGTACCACGCCGTCGGCACCTGGGACGGTTCGACCGCCCGGCTCTACGTCGACGGCGCCCTCGCCGCCTCGATCGCGGCACCGGCGCCGCTGACCCGTCCCGGTGGCAACGCCCTCAACTCCTTCTATGTCGGTGCCGACTCGGTCAACCAGTTCTGGTCGCCGGTCACCGTGCGCAACGCCCGGATCTTCACCGACGTGCTCACCGCCGACCAGGCGTACGCCCTCAACGTGGCCGCGCTCGGTGACGTACGCGACGCCGGAGTGGTCGTCGACGGCACCACCCCCGCGGCCGGTGCGCACCTCACCACGCCGACCGAGTTCGCCGTCGACATCACCAACCAGGGCAACGCCTCCGGCTGGACCTACACGCTCGACGGCGACCCGATCCGGCCCGGCCAGGAGATCGGCGCCGGACTCTCTCGCGGCGAGCACACCATCGAGGTCACCGCGAAGGACGTCTTCGGACGGCCGGTCGCACACACCTCGACGTTCACCTCCGACGCCATCCCGACCGGCGGCGGCACCGAGACCGGTCAGGGCAAGGGCAAGGTGACGCTCTCGGCGATCGCCAACAGCCCCGACGGCTCGGACGTGACCACCACCTTCAAGGCCGCCTCCGCCTCGGCCGCCGACGGCGGCTTCCAGGGCGTCGTGCCGGTGCTCCCGAGCGCGCTCGAGTTCGACTACTCCTCCCCCGAGACGATCACGGGGCGGCAGCTGCCCGACGGGAAGACCACCGACAGCGCCTCGAGCAAGCTGATCCCGTTCCAGCGCTACGACGTCTCCGTCCCGGCCTCCGACTCGCGTCGCCACGTGGTCTGGACCGGCACGGCCGACCCGGCCCGCTCGGTCTCGCTGCAGGTGTGGAACACGGTCGAGAACCGCTGGGACGAGCTCGCCGAGGGGCGCGGGATCGCCGACGGCGACACCACGCTGCAGGGCCGGGCGTTGGCCGCGCACGTCGACAACGGCGTCGTGCACGTCTTGGTCACCGGCATCGACCCGTTCGCCGACGACCTCGCACCGCGCGACGAGTCGGCCGCCGACGACAAGGACCACTTCGAGAACCCCGAGGACTACGACTTCTCCTTCGCCCACTTCACCGACACCCAGTACATCGCCGAGGGCGCTGCCGGTGGGACGTACGAGAACTTCAACGGGATCGAGGAGCCCTCGGACATCCAGCTGGTCGAGGAGCAGGCGGTCTGGCAGCGCGCCTACCGCGCCGAGACCGAGTGGATCCGCGACAACGCCGACCAGCGCAAGATCGCGTTCACCTCGCACACCGGTGACGTGACCGAGAACGACACCAAGGACCCGCTGGCCACCGACGCCAACGGCAACCTGCTCTACCCGGGCCTCGACGAGCAGATCACCCGCGAGTTCGAGTTCACCTCGGACGCGCAGGCGACCCTCGACGAGGCCGGCGTGGTCAACCAGGTCGTCGCGGGCAACCACGACAACCAGGGCGGCAACGAGACCGGTCCGCAGTCGCGGTTCAGCCGCTATTTCAGCCCGTCGCGCTACTACCAGGCCGCCGAGTCGTGGCCCGAGGGCGCGTCCTACCACGCCTGGGACGAGGAGACCGACGGGTCCGGCAACGTCACCGAGCCGGGCACCGACAACCAGAACAACTACGTGCTCTTCTCCGCCGGCGGGCTCGACTTCGTCGCGGTCGGCCTCTCCTACGGCGTCACCGAGGAGGAGGCGGCCTGGGCGAGCGAGATCTTCGCGCGCTTCCCCGACCGCAACGGCATCCTGAGCACCCACGCCTACCTGGCCCCGTCCACGGCTCCCGACGGGCGCGGGGCGAAGTTCTCCACCGACGGGTCCCGGCTCTATGACCAGGTCGTCGAGGCCAACCCCAACGTGTTCCTGGTCCTCGCCGGCCACGAGCACGGCGTCGGCACCAACCTCAAGCGCGGGATCGGCGCCACCGTCTCGCACAACGTGGTGGAGCTGCTGGCCGACTACCAGTTCTACAAGGTGACCGCCGGCGAGCTCTTCCCCGACTCCGTCGACGCCTCCGGCAACATCGACCTCAACGGCGACGGGACGGTGGACCACAAGTCGACCGACCTGCTCCAGTTCGGCGCCTCCTATCTCCGCCTGCTGCAGTTCGACACCGAGCGCGCGGAGATGTCGATCGACACCTACTCCCCGCACCTCGACGACTTCGGGGCGACGGAGTACGACGACAGGCACCGCTACAACGGCGCCGAGGACAACCTGACGTTGCCTGTGGACCTCTCCACCCGGCGTACGTCCTTCACGACCGACGCGCTGACGGTGGTCACCCCGGCCGACACCGTGATCGGCACCGACACCGCGCGTTCGGGCTGGCCGGCGACGGTGGAGTGGGCCGGGCTGACCGAGGGCGAGGTGTACGCCTGGACCTCGACCTCGCGCACCGGCGAGGCGCAGACGCTCGGCTCGATCGACCAGTTCGGCGGCGTCTTCCTGGCCACCGCGGCCGGCACCGACGCGACCCCGCCCGTACTGACGGTCCCGGCCTCGACGAGGATCGAGGTGGGCGCGGAGTTCGACCCGCTGGACGGGGTCAGCGCGACAGACAACACCGACGGCGACCTGACCGGCAGCATCCAGGTCTCCGGCAGCGTCGATGTGACGAAGGCGGGCGCCTACCCGCTGACCTACACGGTCACCGACACCAACGGCAACCAGGCCGTCGCCTCGCGCGCGGTCGTGGTCGAGGAGGCCGACGTCCCCGAGCTGACCCCGGTCAAGCTCACCGCGAAGGACGTCACGGTCCGCTTCGGCCGGGACCTGACGTTGCGTACGTCGCTCGCGCCGCGCAGCGCGACCGGCACGGTGCAGTTCCTCATCGGCGAGGACGTCCTGTGCGAGGCGCGCGTGCGACGCGGCGTCGCCGAGTGCGAGGTCGACGTGCTGCCTCCGCCTGGCCGTCACCAGGTGCAGGTCCTCTACCCGGGTGACGACACGCATGCACCGGCCACGACGAACCTCACGCTGACGGTCAGGCAGCGTTAGTGGCTCGTCTCCCCCGGGCGCTCGCGGTGGTCGCCGGCTTCGTGCTGGCGGCCACCGCGGCCGTGCCGTCCTCCGCTCATCCGTTCGGAGCCCCGCAGACCGCGACGATCGCCGGCACCGCCGGCGCACCCGAGGTGACGTGGCGGTTCGGGGCCACCGACGACATCGCCTACCTCGCGGTACAGGTCGGCGCGCTGCCGCCGGACCGGATGACGCTCGACGGCGTCGTCCTCTACGAGCCCGGTGATGAGAAGGCGCTGGCGCGGTCGGAGGCCTACGCCGACTACGTGCTCGACCACATCCGGATCGAGGGCTGCGACGGGTCGGTCGACGCGTCCGGTGATCTGGTCGCCGACGGCACCACGGTCACCTTCGACTGCTCCTCACCGGCCTCGGCCACGAAGATCGAGATCGACATGATGACCGACCTGCATCCGGCGTACCAGACCCTCGCCTCGGGGCCGAACGGTCAGAAGGCGGCGTACGCGGGGACCACCCGCTCCCACGGCTGGTCCCTCGACGAGTCCCGAGCCGCGGCGACCGGGCTCAGCGCGCTGCTCCAGATCGGCGGGACCCTCGGCGGGATCGCGCTGCTGGGCGCCGGCGGGTGGTGGCTCGTGCGCCGCCGCTCCGCTAGCGCTTCAGCTTCTTGATCTCGTCCTTGGCGGCCTGCTGGGCGATCGCCTCGGCCTGGGCCTCCTCGCCGAAGACACCCTCGACCTTGGCCTTCTCGACCTTCTTGAACTGACGCAGCATGCTCCAGGCGATCACCGCGACAGCGACGCAGAGCGCGATGAAGATGCCGAAGGCGGTCCAGCCCGCGACCACGTCCTCGTCCTGCGGCGGGGTGGGCTCGGGAGCGGGCTGAGAGGTGTGCAGAGTCTGCGTCGTCATCGGGAGGCCGGACATACCGACATTGTCTCACCTGTGCCTGAGAGAACCTCAGGCGGTGACGACCTTGCCGAAGCTGATCTCGCGACCGACCGCGGCCTTGCCCTCGTCGTCGGCGGTGGAGACGTCGAGGCCGGCGAACAGATCGGTCTCCTCGCGCCTCTCCGCCTCGGGCACCGGCACGTAGGAGGTCGCCAGCTCGTAGTCCTCGGTCGGCCAGGCCTCCTTCTCGATCTCCCGGGGCACCGCGAACCAGGGGCCGTCAGGGTCGATCTGGGTGGCGTGCGCGAGCAGGGCCTGGTCACGTACACCGAAGAACTCGGAGCACTCGACCTTCGTGGTGACCCGCTCGTCCCAGCCCGGATCCGGCTTCCAGGTCTCGAGGCGCTCCTCGTAGGGCGAAGCGAGGCCGTGACTCTTGATCGCCTCGTGCAGCGCGATCATCCGGGGGTAGTTGAAGGTGTGGCTGTAGTAGAGCTTCAGCGGCTGCCACGGCTCACCCGCGTCCGGGTACAGGTCAGGGTCGCCCGCCGCCCGGAACGCCTCCACCGAGACCCGGTGGCACATGATGTGGTCCGGGTGCGGGTAGCCGCCGTTCTCGTCGTACGTCGTGACCACGTGCGGCCGGAAGGAGCGGATGATCTCGACGAGCCGGCGCGTGCTCACCTCGAGCGGCGTCCGGCCGAAGCAGCCCTCGGGGAGCAGCGACCAGTCCTTGGCCGCCATGTCCTTGACCGCCATGAACTCCTCGACCCAACCGGAGTCGACGAAGCCGAGCCAGTCCTGCTTGATACCGAGGATGTCGCGGGCGCGATGCATCTCCTCGCGGCGGATCTCGTGGATGTTCTCCAGGATCCCCGGGCGCTCCATCTTCGGGTTGAGGATGTCGCCCCGCTCACCGCCCGTACACGTCGCGACATGGACGTCGACCCCTTCGGCGACGTACTTCGCGGTGATCCCCGCGCCCTTGCTCGACTCGTCGTCGGGGTGCGCGTGCACGTGCATCAGGCGGAACGCCTGCTGGAGCTGCTCTGGCATGAGTTCAATCCTAACCACGCTCCGTCTCACGGATCGGTTACCCGCTCCCACTCCGCGGACAACTTTGGTGGTACTGGTCCGGGGACGGATGTGCGGTCTGCTTCGGCGGGGTGGGACCATGTTTTCCGTGAGCACGCCGTCAGCCGAAGAGTCCCGCATCGCGACCCGCTACGGCCGAGGCCCGCGCCGTCGCCCGGGCGTACTCATGATCGCCCTGATCCTCACCCTGGTCGCCGTCGTCGGCTGGTTCGGCTGGGCGCTGTGGCTGGCCCTGCACCCCGAGGTCTCCTCCGGTCTGGAGAAGTGGGAGGCCGTCAGCGAGAACGAGGTCGAGGTGACCTTCGTCGTACGCCTCCACGACAAGGACGCGAAGCCGGTCTGCACCGTCGAGGCCGAGGACGACAAGGAGGAGAAGGTCGGCCACCTCGAGTTCACCGCCACCGAGGGGCGCCAGACGATCACCATCCCGACCGAGCGCCGTGCGCTGCGGGTCGAGTGGGGTGACTGCACGGTCGAGTGACCGTGCAGCGCACCCGCACCTGGGGTCAGCCGGTGAAGACCTCGGTCTTCAGGATCTCGACCTTGAGCGGCCCGCGAGGACCCTCGTAGGTCACGGTGTCACCGGCGCTGGCGCCGATGAGGGCAGCACCGATGGGCGAGGCGGCCGAGGAGATCTCGACGCCGCCCGCGTAGTCCTTCATCTCGATCGAGGCGATGAGGCGGGTCTCGGCCTCGTCGTCGTCATCACCCTCGAACTTGAACGTGACCAGCTTGCCGACCGAGACGACACCGTCGTCCTCGGGGACCGTGGTGTCAGCCTTGCGCAGCAGCGCCTCGAGCTGCTGGATCTGACCCTCGAGCTTGCCCTGCTCCTCGCGGGCGGCGTGGTAGCCGCCGTTCTCCTTGAGGTCACCTTCGTCGCGCGCGGAGCTGATCTCGGCAAGGATCTCCTGGCGGCGGGGGCCCTTCAGGTACTCCAACTCCGCGGTGAGCTTGTCGAATGCACCCTTGCTGAGCCAGATAGTGGCAGCCGTGGTCTCGGTCGACTGAGTCATAGCGAGTTACTCCTGATGGGTAGTGAATAGGTAAGGGGCGCCGGTCAACCCCCATTCACCGGCGCCTTTTCTCCCTGCTGTGCGGGCGTGCTTCACCCAGCTGAACGTTCCGCGGGAGATTGTCAGAAGGTTCAGTTTAACAAGGCAACCACACCCGAAGACAGTTCGCGACCGAAACGTTGCGCAATCTGACCACGGGACCGTTCCACGGAACGGCAGGGCGCGGCCTCAGTGCGTGGTCGCGGGATACCCCTTGTTGCGCAGCTGTTCGAGAACTCGCTCGGCGTGGGTCTGACCCCGGGTCTCCAGCTGGAGCTGAACGCCGACCTCGGCGAGCCGTAGGCCGGGGTTGGTGCGCGAGTGCACGACCTCCATGACGTTGGCTCCGGTGTCGCCGATCACCGACAGCAAGGTCGCCAGCGCACCGGGCTGGTCGGGGATCGTCACCGAGACCGGCAGGTAGCGCCCGGCCAACGTCATGCCGTGCTGGATCACCTTGCCGAGCAGGAGCGGGTCGATGTTGCCGCCGGAGAGCACGACCACGACGGGGCCCTCGAAAGCCTCGGGGGCGTCCATCAGGGCGGCCACGCCGACCGCGCCGGCGGGCTCGACGACCAGCTTCGCCCGCTCGGCGAGCGCGAGCAGCGCGCTCGAGATCGCCTCCTCCGAGACCGTACGGATCTCGTCGACGTAGTTCTGGATCATCGGGAAGTTGGTCTCCCCCGGCAGGCCGACGGCGATGCCGTCGGCCATCGTCGGCATCTTGTCGAGCCGGATCGGACGGCCCTCGCGCAGCGAGACCGGGTAGGCGGCGGCCGTCTCGGCCTGCACGCCGATCACCTTCACGTCGGGGTGCTTCGCCTTGATCGCGAGCGCCGCACCGGCGAGCAGGCCACCACCGCCGAGCGGGATGACGACCGTCTTCACCTCCGGTGCCTGCTCGAGGATCTCGAGCCCGATCGTGCCCTGGCCCGCGACGACGTCGGGGTGGTCGAAGGGGTGGATCATCACGGCACCGGTGCGCTCGGCGAAGGCCATCGCGGCCTCGAGGCACTGGTCGACGTACTGCCCCTCGAAGATCACCTCCGCGCCGTAGGCGCGGGTGGCCTTCTCCTTCGGGATCGGCGCGCCCTCGGGCATGAACACGGTCGACGGGATGCCGAGGGTGGTCGCGGCCAGCGCGACGCCCTGGGCGTGGTTGCCCGCGCTGGCGGCCACCACCCCGTGCTTGCGCTCGTCCTCGGAGAGCCGGGCGATGCGTACGAAGGCCCCGCGGGCCTTGAAGGAGCCCGTCCGCTGCAGGTTCTCGCACTTGAGGATCACCGTGTCCCCGATCATGTCGGTGAGCCAGCGAGCCCCCTGGACAGGCGTCTCGGTGATGTGGTCGCGCAGCAGCTCGCGGGCCTCGAGGACGTCGTCGTACGTCGGCTGACCATGCATCTCAGGCACTGCCTGCTCCTGGGCTCGGCGGGGGTGGGGAGGTCGGGCCGTTGGCCGGCACCGCGGGTGGGGGCGACGTCGGCGCCTGGGCCTGCGCCGGGGCGGTGGCGGTCAGGTGGTTGGCCACCGCGTTGAGGGCGGCCACCAGCGGCACGGCCACCAGCGCACCGGCCACGCCGCCGAGCACGATGCCGGTCGCGACCGCGAGGATGACGCCGAGCGGGTGGACCCGGACCCAGCGGCCGAGCAGGAACGGCTGCAGGCCGTGGGCCTCGAGCTGCTGGACCAGGATCACGCCGCCGAGCATCAGCAGCGCGGTCACCGGGCCCTGGGAGACGAGTGCGACGAGCACGGCGACCGCGCCGGCGACAGTCGCACCGATCAGGGGCACGAACGAGCTCAGGAAGACGAGCACGCCGATCGCCACCACGAACGGGACCTGCAGGGCCGCGGCGATGATCATGATGCCGACCGCATCGACCGCGGCGACGATGACCGTCGCCCGGGTGAACTGGGTCAGCGACACCCAGGCGACCCGGCCCGAACTGTCCATCCGGCTGCGCGCGGCCCGCGGCGCGAGCCGGACGAGCCAGCCCCAGATCCGCTCGCCCTCGGCGCAGAAGAAGTAGGTGGAGAAGAGCACGATGAACAGGCCGGCGAAGACGTCGAGGGCGACCCCACCGACCTCACTGACCCGGGAGAACGGGTTGGAGGCGTACGCCGCCGCCCAGTCCTCCACGGTGGTCTGCACCGTGTTGAGCCAGGTGTCGATCTGGCTCTCGCTCGCATGGAACGGACCGTTGATCAGCCAGTCTCGGATCTCGTCGAGCGCCTTGACCGTCTGCCCGGCCAGGTCGGTGAAGCCGTTGGCGACCTGGGTGCCGGCGAAACTCAGCATCGCGATGACCGCCGCGAGCACTCCGATCACCACGAAGAGCGCCGAGATGCTCCGTTTCAGTCCGATCCGAGCCAGGCCGTTGACGATCGGCGAGACGAGTGCGGCGATCAGCAGCGCGATGACCAGCGGGACCACGACGATGCTGACGATGCCGAGGGCACGGACGATCAGATAGCCGGCGGCCACGATGACCAGGAACCGCCAGGCCCACTGGGCGGAGAGCTCGACGCCATAGGGGACGTCGGTGCGGCTCACCGACTTCGGCGCGGTCACCGGCTCGGGCGCGGCCAGCTGCTCCTGGCGCTCTTCGCGCAGGCGCTCGAACTGGTTGACCAGGCGCAGCGCGAAGCTCTCGGCCGACTCACGGGCCTCCGCGGCGGCCTCCTTGGCCACCTCGGCCGATTCCCGAGCGTCGGCCTCCTCCTGGGCATGACGGTGCGCCTCACGCGCCTCGCGGTTGCGTCTGAACGCGCCCGTCACCCGTTCGAAGCTCTCCTTCGCGGTCGACTTCTCGCCACCGGGAACATCCCCCTGATCCGTCACCTGACAGAGGCTACCGGGAGGGTGTGAGGTGATTCGCAAGGTGCCGTGCAGTCGCGGGGTGCGATCGCGCGAGCATGCCCACCGCGGCCAGCACGTAGTCGCCATCGACCGCCCGCAGCGGCTCCTCCGGGAGCTGCCACCCACCGCGGGCCGACCAGCGCATCACCCGCTTCTCGATGCCCGGTCGACCGTGCCTGAGTACGCCGCCGGAGCCGATCACCACGCCGACCCGGCGCAGATCGGTGCCGGTGCGTTCGATGACCTTGCCGCTCGGGGACAGGACGACCCGGGAGCGTCCCGCGTGCCGCTGCAGCGCCGTGGAGATCGCGATCCTCGCCAGGAGCTCGTCGATGTCCTTGTCCTGCTCGGTGCGCGGCAGCCAGCCGGGGTGGTTGCGCCGATGCTCGACCTCACCGGAGAGATCCGACTCGGCCAGGCTCGGGTCGGAGTGGTCGGCCGCCGCGAGCGTCGTGGTCGCCGACCAGCGCATGCCCAGGTCACCTTCGACGGTCCGGGTCACCGGAGTGACGGCGACGACCTCCTCGCGTACGTGCTCCGCCTCTGGGTCGGGGCGGACCACGCTGTGCACGTCGGTGGTGGCGCCGCCGACGTCGACGACGACCACGTCCTCCCCGAGCACCTCGGCCAGCGTCTCGACGCCCTGGAGCACGACATCGGGGGTCGCCCCCTGGACGATCCGCCGGAAGTCGGACCGGCTGCTCAGGTTCTTGCCGCCGATCACGTGCTCGAGGAACATCTCCCGGACCGCCGCGCGGGCGCTCTCGGGCGCCAGCACTCCGATCTTGGGAACGACGTTGTCGCAGGTCACATGGGGAACGTCGGCCAAGATCGCGTCGATCTCGTCGTTCGCGTCGCGGTTGCCCGCGACGACCACCGGCCCCCGCCAGTCGGCAGCGACCAGCCCCCGTGCGGCGGAGACGACGGCGTCCCGGTTGCCGCCATCGGTGCCGCCGGTCAGCAGCACCAGGTCCGGGGTTGTGAAGCTGAGCGTGGCCCCCAGGTCACTCTCGGCTTCACAACCCGCGGTCGCGACCACCGCGACGACCTTGCCGCCGCTGGACAGCGCGACGCGACGTCCCGCCTCGGCCGTCACCAGCTCCTCGTTGCCGACCACGGCGATCCGGAGACCCCCGCCGGCCGAGGAGCAGGCGAGGACCTCGGCGTCGGCTGCCCGGGAGTCCTGCTCGGTGAGCGCGGCCAGGCAGGCGTCGTACGCCTCCATCACCTCGTGCAGCGAGGTCGGCGCGCTCACGGTGCCGAGGATCTCGCCGGAGGCGAGGTCGACGTGGAGCGCCTTGGTCCAGGTGGAGCCGAAGTCGACGCAGACCGCGGTCCGGGGAGCGTCAGCTCTGGTCAAGGGCCTGCTCGAGGTCCGCGACCAGGTCCTCGGCGTTCTCGATCCCGACGGAGAGCCGGACGAGGTCGGCCGGCACCTCGAGGTCGGTGCCCGCGACGCTCGCGTGGGTCATCCGGCCGGGGTGCTCGATCAGGCTCTCGACACCGCCGAGCGACTCGCCCAGCGTGAAGATCTTGGTGCGCTCGCACACCGCGAGCGCAGCGGCCTCGCCGCCGGTGACGCGGAAGGAGATCATGCCGCCGAACCGCTTCATCTGCTTCTGGGCGGTCGTGTGGCCGGGGTGCGTCTCCAGGCCCGGGTAGATGACCTCGCCGACCTTCGGGTGCGAGGTGAGGAAGTCGGCGACGCGCTCGGCGTTGTCGCAGTGGCGGTCCATGCGTACGGCCAGGGTCTTGAGACCACGAAGCGTCAGCCAGGCGCCGAACGGGTCGGCGATCGCGCCGGCGGCGTTCTGGAGGTAGCCGATCTTCTCCGCGAGCCCGAGGTCACGGACGATCACGGCCCCGCCGACGACGTCGGAGTGGCCACCGACGTACTTCGTGGTGGAGTGCACGACGACGTCGGCGCCGAGGGTGAGCGGCTGCTGCAGGTAGGGGCTGGCGAAGGTGTTGTCGACGACCAGCCGCGCGCCGGCCTCGTGGGCGACCGTGGCCAGGGCCGAGATGTCGGCGATGTTGAGCAGCGGGTTGGTCGGGGTCTCGACCCAGACGACCTTGGTCTTGCCGGGCTGGATCGCGGCCGCGACCGCGTCGACGTCGGCGACCTGCGCGGGGGTGTGCTCGATCCCCCACTGGCTCTCGACCTTGTCGATCAGCCGGTGCGTGCCGCCGTAGGCGTCGTCGGGGATGACCATGTGGTCACCGGGCCGCATCAGGCTGCGGATCAGGGTGTCCTCGGCGGCCAGACCGGAGGCGAAGGCGAACCCCTTCTCACCCTCCTCGACCGCCGCCAGCGCACCCTCGAGCGCGGTGCGGGTCGGGTTGGCGGAGCGGCTGTACTCATAGCCGTTGCGCAGGCCGCCGACGCCGTCCTGCTTGTAGGTCGTGGTGGCGTAGATCGGCGGGATCACCGCACCCGTCGTCGGGTCGGGCTCGTAGCCCGCGTGGATCGCCTTGGTCTCGAAACCGGCCTTGCCGAGGTGCTCCTGCTCGCTCACACGACCGAGCCTACGTCCGATCCCACCTCGCGGCCCATCCGGGAACGTTCGCGCGTCGAACTGTGTTGGAGACTGGTAGCAACCCTGACTTTCTGGAGGTCACTCATGTTCGGTCGACCAGCACAGCTCTTCCCCGAGGACCGCACCCTCGCCGGGCGCGACCAGGCCCTCTTCGACCTGCCCGCCAAGCACCGCGTCCTGGGGACTGCGCTGCTCGCCTCCCCCGAGGACGGGACCGCTCCCGAAGGGGCCGAGGTGGCGTACTTCGGTCTCGGCTGTTTCTGGGGCGCCGAGGAGATCTTCTGGCAGACGCCGGGGGTCTACTCGACCGCGGTCGGCTACCAGGGCGGCACCACGGCCAACCCGACCTACGAGGAGGTCTGCAGCGGCCGGACCAACCACACCGAGGCGGTCCGGGTCGTCTTCGATCCCGCCGTGGTCTCCTACGCGGACCTCGTCAAGAAGTTCTTCGAGGTCCACGACCCGACGCAGGGGATGCGGCAGGGCAACGACGTCGGCACGCAGTACCGCTCGGCGCTCTACTACGTCTCCGACGCCCAGCGGCAGACCGCTGAGGAACTGACCAAGATCTACGGCGAGGAGATCACCAAGCGCGGCTACGGCGAGATCACCACCGAGATCCGCGAGGTCCCGACGTTCTTCGCCGCCGAGCCCGCGCACCAGCAGTACCTGGACCGCGTGCCCAACGGCTACCGCTGCCACGCGAACACGGGCATCGCCTTCCCCGCGAACGCCTGAGGTCAGGTCAGCGGCAGATACATCACATGGAGGCCGACCCGGCCGTGCGACCTCGAGTCGAACGCGTCGGGGACGGTCCCGATGATCTGGAAGCCGAGCGACTGCCACAGGCGTACGGCGGTGGTGTTCGTCTCCACGACCGCGTTGAACTGGATCCCGTGGAAGCCGTTGTCCCGGTGCCACTGCACGCAGTAGTCGCCGAGGGTGCGGCCGAGACCCTTGCCGCGGGCGGCCTGGGAGACCATGAACGAGGCGGTGCCGATGTGGCTGCCGCGGCCCGGGCGGTTCGGGCCCATCTTGGCGCTGCCCAGGATCTGATCGCCCTCGACCGCGACGACCACGTGGTCGTACATCCACAGGTCCCTGGCCTCCTCGGAGGTGAGGCCTTCGGGGTAGGCGTAGGTCTCCCCCGCCTCCACGATCTCGGACCAGAACGGGTAGATCTGCGGCCAGTCGTCGGCCGTCGCTTCACGGATCTGCACGTGCCAGACGGTATCCGGCGCGAGTTCGATCGCTGAAACGGTTTCCTTGAACTGAAACACGTTCTAGATTGTGGCCATGCCGCGAACCGATCCGCAGAAGCCGCTCAGAGTCGTCGTCTGGTCCACCGGGACGGTGGGACGTCATGCGATCGCCGGAGTCGATGCCCATCCCGACCTGGAGCTGGTCGGGGTCTGGACCTCGACGCCGGAGAAGGCAGGTCAGGACGCCGGGGAGCTGGCCGGGCTCGGACGTACGCTCGGGGTGGCGGCGACCACGTCGCGAGACGAGCTGCTCGCGCTCGCCCCGGACTGCGTCGTCCACGCCGCGATGACCGACGACCGGGTGTTCGAGTCGATCGAGGATCTGACCGGGCTGATCCGGGACGGGGTCAACGTCGTCTCCTCCGGGCCGGTGATCCTGGTCCACCCGCAGGGCACGCTGCCGGACGAGATGATCGAGGGCATCGACCAGGCGGGGCGAGAGGGCGGTGCGTCGCTGCACGTCAACGGCATCGACCCCGGCTTCGCCAACGACGTCCTGCCGCTCGCGATGACGTCGCTGTCCCAGCGGATCGACCACCTCCGGGTCTCGGAGATCGCCGACTACTCGACGTACTACCAGCCCGTCGTGATGAAGGATCTCTTCGGCTTCGGGGGCTCGCTGGAGGACAAGCCGTTCCTGTGGGAGCCCGGCGTGCTGAGCACCGCCTGGGGCCCTGTCGTCCGGGTCCTCGCCGCCGGTCTCGGGGTGACCCTCGACGAGCCGCTCGTCGAGCACGTCGAGCGCCGCCCGGCGGCCAAGGACACGAAGACCGTGTCGGTCGACATCGCGGAAGGCACTCAGGGCTCCGTACGCTTCACCGTCACCGGCAGCGTCGACGGAGTCCCCCGCATCACCCTCGAGCACGTCACCCGGACCGACGCGGAGTCCGATCCCGACTGGCCCACCCCGGCCACCGGCGACGGCAGCTACCGCATCGAGATCACCGGCGAGCCGTCGATGACCGTCGAGTTCAGCCACCACGGCGAGCACGGCGACCACAACGTCTCCGGGATGATCGTCACCGCCCAGCGCCTGGTCAACGCCATCCCCGCCGTCGTAGCCGCCGCCCCCGGCCTGGTGAGCCCTCTCGACCTCCCCCTGATCACCGGCCGCGGCCTGGTCACCCGATGACCGAGGCGTCAAGCGCGTCGGCCGAGGCGTCACGTAGGACGGCCGAGGCGTCACGTACGTCGCTCGACACGTCACGCACGTCGGTCGACACGTCACGTACGCCGCTCGACACGTCACCTATGCCAATTCGGCCAGCGCAAACGACTCTTCGACCGACCGGAGCGACGCTTCGGCCGACGCGGCTGACGTCTCGTACGACGCAAGCGACGTCTCGGCCGACGTACCTGACGTCTCGGCCGACGTACCTGACGTCTCGGCCGACGTACCTGACGTCTCGGCCGACGTACCTGACGTCTCGGCCGACGTACCTGACGCTTCAACATGGAGGAAGCAGATGAGCATTCTCGAACGATTCAGACTGACCGACCACGTTGCGGTCGTGACGGGGGCGGGGCGCGGGATCGGGGCGGCGACCGCGGTGGCGCTGGCCGAGGCGGGAGCGGACGTGGTGATCGCGTCGCGGACCGAGAAACAGCTGCGCGGGGTCGCCGAGAAGGTGGAGGCCGCGGGGCGGCGGGCACTGGTGGTGCCGGCGGACCTGGCCGACACGGCGGCGACGGCGGCGTTGGCCGAGCAGGCGTACGAGGAGTTCGGGCGGCTCGACATCGTGGTCAACAACGTGGGCGGGACGATCCCGAACACGTTCCTCGACACCGACGAGGGTTACCTCGAAGACGCCTTCCACTTCAACGTGACCACGGCGCACGCGCTGACCCGGGCGGCTGTTCCCTACATGGTGAAGAGCCCGGACGGGCAGCAGTCGGTGGTGTCGATCAGCTCGATGATGGGACGTACCGTGGGCAGGGGCTATCTCGCCTACGGGACCGCGAAGGCGGCGCTGGCGCACTGGACACGGCTGGCCGCGACCGACCTGGCGCCGCGGATCAGGGTGAACGGGATCTTCGTCGGCTCGGTGCGTACGAGCGCCCTCGAGTTCGTGGCGGGCGACGACACCATGCGCGGCGAGATCGAGTCGAAGACCCCGCTCGGACGCATCGGGGAGGCAGAGGACATCGCCGCCGCGGTCGTCTATCTGACCTCCCGGGCCGGGCAGTTCGTCACCGGGAAGATGCTCGAGGTCGACGGCGGCACCGAAGCGCCGACCCTCGACCTCAAGCTCCCCGACGTCGCGCCAGATCGTCAGAACAGCTAGACGGTGACGTCCTTGTGCCAGGACTCGGTGACGTAGTCGGTCACCCAGCCCATCGACTTGTAGAGCCCGTCGGCCCCGGTGGGGCTGTCGGCGTCGACCTCGAGCGAGACCCGGTCACGGCCGCGCTCGATGGCGTCGCCGATGACGGCGTGGAGCAGCCCCTTCGCCACCCCGCGGCCGCGGGCGTTGCGGTTGACCCCGATGTACTCGACGTACGTCCCCTCGACCCCGGCCGCGTTGGCGGGCAGCACCGAGGCGACCAGCGAGCCGGCAGGCAGGACGGTGTCCGGGTCCTCAGGATCGTCCACATAGGCCAGCCACCAGTGGTTCCAGCGATGGCCAGGATCCTCGCGGAGACGCTGCACGAATTCCGGGAAGCTCTCCCGGTAGGAGTTGAAGTGGTCCTGGAAGGACTCCTCCAGCGTCTGGTGGACCGTCTGCAGGTCGGACGCGACGGGCATCCCGTTCTCGTGGGTCTCGACCGGCCGGATGGTGACTCCTGCGCGCAGCGCCGGGACCTCCTCGTCGGGATGCACGGGCCGGCTCATATGGAGCCAGGTGCGTTTGTTGGTGAACTCCGCCGCGGCCAGCCATTCGCGCTGCACGGTGTCGTCGGCGAACGGGCTGGCGTCGAGGTGGGACTCGGTGATGCCGCGCAAAACGGCCATCGATCGGGCCTGGTCCTCGAGCCAGGAGTAGAGCCCGGCCGCGACCTCGGCGGCCTGGGCGATGGTGCGGTCGACATAGAGGTAGACGAGGGTGCGGCCGGCGGCGCGGTCGTGGGCGATGGCCCAGGCGCGGATGTCGCCGCCGGGGTCGACCGCGACGACCTGCTGGCGGGTCCAGGAAGCGGGCCCGGCGACCTCGCCGGTGATGGCGTCGGCGTCGACCTTTCCGGACCCCTCGAAGGGTGTCTTGTCGGCTGCTCGGAGCCTCAGAAGTGCGGGCAGATCGTCGAGGTCTGGAACCTTCGTCGTCCATCCATCAGGGAGTTCCACGGGCGTCTCGCTATGGTCGCTCACCCACCCATTGTCCCAAACGTCAGGGACGGTCGACCCACTGGTCCGTGCCCGGGACCAGCACAGACGCCCCTGCGGTGAGTTCGGCGAGGAGCGCTTCGAGGCGTTTCTCCCCGGTCGGCGGGGCCCCGATCCGCAGGGTCACGGCGGCCCCGTAGGTGATGTCGAGGACGGCCACCCCGGAGGATCGAAGGTCGGTCTCGAGGCGGCCGGAGACGTCGTACGGAACCTCGATCGAATACTCCCGGACGAGCTCTCGCCTCACCGTCCCGACCTCCGCCAACGCGGTCCGGGCGGCGTCCGAGTAGGCCCTCACCAGTCCTCCGGCACCCAACAGCTTCCCGCCGAACCAGCGGGTCACCACGGCGACCGTGTCCGAGACTCCGGCGCCGCGGAGCACCTCGAGCATCGGGGCGCCCGCGGTGCCGGCCGGCTCACCGTCGTCGTTGGAGCGTTCGACGGGCTGGGGCGGTGGGCCGATCCTGAAGGCGGAGCAGGTATGCCTGGCGTCCCAGTGCTGCTTGCGCAGCCGCTCGACCACCGCCCGCGCGTCGGTCTCGTCCTCGACCCGGGCGAGCGTGCACAGGAACCGGGAGCGCTTCTCCTCGATCTCGGCCGCACCGTCGCGGGCGATGGTCAGATAGTCGGTCACCCGATAGCCCCTGTCACCACAGTCCGAGCACGCTGCCGCCGATGCGGATGATGAACGCGGCGACCACGACGATGAAGAAGACGCGTACGAACCCGGCGCCCTTCGCCACCGCTGTCCGCGCCCCGAGGTAACCGCCGATCAGGTTGCACACACCCATCACCAGACCGGTCTTCCACAGCACGGCGCCCTGCGGGATGAAGACCATCAGGGCGGCGAGGTTGGTGGCGACGTTGGCCATCTTCGCCTTCGCGCTCGCCTCCAGGAAGGAGTAGCCCAGGAGACCGACGAGCCCGATCACCAGGAAGCTGCCGGTCCCGGGGCCGAGGGCACCGTCGTAGAAGCCGACCGCGAACCCGACGACCATCGCGCCGATCACGTGCTGGTGGCCCTGGAACTTCAGCTTGGTCGCCGCGCCGAGCTGCGGCTTGAAGACCACCCACGCGCCGACCAGGATGAGCGCGACCAGGACGATCGGCTCGAAGACCTCCTCAGGAAGGTACGAAGCGACCCCCGCACCCAGGGCCGAGCCGATGAAAGCGAGGATCATGAGCGGGACGAAGGTCTTCGGATCGGGCCTCACGCGCCGGTAGTAGGTCGCGGCGCTGACGGAGGTGCCGAAGACCGAGGCCAGCTTGTTGGTCGCCAGGATCTGCACCGGGGCCGCACCGGGCAGGAACAGCATCAGCGCCGGGAGCTGGATCAGGCCACCGCCACCGACCACCGCGTCCACGTACCCGGCGGCCAGGGCCGCGAGAGCGAGAAGGGCAAGTACGTTCAGCGTCTCCTCGGTCACGAGCGCAGGCTACGCGGCCGGATGCTCACCGAGTTAACTCGGTGAACGTTCAGCCGGCCCACCAACCCCGGCCACCGAACGCGTCCGGATAGCCGCCGTAGGTGTTCGACGTACGCCGCGCAGTCCTGTCGCCGAGATAGGAGCCGACGACGGCGGCGCCGAGGTCGTCCAGCTCGGGCGCGACGACGCGGCCCTCGACGCGGCGGGCCATGGAGTCGATGAAGCGGGCGAGACCGGGATCCTCACCGAGGCGGAAGAAGGTCGTCTGGGCGCCGAGGCGACGGGAGTTCTCCAGCTCCTCGACGGACCGCGCGATCGTCACCGGATGCGGCGGGTAGGAGAACCAGACGTCACCGCCCGGCTCCAGGTGGGCGGTGGGCTCGCCGTCGGTCACGATCAGGAGCACCGGCTGGGCGCCGGGGTGCTTGCGGAAGTGCCGGTTGGCCAGCAGCAGCGCGTGGTGCAGGTTGGTGCCCTTGTCCCAGATCGCGTCGAGGGCGGTCAGCTTCTCGATCTCCATCGTCTGGGCATAGCGACCGAACGAGATCAGTTGCAAGTCGTCGTTGCGGAAACGGCTCTTGATCAGGGTGTGCAGGGCCAGCGCGGTGCGCTTCATCGGCACCCACCGGCCGTCCATGGCCATCGAGAAGCTGGTGTCGACCAAGAGCGCGACCGCTGCCTGCGTACGCGCCTCGGTCTCCTGGACCTCGATGTCGTCGACGCTCAGCCGGACGCCGGGTCCACGCCGGCCCTCCCCGACCTCGCGGATGACGGCGTTCGTGATCGTGCGAGGTACGTCCCAGGGTTCGGTGTCACCGAAGGCCCAGGGCCGTGAGGAGCCGGAGAGGTCGCCCGCCGCGCCGGCGCGCTGCAGGTCGCGTTCGCCCTGCCGCCCGGAGAGCCGCTGGGCGACGTCGCGGAGCAGGGCCTTGCCGAGCTGCCGCATCGCCTTGGGGGTCAGCCGGAGGTCGCCGTCCGAGCCCCGCTCGAGCTGGCCGGAGTCACGCAGCGCCTGCTCGAGCTCCTGCAGGGTGCGCGCGTCGACCGCGGCCTGGTCTCCGAGCTGACGGGAGAGGGCGTCGAGGTCGATGTCGTCGAGTCGCGAGCCGGCGTAGGACTGCTGGAGCTGCTCGGAGAGCTGGTCGAGCTCGGCGATGTCCTGCAGCACGCCGGTGCCGTCACCGAGGCCCAGGCCCTCGCCGCCGCCGAACTCCTCGGAGCCGTACCAGTCCTCGCCGGGCCGTGCTGCCTGCAGGTTGGCGTCGAGCTGTGCCATCTGCTCCATCAGCGCCGGCGACCCGAAGGCCTGCTGGGAGAGCTCCATCAGCTCGCGTCGCTGCTCGGCCGACATCGAGTTGAGCATCCGCTGGGCGGCCGCCGAGCGCTGCGCGAGGGTGTCGAGCAGCTCGCCGATGTTCTGCGGGTTCTCGGGGAAGTACTGGCCGTGCTTGGCCATGAACTCGTCGAAGTCCTCGGGGGTGTCCTGCCCGCGGTTGTGCTTGTCGAGGAGCTCGTTGAGATCGCGCAGCATCTGCGCGATCGCCTCGCGGTCCTCGTCGGTGGCCCCTTCGAGGGCCTGCTTCATGCCCTTGAACCGCTGGTCGAGGAGCTCTCGGCCGAGCAGGTCCTTGATCTCCTCGTAGGCCTCGCGGGCCTCGCGTGAGGTCCAGTCGTAGGAGGCGAGCTCGCTGACCGCGGCGGCGGTGTTCGGCGAGAGGTTGTCGATCTGCATCTCCCGGAACGCCCGGTCGCCGTCGTCCATGGTGACGTCGCGGGCCAGCTGCTTGCGCTCCTCCAGGACCGCCTTGTCCAGCAGCTCACGCACCTGCTCGAGGGTGCCGTCGAGGTTGTGCCGCTGTAGCAGCTCGCGACGCCGCTCCGCGACCTGCCGGGCCAGGTCGTCGAGCCCGCGCTGGTCCTGTCCCCCACGCCGCAGGAACTCCCGCATCGCCCGCTCGGGCGAGTAGCCCGACATCACGTCCTCGCCGATCGCGTCCAGCGCCTCGGCGATGTCCACCGGCGGGGCGAGCGGGTCACCCCCGGCGTACTTCTTGTAGCGGCTCATCGTGGCTCCTCTAGGCGTGTAACACGCTGTTCGTAGGTCTATCCGGTCGTTCCCATAGGGCGAGTAGTCCTACGAACGACGTGTTACACCCGGCTGACGCCTCCCAGCTCAGCCATAGATCGTCTCTCCGTCGGCCGTGTCCTTGCCGATCTTTCTCGCTAGGAACAGGCCCTCCAGGGCGAGCTCGATGGCGCTGGCGAGCTGGCCGTCGTTCTTGGGGCCGCCGGTGGCCTCGTAGACGCGGTCGCCGATCTGGTCGTAGAGGTCGGACTCGCCCAGGACCGGCAGGCCCTCCAGGAAGGAGCGGGCGGAGATCTTGGTGCCGGTGGTGACCATCCGGCCGTCCTCGATGGCGTCGATGAGGAGCGCGAAATCGAGGCCGCGGAAGGACTTGCGGACGGTCTCGGCGATGGCCGTTCGCAGCAGGTGGGTGAGGATCTCGGACTCGCGGCCCTCCTCCCCGGACTCGAACTCGATCTTGCCGGAGAGGACCTCGACGGCCGTCTCCAGGTCGACGAGACGAGCGACTGCATCGGGCTCCCCCGCCACGGTGGCGCGGTGCAGCGCGGCGGCCGCAACCGTCTCCGCGCCGGCGATCGAGAAGCGTGCCGAGACCCCGGAACGCTGATCGACAGCGGAGGATGCCCGCAGGTGGCGGGTGAAGACGGCGAGGATCTCGAGCAGGTGGTCGGGTACGTCGGCGACCAGGGCGGCCTCCTGCCGGATGACCGCCATCTCCGCGGCGAGCTCGCGCGGGTAGTGGGTGCGGATCTCGGCGCCGAAGCGGTCCTTGAGCGGCGTGATGATCCGGCCGCGGTTGGTGTAGTCCTCCGGGTTCGCGGAGGCGACCACGAGCAGGTCGAGCGGCAGCCGCAGCACGTAGCCGCGGATCTGGATGTCGCGCTCCTCCATCACGTTGAGCATCGCGACCTGGATCCGCTCGGCGAGGTCGGGCAGCTCGTTGATCGCGACGATGCCACGGTGGGAGCGCGGGATGAGGCCGAAGTGGATCGTCTCCGGGTCGCCGAGCGAGCGTCCCTCGGCGACCTTCATCGGGTCGACGTCGCCGATCAGGTCGGCGACCGAGGTGTCCGGGGTGGCCAGCTTCTCCGAGTAGCGCTCGGAGCGGTGCTTCCACGCGATCGGCAACGCCTCTCCGGCGGTCGCGGCCAACCGCTGGGACCCCACGCTGACGGGCTCATAGGGGTGCTCGCCGAGCTCGGATCCCTCGATGACCGGGGTCCATTCGTCGAGCAGTCCCACCAACGTACGCAGCAGCCTGGTCTTTCCCTGACCACGCTCGCCCAGCAGGACGACGTCGTGGCCGGCGATCAGGGCGCGCTCGAGCTGCGGGATGACGGTCTCCTCCAACCCGTGCAGTCCGGGCCAGGGGTCCTCTCCGGCGGCCAGCTTCGCCAGCAGGTTGTCCCGGATCTCCTCGCGGAGCGACTTGAACACGTGGCCGCTGGCGCGCAGCTGGCCGAGGGTGCTGATCGTGGGTGCGGCAGTCACGGACGCAACGCTACGCCGCTGCTCAACCCCTGGGCGGCCTCGGCGTCGACATCCCGATCCGCGGATGCGGAGGACCCGACGCTGGCGAGGAGATCCTCGACGCGCTCCCGGGTCAGCGCGGTGCGGTCCAGCTCCCCCACCTCGTCCAGGATCGCGACGACCTCGTGGAGCGTCGCCCGGGCCTGCGCGACGCGGTCGGTCTCGCGCTCGATCACGGCACGGCGTACGAGGACGTTGGCCTCACCCCACCGGTTGCGCTCCTCGAGGCGATGGGTCAGCTCCAGCCGCAGATGGGTCTCGGCCTCGGCGTAGCGCCGCAGGCCGATCAGGGCGTCGACCAGGGTCATCCGCGGCGAGGCGGAGGAGTCGACGTCGACGGGATCCTGGCCGATCTCGTCCTCGACCAGCCGCACGGCGTCCTCGTAACGCTCCATCCGGACATAGACCTCGGCCAGCCCGATCAGGCTGCCGCGGGCACGGTCGTCCATCCCGGCCACGTCCGCGACGGCGTACGCCTCCTCGAGGACCGCGACGGCCTCGTCGAGGGAGCCGATCATGCTCAGCGCCTGGCCGCAGTTGGACAGCGCCATCTCCAGACCGGCCGCGATCTTGGCCTCACGGAACACCTCGGCGGCGCCACGGAACTCCGAGATCGCCCGGGTCAGGTCACCGACCCGCGCCCGGCTGATCCCGAACTGGTTGCGGATGTAGGCAGCGTCGACCTTCTGACCGGCGCGCAGGGCGGCGTCGAGGCCGAGCTCCTGAAGGGGGACGGTCTCGGCGGGCGGGTGCCGCATCGAGAGACTGAACATCTTGTTGACCAGCTGGTACGCGGGACCCAGTAGCCCCGCGCGCACAGCGAGACGTACGGCGCTACCCATGGTCAGCCACTCCCGGTCGCCCCAGGCGCGGGCCTGCTGCGAGGTGGCGAAGCTCAATGGCGTCACCCCGTCGACGACGGGGTCGAGGCTCATCAGCCGGAAGGACCGGCCGTCGGCCTCGGAGGCAGCGACCAGGGAGTGGGTGTACCAGCTCACCAACCGCAGCAGCGCCTCGCCGGACTCCTCCTCGGAGCCCATCTCCAGGGCGTAGTCGCGGATCAGGTCGTGGAGCACGAAGCGTCCGGGGCGGTGCTCGCGGACGAGGTTGGCGTCGACCAGCTTGTCGACCAGACGGCGGGCGGCGGCGATGTCGACGGCGAAGAGCGCCCCCATCGCGGGCATCCCGATCTCGTGACCCGGGCGAAGACCCAGGAGGCGGAAGGCACGCCGCGACTCCTCGTCGAGGGAGTCGTAGGACCAGGAGAAGACCGCGCGCAGGTCGGAGATGGGGTCGAGCGGTGCCTCCAGCGCCGCCAGCCGGCTGGTCTCGCCGTCGAGCTCGGCGACCAGGTCGGTCAGCGGGAGATCGGGGTAGCGGCTGCAGCGCTCGGCCGCGACGGCAAGAGCCAGCGGCAGGTGCCCACACCTCTCCGCCAGGGCACGTACGTCCGCGTCGTCGGCTGCCCGGTCGATGAGCCGTTGCCTCAGGAAGGCCGCCGACTCCGCCGGGGCGAGCGTGTCCAGCGCGAGCCGGCGGGCGCCCTCCCTGGTCGCCAGGCCACGCAGCTGGCTCCGGCTGGTCACCAGCACCAGCGAGTCACCACCCGGCAGCAGCGGTCGCACCTGGGTGGAGTCGCGAGCGTTGTCGAGCATGAGCAGCATGCGCCGCTGCGCGAGGGTCGTACGCAGCAGGGCCGATGCCGCGTCCACCTCGGACGGCACCGAGGCGGCGTCGACGCCGAGCCCGATGAGCAGGGTGGTGAGCGCCTGGGCGTGCGAGAGCGGCTCGCCCGGCCCGAATCCGCGCAGGTCGATGAAGAGCTGACCGTCAGGGAAGTGCTCGGTGCGGGCACGAGCCCAGTGCACCGCGAACGCGGTCTTGCCCACCGCACCGATGCCGTGCACGGCGACCACGCTCGGCCAGCCGGCGTCATGGAAGATCGTCACCGCGTCGAGCAGCCGGAGCTCGGCCTCGCGACCGGAGAAGCTGGGGATGTCGGCCGGGAGCTGCCTCGGGACCGTGTCCTCCTCCGAGACGCGCTGCGCGGGCACGGTCGCCTGACCCTGGGAGGCCTCGACGTCCGGGGCCGGCGAGGAGCCGGCCAGCAGCCGGGTGAACGTGGAGCGCAGCTCCGCGCCGGGGTCGGCGCCGAGCTCGTCGGCCAGCCGAGCCCGGACCTCCTCATAGGCCTCCAGCGCCTCGGCCGTACGCCCCGCGGCGTCGAGTGCGTCCAGCATCACGACCCACAGGGACTCGCGCAGCGGATGATCGCCGACCACCCGGCGGATCTCGGCGACCGCCTTCACGGCCCGCCCGGCGGCGATGTCGAGCTCGGCACGGTGTTCCAGCGCCGCGAGGTAGCGGTCGACCAGCCACGGACGGGTGCGCTCGGCCAGCGACTCACCGGCGGGTTCGTCGAACGGCTCGGCGCGCCACAGCTCGATGGCCTCCTCGAGCCGGTCATAGGCTTCGAGGCCCTCGGCCGCGTCGAGCAGGTCGATGAAGGCGAGCGCATCCACCGAGGAACGGGGCAGGTCGAGGATGTAACCGCCGGCGGCGCGGCGTACGACCTCCTTGCCGAGCACACGACGCAGCCGCCCGATGTAGGTGTGCAGGCTGCCACGCGGGTTGTCGGGGAGCTCCTCGCCCCAGATCCGGTCGGCGAGCAGGTCGGCGGAGACCGGGGTGCCGGCCTCCAGAGCCAGCAGCGCCAGGAGCGTGCGCGGGCGTCGTCCCGGGACCTCTACGGGCTCGCCTGCGCGCGTGACGATGAGCGGGCCCAGCAGACAGATGCTCACATCCGTCACCGAAGCACCCCCGCCGTCCCGAGCCGTATGCGCCTGAGAGCCACCCCCACACCATAGTCGGGGCGCTCCGGGCCCACGACGAGAATGCGCCCTTTCCGGTACACAATGGGCGCATGTCCCCCTTCGGCAGCACCGCCAACGGTTCGCCCCTGCCCCAGGAGTGCCCGTGCGGCAGCGGCCGACGCTATGCGCTGTGCTGCCACCGGCTGCACCGCGGCGGCGCCCTGGCCGAGACGCCGGAGGAGCTGATGCGCAGCCGCTATGCGGCGTACGCCCTCGGGGACTGGGACTACATCTTCCGCACCTGGCATCCGGGGACCCGCCCCGATGACCTGGGCGTGGCCGCACCCGACGCGCGGCTGACCTGGACGGGGCTGGAGATCGAGGGCTCCGGGCTCGACGACGACACCCACGGCTGGGTGGCGTTCCGGGCGTCCTACCAGGCACCGTCGGGTGACGGGGTGCTCGCCGAGCACAGCCGGTTCGAGGTGCGTGCCGGGCGGTGGCTCTACGTCGACGGCGACGTCGCGGATCAATGAGCAAACGCAAGCATTCGGGTGAGTTTGAGGCAGACAGTGGAGAAACTGTTGCCGATATGTGGACGCGACCGGGTCCGGCACGACAGACTCTGACAAGTGACCACTGACGCGACCGAGGACCTGACCGGTCTCGAGCCATCGGCGCGCTCGCTCTTGGACGCGGTCATCGCGATGTCGGGCGAGCTCGACCTGAACGCCATGCTCGAGAGAATCACCCGCTCCGCCTGCGAGCTGACCGGAGCGAGCTACGGCGCCCTCGGCGTCCTCGGCCTCGACGGTGAGCTGCAGAACCTGATCACCTACGGCAATCAGCAGGAGCCGACGCTGCAGGTCGTGGGCAGGACCCGGGGCCGCCGGGCTCGCGTCGACGTCGACGTCGAGGACGACGGCGAGCCGGAATCGACGACCCGGCCCCGGGGAGCCACCGCTCCCGAGCCTCTCCTGCTGGTCACACCCCGCACCTCTGAGGGCGGCGGCAACCACGCGCTGCGTACGGGCGACCCCGGCAAGCGCAGGTTCATCGAGGTGCCGCTGCGCATCGACAAGCACGACTTCGGCCACCTGCTGCTGTCCGAGAAGGTCGGCGGTGCCGACTTCACCAGCCACGACGAGCAGCTCGTCGTCGCCCTCGCCCGCGCCGCCGGCGCCCAGATCGACAGGGTGCGCGAGCTCGAGCTCAGCGAGCAGCGCCGCAAGTGGCTCGAGGCGAGCGCCGAGCTCAGCCGTGCCCTGACCCCGCCGCTGGACCACCTGGTCGCGCTCGAGCGGATGTGCGAGACCGCGCTTCCGCTGATGCGCGCGATCGGGGTCGGCGCCGGCACCCGCATCGAGCACGGTCTCGTCTCCGGTGTCGCTGCCGCACCCGGTCAGGAGGAGCGGGTCCGGGCGGTGACCGAGAAGGTCCCGCTGCTGATCGACCGACGCATCGTCGAGCCGCTCGACCTCGAGGTCGACGGGCTCCATGTCGTGGTCGCTCCGGTGCGCTCCTCGCTGGCGGGCCGCGGCGCCCTGCTGGCGATCTACGACAAGGCCTGTGCCGCTCACGACGAGCACGAGCGCGAGCTCTTCTTCGGCTTCGCCGGCCAGGCCGCTCTCGCCCTGGACCGCCTCCGTGCGGTCGAGGACCGGGCCGACCTCGCCGTCATCACCGACCGCGACCGGATCGCCCGCGACCTGCACGACGTGGTCATCCAGCGCCTCTTCGCGATCGGGCTCCAGCTCGAGACCCTGGGCCGCAACCCGCAGCGGGTCGAGGACCTGCCCAAGCGGCTCTCGGAGCAGGTCGACGCGCTGGACCAGACCATCAAGGACGTACGCGGCTCCATCTTCGACCTCAGCAACCACGACGCCTCCTCGCTGCGGGCCCAGGTGCGCGACGTCATCCGCGAGTACGCGGGCGTCATGGACTTCACCCCGGAGATCAAGATCACCGGGCCGGTCGACACCGCCGTGCCCGAGGCGGTCCGCAACCACCTGCTCCCGGTGCTGCGCGAGGCGGTCTCCAACCTCGCCCGGCACGCCCAGGCCCACAGCGCCCAGATCGAGCTCACCCTTGAGGACGACGAGATCAGGCTGGTCGTACGCGACGACGGCAGCGGCGTCCCCGACGAGGCCGAGGAGAGCGGGCTGAAGAACGCCCGCGTCCGCGCGGTCCAGCTCGGCGGTCAGCTCGAGATCGGCCCGCGCTCCCCCAGCGGCACCGAGCTGATCTGGCAGGTGCCGATCACCGCTGGGGTCTGAGCCTCAGTTGCCCTTGCGGGGGTGGAGGAGCTCCTTGGCCATCAGCGCCGCCTGCGTGCGCCGCTGCACACCGAGCTTGGCCAGGATGCTGGAGACGTAGTTCTTGACCGTCTTCTCGGCCAGGAACATCCGCCCGGCGATCTCCCGGTTGGTCAGGCCCTCGCCGATGAGCGCGAGCAGGCGCTTCTCCTGGGGCGTGAGCGCCTGCATCTGCGGCGACTCACCATCGGGGTTGCGCATCTTCTCCATGACCTTCGCGGTCATCAGCGGGTCGAGCAGCGAGCCGCCGCCGGAGACGGTGCGGATCGCCTCGACCAGGTCGTTGCCGCGGATGTCCTTGAGGACGTACCCCTTGGCCCCGGCCATGATCGCCGAGAAGAGCGCCTCGTCGTCGTCATAGGAGGTCAGGATGAGCGCGAGCATCTCGGGGTAGGCCGCACGGACCTCACGGCACACCTCGATCCCCGAGCCGTCGGGCAGGCGAGCGTCCAGGACGCATACGTCCGGCCGGAGACGGTCGATGTCCTCGCGTGCCTGGGCGGTGGTGCCGCCCTGGCCGACGACCGCGATGTCGTCATGACTGTCGAGCAGCGTCGTCAACCCTTGGCGCACGACCTCGTGGTCGTCGAGCAGGTAGACCCGGATCGTCCTTGTCTCGGTCAACACCGTCTCACTTCCCCCATTCGTTGAAGGGAGACCACGGTATCGGTCAGCCCCAGTCCGGTCGATGTGTGAGTCATCCACACTACGGCTTTCGTGCCGCCATGCGGACCAGGCTCTGCGCCTGGCTCTGCGCCAGCTGTCGCGCCATCCTCCCGCGCGAGCACCTCACGCGCCAGCGACGCGGCGGTCGCGGTGTCCAGATGAGCCAAAGGTTCATCCAGAACCAGGACCTTGTGCCCTGCCAGCAGGGACCTCGCCACCGCGAGCCTTGCTCGTTCACCTCCGGAGACCTCGGCGGCGCCGTCGCCGAGCCTGGTCCCCAGTCCGGCGGGAAGGGCATCGAGCCAGTCTCCGAGATGGGCGCGCCGGATCGCCTGCTCGACCTCGTCGTCGGTGGCCTCGGGCCGGGCCAGGCGCACGTTCTCGACGAGGCTGGAGGCGAACACGTGCGGGTCGTCGTCGACGAGACCGACGATCTTCCGTACGTCCTGTGGGGCCAGGTCGCGGGTCGACCGGCCGCCGAGCGTGATCGTGCCGGTGTCCGGGTCGAGGAAGCGCAGCAGCAGCGCGGCCAGGGTGCTCTTCCCGGAGCCGGAGGGACCGACGATGCCGATCCGCGCGCCCGGCTCGACGTGCAGGTCGGGGATCTCGACGGCCAGGCCGCCGCCGGGGTGGACGGTGACGTCGGTGACCGTGATCGTGGTGTCGTCGGCGGGCTGCTCGGGGTGCTCCGGGGCCTGGACCGCCGGCGGGCGGCTGGTGAGGTCGTCGAGACGGCGCTGCGCGGCACGGGTGCGGGCCCGGGCCGCGCCGGCGTCGGCGAGGGTCGCCGCGGGCTCGGCGAGCGCCAGCGGGACCAGGGTGAGCAGCGCGAGCATCGGGCCGTCGCCGACGGTCGCGTAGGCAGCGGTCGCGGCGACCGCCCCGCCGGCGGCGACGAGCACGACGGCCTTGGCCAGCGAGGAGGCCGACGCGGCTGTCATGGTCGCCCGGGTGGCGGTGCCGGCCAGGTCGTCGAGGGTCTTCAGCACGGGCTCACCGGCCTGCCACATCCGGCGCTCGGTCGCCGTCTGGGTCGCCTCGACCACCTGCTCGGACACCTGTGCCCGCACCGTGACCGAGATGTGCTCGGCGCGTGCCGCGCCTGCGTACGCGATCCCGAAGGCGGCGCCCGCCGCCAGCACCGTGGCCGTCGTGAAGGCCGCGGCGACCGGGTCGATGAGCAGGGTCGCCAAGACCGCGAGGGCCGCCACGACGGCGTACTCCCGGATCGGCAGCCGCACTCGCAGCTCTTCGTCGAGCACCGCGTCGACGTCGTCGACGACGCTGGCCAGGACGTCTCCCCGGCGACCGGGGAGCGCGCCGGGCACCAACGGCACCAGCGCGTCGTAGATCTCCACCCGTCGCCTGGCCAGCAGCCGCAGCGCGCTGTCGTGCGACCACAACCGTTCCAGGTAACGCAGCACCGGCCGCGCGATCCCGAACGTACGCACCCCCACCATCGCGGCGACCAGCGTCATGATCACCGGGTGGTAGGAGGCCTTGATGATCAGCCATCCCGCCAGCGCCGTCAGCGCCACCCCAGACGCCCAGCTCAGCCCACCGACCACCGCCGACCCCCACAGCGCCCTCCGCGCCGAGGCGTCACGTACGTCGGCCGAGGCGTCACGTACGTCGCTCGAAGCGTCAGGCGCGTCGGCCGAAGCGTCAGCGGTTGCCCTCTCGGCCGACGTACGCGACGCCTCGGCCAGCGCGGGCGACGCCTCGGCCAGCGCGAGTGACGCCTCGGCGGAGAGGGTGATGACCTGGTCGGCGATGTCGATGAGGGCCGGGCGATGGGCCACGAGGACGACGGCTCGGTCGCGGGCGAGGTCGGCGACGGTCTCGGCGATGATCCGCTCGGTGTCGGGGTCGAGGTGTGCGGTCGGCTCGTCGAGGAGGACCCAGGAACGATCGGAGAGTACGACGCGGGCCAGCGCCAGCCGGGCTCGCTCGCCGGCCGAGAGGGAGCGGCCGTCCTCGGCCAGGTCGGCACCGAGACCGCCGGGGAGCTCGGCGATCCGGTCGGCCAGGGCGACCCGCTTGAGTACGTGCCACAGGTCGCTCTCGCTCGCCTCCGGCGACCCCAGCCGGAGGTTGTCGGCGATGGTCCCGCTGACGAACACCGGACGCTGGGGCAGATAGGCGAACCGTCGCCGCCACTCGTCGCCCGCGGCCGGGGTCGCTCCGTCGAGCTCGACGGTGCCGGCGTACGTCTCGTGGAGGCCCGCGATCGTCGCCAGCAACGTGGACTTCCCGCAACCGCTCGGGCCGACGATCGCGGTGATCCCTCGATCGGGGACCGTCGCCGAGATCGGCGCCAGCGCGGGCCGCTCGCGGTCGCGATAGGTGACCGAGACGTCGACCAGACGGAGCGCCGCGGACCGTGTTGGTTTCGACACCGGCTCGCTGGCGCTCGCCGGGCTCAACCGACTCATACCGGCGGTGGCCTCGAGGGTGGCCGTACCCTCGGCGGCGGCGTGGAACTCCGAACCCATGCGCCGCAGCGGCCAGTAGGCCTCGGGGGCCAGCAGCAGGACCACGAGAGCCGTCTGCAGGTCGACCGAGCCGGCGGCGAGCCGGACGCCGATGATCACCGCCACCAGGGCGACGGAGATGGTGGCGACGAGCTCGAGCACGGCCGAGGAGGCGAACGCGATCTTCAGGGTCTCGAGGGTGCGGCGGCGGTAGCGGTCGGTGATCGTGGCGATGACCCGGGACTGCGCCGGCGCCCGCCCGAAGGCGACGAGCGTCGGCAGGCCCTTCATCACGTCGAGGAAGTGACCGGCCAGGGCCGACATCGCCCGCCACTGGCTGGCCGCCTGGTCACGCGTGGCCAGCCCGACCAGCACCCCGAAGATCGGGATCAGCGGCAACGTGAGCCCCACGATGAGACCGCTGAGCGGGTCGGTCCACGCGATCACCGCGAGCACCATGACGGGCAGCACGCACGCCAGCACCAGCGCCGGCACGTAGCGCGTCAGATACGGCTCGGCCGCGGAGACCCCGCGCGTGGCCAGCGCCGAGAGCGAGCCCGAGCTCCCCGACCGGCCACGCAGGATCGCCCCGACCACCCGGCGCCGCAGGTCCGCCCCGACGTCACCGGCCGCCCGGGCACCGGCCACGTCGGAGACGACCCCGACGACGGCCCGCCCGGCGAAGACGGCCACGACCACCAGGGCCCAGCCGCTCACCGACCCCGTGCCGCGGATCGCTGAGATGAGCAGTCCGGTGACGGCGTACGTCTGGACGATCAGCAGCACCGCCCCCAGCACCCCGGCGGCCACGACCACGGCCAGCGGCCGGCGGGCTACCGACAGCTGGGCGCGCAGTCGTGGGTCGTTCGGGCGCATGTCAATGAGCGGCGGGGATGTGATGGATCGAGATGCGCTTGCGGAAGATCCAGTACGTCCAGGCCTGGTAGGCCAGCACGAGCGGCGCGAACACGGCCGCGGTGATGGTCATCAGCTTCAGCGTGTAGGGCGTCGCCGCCGCGTTCGTCGTGGTCAGCGAGTTCGCGACGTCGGTGGACGAGGGCATCACGTCGGGGAAGAGCCCCACGAAGAGCCCCGCCACGGCCAGCCCGATCGCGAGGAAGGTGCCCGCGAAGGCGTACCCCTCGCGACCGACGTACGCGGCCGCCAGCCCACCCACGAGCGCGAGCGCCGCCACGACGAAGAGGACAGCGGTGCCGAGGTTGCCGGTCAGCACCTGGGTCCAGACCAGGAACACGACGGCCAGCACGGCCGCGACGACCCCGACCTTGAGCGCCAGCGCACGAGCCCGGCCGCGGATCTCGCCGTCGGTCTTGAGCGCGATGAACATCGCCCCGTGGGTCACGAAGAGCGACAAGGTCACCAGCCCACCCAACAGCCCGTAGGGGTTGAGCAGCGTCAGCACCGTCCCCGTGAACTCGAAGTCGGCGTCGATCGGCACCCCGCGCACGATATTGGCGAAGGCCACGCCCCACAGGAACGCCGGGACATAGGAGCCGAAGATCACCGCACGGTCCCACCAGCCGGCCCAGGTGACCGAGGGTCGCTGGTGGCGATACTCGAAGGCGACGCCACGCACGATCAGGGCGATCAGGATCACGAACAGCGGCAGGTAGAAGCCGGAGAACAGGGTGGCGTACCACTCCGGGAACGCCGCGAACGTTGCCGCGCCCGCTGTGATCAGCCAGACCTCGTTGCCGTCCCAGACCGGCCCGATCGTGTTGATCATGACGCGCCGCTCGCGGTCGTCGCGAGCCAGCACGGGGAGCAGCATCCCGACGCCGAAGTCGAAGCCCTCCAGGACGAAGTAGCCGATCCACATCACCGCGATGAGGCAGAACCAGACAGTCGTGAGTTCCATCAGTCGCTCCTCAGTACGCGAAGTTCATCGGCTCGTCGGCATCCGAGTCGGAGCCGCGCAGGGAGGGGTCGGGTGGCTCGACGAACGGGTCCGGACCCTTCTTCACATACTTGACGAGCAGCCCGACCTCGACGACCGCGAGCACGGCGTAGAGCAGCGTGAACCCGATCAAGGACATCCACACCTCCCACGGCTCGACGCCCGGCGAGACGCCGTTGGCGGTGGTCAGGACGCCGAAGACCACCCAGGGCTGACGCCCCATCTCGGTGAAGATCCAGCCCATCGAGTTGCCCAGCAGCACCATCACCGGCGCCGAGATCGCCAGCGCGGGCAGCACCCGTCCGACCAGCCCCGAAGGCGTACGTCCCCGGCGGGTCAGCCACAGGACCGCCAGCCCGACGAGACTGCCGACGACGCCGAGGCCCATCATCCAGCGGAAGGTCCAGTAGGTGACCGGGATGTTGGGGGTGTAGTCGCCGGGCGAGTAGTAGGTCGCGCCCGGGGTCGACCCGTACTTCTCGCGGTACTTCTCCTGCAGGTCGTAGATGCCCTCGACCTTGCCGTCGAAGGTGCCGGTGCCGAGGAAGGAGAGCACGCAGGGCACCTCGAGCGCCCACTTCTCGTGCTTCCCGTCGCGGGTGCCGATGGTGAGCACCGAGAACGGCGCGCACGAGTCGGAGGTCTCCCACAGCGCCTCCGCGGCCGCCATCTTCATCGGCTGCACCTCGGTCATGATCTTGCCCTGGATGTCACCCGAGACCGCCACACCGATGCCGGAGAAGACCATGATCCAGGCCGCCAGCACCATCCCGCGCCGGTACATCGGCCGCTCAGACCCGTCGCGTCCCGGGCGGCGCAGGTAGAGCCAGCCCAGGATGCCGAGCATGAAGGCGGCCGAGGTCAGGTACGCCGCGAGGATGACGTGCGGGAACGTGCCCAGCTGCACCTTGTTGAACATCACCGCCCAGAAGTCGGTGAGCTCGGCGCGGCCGGTGACCTCGTTGAACTTGTAGCCGACCGGGTGCTGCATCCAGGAGTTGGCCGCCAGGATGAACCACGACGACGCCAGGGTGCCAAGGTGCACGATCCACATGCACGCGTTGTGCAGCGCCCGCGGCAGCTTGTCCCAGCCGAAGATCCACAGGCCGAGGAAGGTCGACTCCAAGAAGAAGGCGAGCAGCGCCTCGATCGCCAGCGGAGCCCCGAAGACGTCCCCGACGAAGCGGGAGTAGTCCGACCAGGTCATCCCGAACTGGAACTCCTGCACGATCCCGGTGACCACACCGAGCGCGAAGTTGATCAGGAAGAGCTTCGCGAAGAACTTCGTCAGCCGAAGCCACTCAGGGTTCTTCGTACGCAGCCAGATCGTCTCCAGCACGGCGACGAGCATGGTGAGTCCCACCGTGAGCGGGACGAACAGGAAGTGGTAGACGGTCACGATGCCGAACTGCCACCTGGCTAACTCCAGGACGCTGTCCACGTCAGTCACTATGTCACTGCTGTCTCATGCACCTCAGCACCCCCTCCGACGGGGGTTCGTTTCTTGTGAGCCACCGCACCTCGGCCGGTAGCGGACACGAAGAAACCCGGCCGCCCTGGGCTCGAGGTCACGACCGCGGGGGGATGATCGCGACCTCGAGTCCGGGACGGCCGGGCTCTCTAGGTCTTCGTGTCACCAGGACCGCAAGCAGATGGGGGAGCTGTTGCGGCGACCTGGTGTCACTCAGTGGTGCACAGGCCTAGGTGAACCTCAGCCCGTGAGATCACTATCTCATCATCCGGGGCCAGACGTTGCGGTCTCGGGCGGACTGTTTACGTACTGTAAACAGGTAACCTGCGTATCAGTTGACCTAATACGCGGGCGATACAGCGCCTCCACAGAAAATCGGGTATGCATTTGGATGTACCTTGAGGTTGGGGGGTGAGCATGTCGGATCGCGAAGGTGTCCTCGCGCGGGTCGTCGACGAGGTCATCGACTACGTCGGTGCGGGCCTGAGCGTCCATCTGGTCGGACCCCGCGGATCCGGTCGCAGCGAGCTCTGCTCCCTGGTCGCCAACCGCCTCGAGGACGAGGGCCGGTCCGTGCTCCAGATCAGCGGCCACCGCGCCTGGCAGAACGAGCCGTTCGCCGCGCTGACCGCAGCCGGCATCGGCAGCGCGACCCCCACCGGCCCCCGCCGCACCGTCGGCGAGATGACCACGGCGCTGAGCAAACAACTCGGCAACGGCACTGTGCTGGTGGTCGATGACGCCGACGCGCTCGACACCTACTCGGTCGGCGCCCTGCGCAACATCCACCGCCAGCGACGACTCCTGGCCGTGACCAGCAGCCGCCATCAGCACCCCGTCGCCGAGAACACGCTGATGCTCGGCGTCGCCCCGTCGGTCCAGGTGCGCTCCCCCGCGCTCGAGGTCGACGAGGTGCACGAAGTGTGCCGGGAGATCCTCGGCGGCCCGGTGGAGGCTGGGTCCCTGGCCCGGATCGCGATGGCGACCGGCGGCCTACTCGGCCTGGTCCGGGCCATCGCCACGGTCGGGCCGCGGGCAGGGGTGCTGGAGCAGCTCGACGGGCTGTGGCGGCTGCCGCGGCGTACGGGCTGGGCTCCGGAGCTGGCCTCGGCCGTCGAGCCGCTCGTCGCCGGGCTCGACCAGGACGCCTGGGACGGCGCCACCGCGCTCGCGGTGACCGGGCCGGTGCCGCTGGACGAGGCGGAGAAGCTGCTCGAGCGCAACGTGCTCGACTCGCTCTTCGCCCACGGCCTGGCGCGACACAGCGAGGACGGCCCGGGCAGCGGGGTCGTGGGCCTCTACCCGCCGCTCATCGGCGACTACCTGATCACCGAGGGCTCGGCGTTCGGGCTGGTGATCGCCCGCAACCACCTCGCCGCCGAGCAACCGCTCCTCGACTACGCCACCCACCGGCCTCGAGGCGCCGACGCCGCCGTCCTCCACCAGCGCTCGCTGCGCCAGATGGCCGACGAGGTGACCCGCGCGCGCCGGTCCTGGACCGAGACGCCCTCGGCGGAGACGGCGCTGCCGCTGCTGGTCGCGCTCCGCAACACGGCCGCGCCCAGGGACCAGATCGAGGAGGTCGAGCGGCGCACGCAGCTGACCGACACCCAGGAGTCGGCCTGGATGCTGGCCTGGTTCGCCACCTGGAAGGCGGTCGAGCTGGGAGACCTGAACGCCGCCAAGGCGGTGCTCGACGACGGGCTGAAGCGGCTGCCCACCTTCGCCGCGACGCTCGAGGCCTCCCGCGCCCATCTGCAGTTCCAGACGGAGTACGTCCCCGAGGTACCCACGGTCGAGCCCGACCCGCGCGACACGGTCGGCCCGGAGATGCTCGGCGTCGTCGCCGCCGAGCGCCTCCTCGCCGCCGGGATGGTCGAGCAGGCGCGCAACCTGCTGGAGACCCAGCGCCCACAGAACCCGCAGCCCGCAGGGCTGCATGCCTTCCTCATCGGCCTCGCCGACATGCTCGGCGGCGACCTGGAGCGCGGCATCGACTTCGCCCGCGATCAGCTCGAGGCCGCCAACCAGAGCTCGAGCGCCATGCTCATCCAGGCGCACGCCTACCTCTGCGTACTCGGTCTGAGCATCGCTGGCCGACTGACCGAGGCGAGCCAGGCCGCGTTCCAGAGCCTCTCCTCCTCGAGCGTCGCCGCCTACCGCGACGTCGCCCACACCGGCATCCTGACCCTCGGCGCCGAGATCGCGATGGCGCAGGGCCGCCCGGAGTACGCCCGCAGCCTCGCCTCCCAGATCGGCGGCGCGAAGGTCGCCTTCGGTCCCTGGCCCGGGATGGTGGCCAGCATCATGGCGCCTGCCAGCGGCCGGATGCCGAGCCTCAAGGAGCTGTGCGAGCTCGTCGGCCAGCGACTCGACGCCGGCTACATCACCGGTGGCATCTTCCTCGCCGTGGAGGCGGTCGAGCGCGGCGCCAACGAGAACAAGCACATCACCCGGGCCGCCGGCCTCGCGGCCGGCACCGAGAGCCCGCTGCTGCAGGGCATGGGGGCGTACGCCGCGACCACCGCGGCCGGCGACATCGACGGCCTCCGCGAGGCGATCGTGAAGCTCGCCGATGCCGGCGCCCTCGTGTTCGTGACCAGGGCCGCGATCTCCCTGGCGATCCTGCAGCGTGAGGCCGGCGACCTGGCCGGCGCCGCCGAGACGCTCGACATCGCGTGGGAGCGCTCCGAGATCTCCGGCAGCCGAGCCGGAATGTTCCGTCGCGCGGCAACCCATATCGGGCTCTCCGGGCGGGAGAGCGAGGTGCTCCGGCTGCTGCCCGAGGGCCCCACCACCGCCTCGCTGGCCGCGGACCTCGAGATGAGCACCCGCACCGTGGAGACCCACCTGCACAACATCAGCCGCAAGACCGGGGTCTCCGGTCGCGAGGACCTCGCCCGGGTGGCCAACACCTGGCTACGACCGGCGCCGAACGGCGACTACTCAGCCGGCGACAGGCACTTCACCAGCGGCTCGTAGAGCTCCTTGCTGGCCTTCTGGTCCGCCTTCGAGAGATCCTCCGGGCTGATCGTGGAGACGTCCTCGGCCTCGACCAGAAGGCGTACCGCCTCGTCGGAGAGGTCCGACTCGTAGTAGGTCTTCGCCAGGCACGTGGCCTGCTTCTCGCTCACCTGGTCGCCGCTGCTCTGGGTGATCTGTCCCTCGATGTCGCCGATGCTCGGCCGATCGCTACCGCCGCTGCTCTCGCCGCCGCCACATGCGGTCAGGGAGAACACAGTGATCACAGAGGCCGCAGCAATCGTTGCAAGGCGCCCAGAAATTCCTCGGGCTCCACTTCGGCCGCAAGAAACGCCTCTGGCTCCGCTTCGGCGGTGGGGGTTCGCCATCATGACGACGAATCATGACGTACGCGGTCCCCCACCGCTACTCGGGCCTCAGGCGCTGGTCAGGAAGAAGAGCAGGTCCTGGCGGGTCAGGACACCGACGGGCTTGCCGTCCTCGTGCACCAGCAGCGCGTCGGAGGAGCCCAGGGTGTGGGCGGCGTCGTGCGCGTCGGCGCCGGAGCCGATCGAGGGCAGCGGCGGGGACATGTGCTCCTCGACGGAGTCGGTGAGCTTGGCCTTGCCGGTGAACAGGGCCTCCAGCAGGGTCCGCTCCGAGACCGAGCCCGCGACCTCGGCGGCCACGATCGGCGGCTCGGCGCGGACGACGGGCATCTGCGAGACGCCGTACTCCTGCAGGATGTGCACCGCCTCGGCGATCGTCTCGCCGGGGTGGGTGTGCACCAGGTCGGGCAGCCGGCCCGACTTGCCGCGCAGCACGTCGCCGACGGTCTGCTTGCCGACCTCACCGGTCGCGAAGCCGTACTGCGCCAGCCACTCGTCGTTGAACACCTTGGTCAGGTAACCGCGCCCGGAGTCGGGCAGCAGCACGACGATCACGGCGTTCTCGCCCTCCGGCGTGCCGGCCAGCTCCGCGGCGAGCTGCTTGGCGGCGTACGCAGCCATGCCGGCGCTGCCACCGACGAGCATCTGCTCCTCGCGGGCGAGCCTGCGGGTGTAGGCGAAGGAGTCGGCGTCGGAGACCTCGATGATCCGGTCGGCGACATCGCGGTCGTACGTCTCCGGCCAGAAGTCCTCACCGACACCCTCGACCAGGTAGGGCCGACCGCTGCCACCGGAGTAGACGCTCCCGGCGGGGTCGGCGCCGATCACCTGGACGTCCGGGTTCTGCTCCTTGAGGTAGCGGCCGATCCCGGAGATCGTGCCGCCGGTGCCGACACCGGCCACGAAGTGGGTGATCTTCCCCTCCGTCTGGCGCCAGATCTCGGGGCCGGTCTCCTCGTAGTGGGAGCGCGGGTTGTTGGGGTTGGCGTACTGGTTCGGCTTCCAGGCCCCGGGCTGCGAGGCGAGCCGGTCGGAGACGTTGTAGTAGGAGTCGGGGTGCTCCGGCGGCACGGCCGTGGGCGCGACGACGACCTCGGCGCCGTAGGCCTTGAGCACGTTGCGCTTGTCCTCGCTGACCTTGTCAGGGCAGACGAAGATGCACTTGTAACCCTTCTGCTGGGCGACCATCGCCAGGCCGACACCGGTGTTGCCGGAAGTGGGCTCGACGATCGTCCCGCCGGGCTTCAGCTCACCGGACGCCTCGGCCGCCTCGATCATCCGGGTGGCGATGCGGTCCTTCACCGAACCGCCCGGGTTGAGGTATTCCACCTTGGCCAGAACCAGCGGTCCAGCACCGGGCTTCGACGCCCCGGCGCCGTCCAGTGCACGCCCCAGCCGCACGAGCGGAGTGTTGCCGATAAGGTCGAGAAGCGAGTCCACGTACTCCATGCCGACAGCGTATGTCCACTAGGTGAGATCCCCTATATCCCGATACTGAGTGCCCGGTAGTGGGGCAAAGACTTTAGAGTGGTCCCCGTGGCGAAGAAGAGTCTGGCTCGCAAGACCGCGTACGCCGGCGGTGGAGTTCTGGCCGCGACGGCCGCGTTCGCCGGGGTCCTCGTCGCGGAAGCGGCGCTTGCCGTCCGGGCGACGCACCAGGTCAAGATGCCGGTGGCACCCTCCCCGACCGGGTGGTACGGAGCACGGCATCCGGGACGCCCCATCAGCATCGCGCTGCTCGGGGACTCGAGCGCCGCAGGCTATGGGATGACCGAGGTCGAGGACACGCCCGGCGCCGTCCTCGCCTCCGGGGTCTCCGAGAAGGCGCGCCGGCCGGTGCGTCTGCACGACCTCTCCGAGATCGGCGCCAAGTCGTCCGACCTGCACCCGCAGGTCGAGAAGGCGATCGCCGCCGACGCCGACATCGCGGTCATCCTGGTCGGCTCCAACGACGTGATCCGCCGGGTGCGCCCGCGGGTCGCGGTGAGCCACCTCGCCCAGGCCGTCATCCGGCTCCAGGAAGCAGGGGTGCCGGTCCTCGTCGGCACCGTTCCCGACCTCAGCACCGCCACTCCGATCCTGCCGCCGCTGCGGTCGATCATGCGGGCCTGGTCGATCCGCATCGCCGCCGGGCAGATCTTCCACGTCATCCGCGCCGGTGGCCACACCGTGTCGCTGGGTGACGTCCTCGGTCCGGCCTTCAAGGCCACCCCGGCGTTCTGGTTCGGCGCCGACCAGTTCCACCCCTCCGCCGCCGGCTACCACGCCCTCGGCGAGGTGCTGGTGCCGCCGACGCTCTCGGTGCTCGGCCTCGTCGGCGACGAGAACGCGATCCTGGAGACGTACAACGGCAAGCAGGTCATGCCGCTCGCGGCAGCCTCGCTCCGGGCCGTCATCCGGCCTGGAACCGAGATCGACCCCGCCCCGCGCCCCCGCGGCCGTGTCGGCCGCAACTGGGCTCGCGCCCGCTCCTTCGAGAACGAGCAGCGTGAGCCTCGCCGGGGCGAGCGCCCCGCCGAGACTCCCCCGGTGGCCGAGGCGCACCACGCTCGCTGACCCCCTCCCGCCGAGGTGTCACCTACGTCGGCCGAGACGTCACGTACGTCGGCCGAGTTGGCATCGGCGTGCCATCTCGACCGGCGTACGTGACGCCTCGGCAAATCTGAACCGCCCCGCACCAAAGAGGTGCGGGGCGGTTGTTGCTGGTCGATCAATCCTGCTGGAAGATCGCCAGCAGACGGAGCAGGTTGGTGTAGATCCACACCAGGCTGACGGTCAGGCCGAAGACCGCGCGCCACGACTCACGCTCAGGGAGCTGGGCGCGGACGCCCTGCTCGATCTGGTCGAAGTCGAGGATCAGCATGAACACACCGAGCGCGAGGCCGGCGATGGCGGTGATCATGCCGAGCGTGCCGAAGCCGAACAGGCCGAAGCTGGCACCGAACATGCCGAGCACGAGCTCCATCAGGCTCAGGCCCACCATGCCGAACATGGCGGCGATCACGAAGGTGCGGAACTTGCTGCCGACCTTGATGTTGAAGAACTTGTACGCAGCCAGGGTGCCCGCGAACGCGGCGAAGGTGCCGATCACGGCCTGGACGACGATGCCGCCGCCGAACACGGCGTCGAAGGTCTTGCTGAGCGCACCCAGGGCGATGCCCTCCGCGAGAGCGAAGGCCAGGACGAGCGCCGGGCTGACGATGCGCTTGAACGAGTTGACCAGCGACAGGATGAACGCCGCACCGGCACCGAGGGTCGCGGCCAGGTAGAGCGGCGCGAGGTTGGCGTCGGAGGTGATGTCGGGGGTCATGACCCACGTCGCGATGGCGGCCAGGAAGACCACGCCGAGCGTGATCGCGCCCTTCTGCACCACCGAGTCGATCGTCATGGGGGCGCCCGTGGTGGGAGCCGCGGGGCCGCCGGTCGACCACTGGCTCGGGTCCTGCCCGTAGCCGGCGTACGAAGCCCCGTTGCCACCGTAGGTCGCGTTGCCGTAGGCGTTCTGCGACGGCTGCCCGAAGCCCTCTGCCCTACGGAACACCGGGTTGTTGCTCTGCATCTGGGGGTCACTCCTCGAAAGCGACGTGAAAGGTTCCGCCACGGTGGCGGCTCCTGTGGCCAGCGTACCGGCCCTGTGTCTCACTCAACGTCCGGGACAACCCTGAGGTTCCATGGTCGGCCGTCCGCAGGTCGCAGCCAACGGCAGACGTTTTGGCGTGCCATACTGATTCGTATGCCGGGTCAAGCACGAGCATGGACGGCGAGCGATCTCGAACAGGCAGTTGCTGCATCCGTCTCCATCGCCCAAGTGCTCAGGCGACTCGGCCTACGGGTCGCCGGTGGCAACTACCCTGTAATCCGTAGGGCGATCGAGCAGGCGAACCTGGATACGTCCCATTTCAAAGGCCAGGCATGGAACAAGAACGTGCCTTTGGGCCCGAGGCGCCCGCTCGATGCGTACCTTTCAAACATGCATCCGATCAACTCCCACCGACTCAGGTTGCGCCTGATCGACGAGGGGGTTTTCGCTGCTACATGCAACCGGTGCGGTGGAACCGAATGGCTCGGCCAGCCGATCCCGTTGGAACTTGAACATCGAGACGGCAACTCCGCGAACAACAGTCTCGAGAACCTTGAGTTACTCTGTCCCAACTGTCACGCTCTGACCCCCACCTACCGCGGCAAGAACAAGAACCGCAAGCGGGCGTAGGCCAACGGCGAGCCGGGGACCTTAAAAGTCCTGTCGAACGTGTGGGTTCGAATCCCACCGCCCGCACCACCATCCGTCCGGCGCGCCGGCGCGACGCCTCGGCGTCACAGGTACGTCTGGCGCTGGTGGAGCGCGTGCGCGCCCGCGACGCGGTCGATGAAGAGCAGGCCGTTGGTGTGGTCGATCTCGTGCTGCAGGCAGCGGGCCTCGAAGGCGTCGGTGACGATCTCGACGGTCTCGCCGGTGACCGGGAGCTGGCCGCGTACCTTCAGCCGGGAGGCCCGCTTCACGTCACCGGTCAGATCGGGGACGGACATGCAGCCCTCGCGCGCCTTCTCGTTGCGGCTGGCCTCGACGACCTCCGCGTTGCACAGGACGTACGTCCCGTGGTGGGTCTTCGTCTTGACGTGGGTGGAGACGTCGACGCAGAAGACCCGTGCTGAGACGCCGACCTGGTCGGCGGCCAGACCGACGCAGCCGGGCGAGACCCGCATGGTGGCGATCAGGTCGGCGGCGAGCTGGACCGTCTCGGGGGCGGCGGGATCGACGTCCTTGCCCGGCACCGAGAGGACGTGCGCGGGGGCACGTACGACATCGAGGACCTTGCCCTCGACACCCAGCTCCGCCTCGGTCCAGGACGACACCCGCTCATTGACACCGCTCACAGGTCGTCGGCCTCGATCGGCCGCAGGGTGGCGTCGACGCCGAGCTCCAGGGTGACCCGCTTGATCGACGCCTCGAGCACTGCGACGTCAGCGTCCGCCGGCAGCTCGAGCTCGGCGACGACGACATAGAGGTCCCCGGAGAGACGGGTGGTCAGATCGGTGATGTTGCCGCCGACGGCGGCGATCTCGGCGGTCACCGTGGAGACGATGCCCGGGCGGTCACCGCCGTGGACGGAGAGTACGAAGAGCTGGCCGGCGCCGGCCGGCGCCTGCTCCTCGGGGAGCTCGTAGACGGTGACCGTCAAGGTGCCGTCGGCCGCGATCGGCCCGAGATCGGCCTGGATGGCCTCCGTGGTCGCCTCGCCCGCGCAGAGCAGCGTCATCGCGAAGTGACCGCGGAGCCGGGTCATCGTCGAGTCCTCGAGGTTGAGTCCGAGTCCGGCCAGACGGGCGGTGGTGTCGGCGATGATCCCCGGGTGGTCGTGTCCCAGGACGGTGATGGCGTGGATGGTCACCGATCCATTGTCACCCGCGGCCCGCCGATGGCGGACCGCGGGTGACTCAGATGGCCCCGCTATGACAGATCTGCTTCTTGGCGCAGCTCAGCCGCGGAACCACTTGTCCTTCTCCTCCTCGGAGGAGTCGACCGGCTCGGGAGCGAACTCGGGCGTGCCTTCCGAGGTGGGCTTGACCGCGGTGTCGCCACCGCCCAGGTCGTCGTAGGACGCCTGGTCGGGGTCGGCCGGCGGGGGCGGCGGGACCTCGGCGGCGTACGGGTCGGCCGGGGCGATCGGGTCGGTGAGCGGGTCACCGGTGACCCCGGCCTGCGGGGCGGACGGCACCGGCGGAGCCGGCGGGTAACCGCCGTACTCGCTGCTCGAGGACGAGCCCGTGGTCGACTCCGGAGCGGCGGGCTCCGAAGCGGCTTCTTGGGTGGACGCCGTGGTGGACTCCGACGTGGAGCCGTTGAGGTGCAGCTTCTCGGAGGCGACCCCGGCCGCGGCCGAGACCTTCTCCTTGGCCTGCTCCGCGTAGGGACCGGCCTTCTCCTTCACCGTGGCGGCGTAGGGACCGGCCTTGGCCTTGGCGGCCTCGGCATAGGGAGCAGCCTTCTCCTTGATGGGCGCCGCCTTCTCCGAGGCGGTCGCGAGGGCCGACTGGACGCGCGGGTCATGGGTGACCTTGTTCGCGCCGGCCTTCAGCTGCTCAGACTTGTTCTTGACCAGCACGCCGACACCAGCGGCAGCGATGGCAAGCAGGATGAGCTTTTTCACTTCTTGACCTTCCGAGAGACAGCATTTGGTTCGGTTTGATGGGATACGCCGGTGAACCAAACCTAGGCGTCAAACACAAGATCAAGTCCCCCGACATGCCTAGTCTCTAACGGACCAGGCGATTCCGTCGAGGATGTCGGACTCGGAGACCAGCAGAGACTCGACATGCGAGCGCCTCAGGATCCGGCTGAGGATCACCCCACCGGCCGCGATCACGTCGGCCCGGCCCGGATGCATCCAGGGCAGCGCCAGCCGCTCGTCGACGGTCATCGCCAGCAGGCGGTCGACGAGCCGGTAGACGTCGTCGGGGGCGACCTCGGCGTGGTCGGTGGCGGTGCGGTCGTACTCAGCCAGCTCGAGCAGCCCCATGGCCAGCTGGATCATGGTGCCGCCGACGGCGACCACTGTGTTGGCGGTGGCCGGATCGACGGGGCAGTCATCGAGGTGGGCGTCGATGTCGCGTACGCAGGCCTCGATCTCCTCCCGCGTGGGCGGGTCGGAGCGCAGGTGGCGCTCGTGGAGGCGCACCGACCCGATGTCCATGCTGTCGGCCTCGCCGACGCTCGGCGTAGGTCCGTCGCCGAGGATCAGCTCGGTCGACCCGCCGCCGATGTCGATGACCAGCACCGGCGGCTCGTGCGTGCCGCGGAGGTTGCGGACCGCGCCGCCGAAGGAGAGCGCCGCCTCCTCCGCCCCGGTCACGACCTCCGGGGTGACCCCGAGCCGAGCGCGTACGCCGTCGATGAAGGTCGCCGCGTTGGCAGCGTCCCGGGTGGCCGAGGTGGCCACGAAGCGGACCTTCTCGACACCGTGCTCGCGGATCAGCGCCGCGTATTCGTCGATGGCCCCGAAGGCGCGCTGCAGGGCCTCCTCCGCGAACAGGCCGGTGCGGTCGACACCCTGGCCGAGGCGGACCATGCGGGCATCGCGTACGTCCTCGTTCAGGCCCTCAGGAGTGACCGTCGCGATCAGGAGCTTGATGGTGTTGGTGCCACAGTCGATGGCAGCAACCCGCCGGGTCACTGTTCCTCATCCTCCAGCTCGAGGTCCACGCAGGGGCCGGACTTCCACCACTCACCGAGGCGCTCGAGCACCTCGTCGCCGAGCGGGTTGACGCCGGGGCCCTGAGCGAGCGCCTGGCCGGCGAGGACGTGCAGGCACTTGACCCGGTTCGGCATCCCACCTGCGGAGATGCCGTGGATCTCGGGCGGGTCGCCGAGCTCGTAGCGTGCCTCGAGATAGGCCTCGTGGGCCTTGGCGTAGGCGGCGGCGAGCTCCTCGTCGGTGGCCAGCCGCGCCTCCATGTCCTTCATCACGTGGGTGCCCTCGAGGGTGCCGATCTTCGAGGCGGCACGCGGGCAGGTGAGGTAGAAGGTCGTCGGGAACGGGGTGCCGTTGGGCAGCCGCGGCTCGGTGGTCACCACATCGGGCAGCGAGCACGGGCAGCGGTGCCCGACCTCGTGGATCCCCCGTGGCTCGCGTCCCAGCTGTGCCGTGATCGCGGACACGTCCTTGGGATCGATCGCCATGTCTTCAGTCTTTCTTCTGCTGTTCTTCTCGACCGGGCGGGTCGATCTCCGACTCCGGCCCGTTTCCTGTCTGCTCCGGCGGGTCACCGGCCAACAGCACGGAACCCCACGCATCGTCCCACCAAGCCTTCGGCTGCTCCGCACTGCCCACCTTGCCGGGGTCGGTGAGCTCCGGCTCGGTCTGGATGCGCTCGCCGTTCTCGTCGAGGGCGACGTACGCCGTCTCCCCCGGCATCACGAACCCGAACCGCTCCCGGGCCTGCTGCTGGACGTAGGCGGGGTCATCCCAGCGACGGGTCTGCTCCTCGAGCTGCTTGATGTGTTCCTTGCGCTCGGCGATCTCGGTCTGGAGGGCGTTGATGTCGTGGCGCTGCTGCAGGTAGGCGCGCAGCGAGGAGGCGTAGGAGATCACCATCACGGCGGCCACGACGATGATCATCATCGCCCGGCCGGTGAGCTTGGGCCGGCGCAGCCGCTTGCGTAGCGCATCGATGCCGCCGATGCCACCGATCGCCGCCGGGCGGGCCGGGATGGGGGCACGCGGCCGTCGCCCCGGCCCCTGCGGGGCCCGAGGACCGCGTACGCGCTTGCTCTGACCGGGTCCCTGCGTTGCCACGTCGCTCATCCTCCCATCCGAGACCAGCGAGTCGGCGCATCCTGACCTCGAACCTCGCCGAGTCGGCGCGTCATGACGCGCCGACTCGGCGGGAAATCGTGTCAGGATGCGCCGACTCGGCGCTGGATCAGGCCTGGTAGCGCGGGAAGGCGGAGGCGCCGGCGTAGCGGGCGGCCTCGCCGAGCTCGTCCTCGATGCGGAGGAGCTGGTTGTACTTCGCGACGCGCTCGGAGCGGGCCGGGGCGCCGGTCTTGATCTGGCCGGAGCCGACGGCGACGGCGAGGTCGGCGATGGTGGTGTCCTCGGTCTCGCCGGAGCGGTGGGACATCATCGTCTTGAAGCCGGCGCGGTGGGCCATGTCGACGGCGTCGAGGGTCTCGGTGAGCGTGCCGATCTGGTTGACCTTGACCAGCAGCGCGTTGCCCTGACCGCCCTCGATGCCGCGGGCGAGGCGCTCGACGTTGGTGACGAACAGGTCGTCGCCGACGAGCTGGGTCTTGTCGCCGATGGCGTCGGTGATCGCCTTCCAGCCGTCCCAGTCCTCCTCGTCGAGGGGGTCCTCGATGGAGACGATCGGGTAGGCCGCGACGAGCTCGGCGTAGTAGGCGGTCATCTCCTCGGCGGTCTTCTTGGCGCCCTCGAAGAGGTAGGCACCTGCCCCAGAATCCGACGCAGCGTAGAACTCGGAGGCAGCCACGTCCAGCGCCAGCACGACATCCTTGCCGAGCTCGTAACCGGCTTTGCCGATCGCCTCGGCGATCAGGTCGAGAGCGGCGCGGTTGGACTCGAGGTTGGGCGCGAAGCCACCCTCGTCGCCGAGGCCGGTGGCCAGGCCCTTCTCCTTCAGCACGGACTTGAGGGCGTGGTAGACCTCGGCGCCGGTGCGCAGCGCCTCGGCGAAGGTCGGGGCGCCGATCGGCGCGATCATGAACTCCTGGATGTCCACGTTGGAGTCCGCGTGGGAGCCACCGTTGAGGATGTTGAGCATCGGGACCGGGAGCACGTGGGCGTTGGGACCACCCACGTAGCGGAACAGCGAGAGGCCCGCCGAGTCGGCGGCGGCCTTCGCGACCGCCAGCGAGACGCCGAGGATCGCGTTGGCGCCGGCCTTGGCCTTGTTGGGGGTCGCGTCGGCCTCGATCATCGCCTGGTCGATGGCGCGCTGGTCGTCGGCGTCGAAGCCTTCGATCGCGGGCGCGAGGGTCTCCACGACGGCGGTGACGGCGTTCTGCACGCCCTTGCCGCCGTAGCGCTCACCGCCGTCACGCAGCTCGACGGCCTCGAAGGCCCCGGTAGAGGCGCCACTGGGAACCTGGGCGCGGGCGAAGGTGCCGTCGTCGAGGACGACCTCAACTTCGACAGTCGGGTTGCCTCGCGAATCGAGGATCTCGCGGGCGCCTACGGCGTCGATCGATGCCACTGAACTACTCCTGGGTCTCAGGGACGGGGTGTCGTCCGTCAGCCTATTACTCGGCCGGATGGGCCTGGCGATTGGAACGTTAACCGGACAGTAGGGGTGCGGACGGGGTTGCCCACCTGCTGTTCACCCGGGAGTCGGCCGGCCGCAACGTACGTGACGCCTCGGCGCGGAATGCCGCCGAGATCGTTCGTCCCGGTAATGATTTTCCGAGAGGAACCCCGACATGCAACTCCTGCACAACCGATTCACGCTGGCCGGCATCGGCGTCCTGGCCATCGGGGGCCTGGGCGTCTCGATGGTGACCGTCCTCGGCGGCACCGCCGCCGCCGGCCCTGACCGGCACGGCGAGTTCAGCCGGCTCGCGACCTACCCGGTCTTCCAGAACGTACCTGCCGGGGTGGACCCGGCCGACCCCACCGTCGCCGAGATCTCATCGGTCTCCGAGGACGGGAAGACGCTGGCCTACACCGACGCGCTCGGCGGCCGGATCGGCTTCCTGGACATCACCAAGCCCTCGGCGCCGAAGGGGCTCGGCAGCCACGACGTCTCCGGCGGCAAGGGCGGGTCGCCGACGTCGGTCTCGATCGTGGGCGACTACGCGCTCGTCGTCGTCGACGAGTCGACCTACCCGGGTCTCGAGGACACCGAGTGGGAGGACGAGGAGCCGGCCGTCGGCACCCGCGACGGGCGGATCGACGTGATCTCGCTGGCCGCCCCGCACGACGAGGTCGCCTCGTACGACCTGGGCGGGCAGCCCGACTCGATCGCGGTCAGCCCCGACGGGACGTACGCCGCGATCGCGATGGAGAACCAGCGCAACGAGGCCGTCACGCCTGCCGGTGGCGAGGAGGGCGACCTGCCCCAGGCGCCGGCCGGATCGGTCACGATCGTCGGCCTCGACGGCGGGCCGACCGAGTGGTCGATCACCGACGTGGCGCTGCCCGCCTCGTTGCTCGACGGGTTGGACACGCCGGAGGATGCGGAGCCGGAGTACGTCGACATCAACGCCGACAACCAGCTCGCGCTCACGCTGCAGGAGAACAACGGCGTCGCGATCATCGACCTTCCGTCCGCGACCGTCGAGACGGTGTGGAGCGCCGGGAACGCGGTCGTCTCCGGGGTGGACACGAGCAAGAACGGGCTCTTCGACCCGGTCGACACCATCGACGTGCCCCGCGAGCCCGACGCAATCCAATGGGTCGGCCGCGGTCTCGTGGCGACCGCCAACGAGGGCGACTGGAAGGGCGGCAGCCGCGGCTGGACCGTCTTCCGCGCCGCGACCGGCAAGGTCGTCTGGGACGCCGGGTCCTCCTTCGAGGACCTCGCCACGAAGTACGGCCTGCACAACGACGACCGCGCCGCCAAGAAGGGCGCGGAGCCCGAGGGGCTCGCCTTCGAGACGTTCGGCGGCGTCCCGTACGCCTTCGTGGGCTCCGAGCGCAGCAACTTCGTGGCCGTCTACGACATGCGTACGCCCTCGTCCCCGAAGTTCAAGCAGGTGCTGCCGGCGACCAACGGGCCGGAGGGGCTGCTGCCGATCCCGTCGCGCAACCTGCTGGCGATCTCCTCGGAGGAGGACTCGGCCGAGGACCTGGTCCGGGCGTCGGTCTCGCTCTACGGGTTCGGGCGGAAGGCCTCCTCGTTCCCGACCGTCGAGTCGGCCTCGACGAAGGGCAAGCCGATCGGCTGGGGTGCGCTGGGTGCGCTCTCGAAGGCGCCCGGCGAGCCCGGCAAGCTCTACGCGGCCAGCGACGCGGCGTACGCGACCGGCCGGATCTACACCCTGTCGATCGCTTCGGGCTCCGCTTCAGCAGGTGACGTCCGCCGCTCCCCGGCCGTGATCCGCAACGTGCTCGAGGTCACCGACTCCTCCGGGGCGGTTGCCGACGGGCTGGACATCGAGGGCCTGGCAGCTCGCCGCGGCGGTGGCTTCTGGGTCGCGAACGAAGGCGCCACCGGCGCCGGGAACGCGCTGCTCCGCCTCGACCGCGACGGCCGGATCGCCGAGACGGTGCCGCTGCCCACGGAGATCGCCGAGAAGGTCGGCAAGTGGGGCCTCGAGGGCGTCACCGTGACCGGTGAGCGCCGCTCTGAGAAGGTGTACGTCGCGCTCCAGCGCCCGCTGTGGGCCGACTCGACCGCGAAGCAGCCCGGTGTGGACGGCGCGAGCACCGCTCGGATCGGTCGCTACACCCCGGCGACGGGCGAGTGGGAGTGGTTCGGCTACGGCCTGGAGACGTCTGCCGTGAAGGGTGACTGGCTCGGGCTCTCCGAGATCACCGCCGTCGACGAGGACACTCTCGCCGTCATCGAGCGCGACAAGCAGAACGGCACCACCGCCGCGATCAAGCGGGTCTACACGGTCGACGTCCCCCGTCACGGCACCACCGGGCTCGGTCCGGTGACCCCGCTGCGCAAGCGCTTGGCGTACGACCTGCTGCCTGCGCTGCGGGACACCAACGGATGGACCCAGGAGAAGCTCGAGGGGTTCACCATCGGCGCCGACGGGCACGCCTACGCGGTCACCGACAACGACGGCCTCGCGGACGCCACCGGGGAGACGGTCTTCCTCGACCTCGGTCGGGCAGCCAAGCGCTGAGGATCACCATCAGCTCGGCCCGCCACCGTCTGGGTGGCGGGCCGAGCTGATTTCACGGACCGGTTCAGTCCTCGGAGCAGCGGTCGACCGGAAGATGCGTGCCCGCCCACTCGGTGAGCGCACCGAGGGTCGGCGCGAGCGCGGCACCGGATCCGGTGAGCGCGTAGCGGACAGCCACCGGCGGGCCGGGGTCGACCTCGCGGGCGAGCAGGCCCAGACCGGCCAGCTCGCTGAGCCGCTCGGAGAGCATCGAGTCGCTGATGCCCGCCACCGCCCGCTTGAGCTCCGCGAAGCCGAGCGGGCCCTGGGTCAAGCTGCCGAGGATCACGCCGTTCCAGCGCTTGCCGAGGAAGTCGAAGGCCCGCACGAGCGCTGCATTGCACACCTGCGGATCGTGGGCGGGCTTCGTCGCGGGCATGCCTCCCAGCGTACAGGAGTTGCCTGAATCCTGAGGAACTACTATTTTCGAAGTAACCGGAATATCCCTAGTAGCCACGGAGTTCAGAGCGACATGACCGAGACCACTGCCCTTGAGACCACCACCCTCGAGAAGTTGGACGACCGCGGCCGCCAGATCGTCTTCACCGGTGCCCGGACGTCCAACACCTTCGCCGAGACGCCTGTCACCGACGATGAGCTCGCCGACGTCTGGGAGCTCACCCGCTGGACCCCGACGATGGCCAACACCCAGCCGTTGCGGGTCGTGTTCGTGCGCACGGGCGAGGGCAAGGAGCGCCTCCTCCCGCACATCGCCGAGGGCAACCTCGAGAAGACCAAGGCCGCCCCGGCGACCGCGATCGTCGCCTACGACAACAACTGGCACGAGGAGATCCCGAACGTCTTCCCGATCCGCCCGGAGATGAAGGACTACTTCGAGGGCGACGAGACCGCCCGCCATGGTGCCGGCGGCTGGTCCGCGGGCCTGCAGGCCGGTGCCTTCATCCTCGCCGTCCGCGCGGCCGGCCTGGCCGCCGGCCCGATCGCGGGCTACGACACCGCGGGCGTCGACAAGGAGTTCTTCCCCGACGGTGACTGGACCGCCAAGATGATCGTCAACATCGGTCACCCGGGCGAGAACCCGTGGTTCGACCGGCTCCCCCGAGTCGAGACCGAGGCCGCCGTCAAGTGGGCCTGACCCACTGAGCCACGCGTACGAAGCGCTCGCCTGCCGACGAGACAGGCGAGCGCTTCTGCCTTCCGTGATCACGTGGCGGCCATCACGGGCGAAATGATTCAGAGAATACAGTTAGCCAAGCTAAACTTTGTCTCGATGCCCACGACCCACGCCAGCCCCCGCCTCACCTTCGCGATCGTCGCCATCGGCGTCTGCTCCTACTCGCTGCTGCAGTCGGTCTCCGTGCCGACGATGCCGCTGATCCAGACCGAGCTGGAGACCGACCAGGCGACCGCGTCCTGGATCCTGACCGCGTTCCTGCTCTCGGCCTCGGTCGCGACCCCGATCATCGGCAGGATGGGCGACTCCTTCGGCAAGCGCCGGATGTACGTGTGGAGCCTGGCCGCCCTCACCGCCGGCGCCCTCCTCGCCGCCGCGGCCCCCAGCATCGAGGTCATGATCGGCGCCCGGGTCCTGCAGGGGCTGGGCGGGGGCACCTTGCCGCTGGCCTTCGCGATCCTGCGTGACGAGCTGCCCAAGGAGCGCGTCGCCGGTGCGATCGCGGTGACCTCGTCGCTGCTCTCGATGGGCTTCGCGGCCGGGATCGTGCTGGCAGGCCCGGTCGCCGCGACGCTCGGGTTCCGGGCGCTGTTCCTGCTGCCCGCGCTGGTCGCGGCCGGCGCCGCGATCGCCGCGCTGCGGATGGTGCCCGAGTCCCCGGTGCTCACCCGTGAGCGGATCCCCCTGCTCCCCGCCCTACTCCTCGCCGGCTGGCTGGTCGCACTCCTCCTCGGCGTCAGCCGGGCACCGTCATGGGGCTGGACCTCACCCGCCACCATCGGTCTGCTCGGTGCCGCCGTCGTGCTCCTGGCCACCTGGATCCGGGTCGAGTGGACCGCGCGGCAGCCGCTGGTCGACCTGCGTCTGATGGGCCGCCGCGGCGTATGGACCGCCAATCTGGTCGCCCTGCTGATCGGCATCGCAATGTATGCGTCCTTCGGCTTCATCCCGCAGCTCACCCAGACCCCGACGTCGGCCGGCTACGGGTTCGGCGCATCGGTCACCGTCGCCGGCTACCTGATGCTCCCCACGGCCATCACCTCGTTCCTGTGCGGTCTGGTCAGTGCCCGGCTCGCCGAGCTCATCGGGATGCGCCGCATCCTGGTCATCGGCGGACTGCTCACCGCGGTCTCCCTGGCCATGGTCGCCTTCGTCCACGACGAGCCGTGGCAGATGTGCGTCGCCGCGGGGCTCTCCGGCTTCGGCACCGGCCTGGTCTTCGCCAACCTCGCCAACGCCGTCGTGGCCGCGGTGCCGCCGGAGCACACCGGCGTGGCCACCGGGATGAACGCCAACATCCGCACCGTCGGCGGCACCATCGGAACCGCGGTCATGACCTCCCTGGTCACCGCCCACACCCTGCCGTCGGGCTACCCCACCGAGCACGGGTACGTCACCGGCTTCGGCTTCCTCACCATCGTCGCTCTGGGTGCAGCCCTCGCGGCCATGCTCATCCCCTCGGCTCCGCGAAAGGTCACCCCCGCCGGCCGAGAAGTCACCTACGCGAGCCGAGGCGTCGCTCCCGTCGGCCGAGACGGCACCGAGATGCCGTGTCGACCGACGTAAGTGACGTCTCGGCCGACGCAACTGCCGTCTCGGCCGACGCAACCGCCATCTCGGCCGACGCAACCGCCATCTCGGCCGACGCAACCGCCATCTCGGCCGACGTAACTGCCGTCTCGGCCGACGCAACTGCCGACTCGGCCGACGCAACTGCCGACTCGGCCGACGTAAGTGCCAACTCGGCCGACGTAAGTGACGTCTCGGCCGACGTGGGTGCCTATTCGGCGGGGTGGGGGCGTTCGGCGGCCTTGGCGGCCGACCAGAGCTGCTCGACCTCGTCGAGGGTGTAGCGGTGGCCGGTGCGTACCGCCTCGTCGGCCTCGGGGCCGAAGACGTGCGGGTTGCGGCGCTTCATCTTGGCGGTGAGGCCGGCGATGACGTCGTCCATGGTGAACTCGCCGGCCTCCTCCGCGATGGCGGCGTGGAAGTAGACCTGGAGCAGCAGGTCGCCGAGCTCCTCCTTGAGGTGCTCGGGGTCGGCCTCGTCGATGGCCTCGAGCACCTCGTCGGACTCCTCGCGCAGATACTGCGCCAACGACGCGTGGGTCTGCGACGACTTCCACACGCAGCGCTCACGCATCAGCCGCATCAGGTCGAGGAACTCGACGAGCCCCTCCCCCGATGCGTACGTCCTGCCCTCGTCGTCGGCTGGGCTCAATCCAGGGCCCCGAACGCGCTCAGGCACTGCCGCAGCAGTGCGCCCCGACCGCCCTCCATGTCGCCGACGACGGCGTCGGAGGCGGCCTCGGTCGGGGTCATCCAGGACAGCTCCAGGGCGTCCTGACGCGGCTCGCACTCGCCGGTCACGGGGATGACGTAGACCAGCGAGACCGCGTGCTGGCGCGGGTCCTGGTAGCGCTCGCCGGGCCACGGGAAGTATTCGGCGACCGTCACCGGGACCGTGGTCAGCGGCAGGGTCGGGAAGGCGACCGGGCCGAGGTCCTTCTCCAGGTTGCGCATCAGCGCGTCGCGGATCCGCTCACCGTGCAGCACACGGCCGGAGACCAGCGACCGGGTGATCGTCCCGGTCGTGGGCGAGCCGCGCAGCAGCAGCCCGACCTCGGTGACCCGGCCGTCAGGGTCGACCCGCACCGGGACCGCCTCCACGTAGAGGATGGGCACGCGCCCGCGGGTCTCGCCCAGCTCCTCCTCGGAGAGCCACCCGGGCTCGGTGTCCCACTCGTTGCCGAAGGGCTCCTCAGGGAAGGACTGCTCGCCGAAAGCCTCCATCGTCATGCGTCGATCCTGCCAGACACGGGCGTACGTCATGGAGCAACGGCACCGCAGTGTGGACTCTCACCGACGCAGGAGTAGGAAGCTGTCGGCCTTGAACGCCTTCTCGACCATCCACCAGGAGAAGCTGTCGTAGTAAGGACGGGCCTCGTCGCGGCCGAGGATCCGCGGCTGGGTGGCGGCGTGGTCGCGGCCCTTCCAGGTGATCGTGCACTCCCCGGCCGCCAGCACGTTGCGGACCCAGTTGGTGCCGGCACCCCATGGGAGCGTGATCACGAACTCGTCCTCGGTGTGCAGCAGTGCGACCGGAAGGCTCAGGTCGCGTCCGGTCTTGCGGCCGCGGTGGTGCACCACGGCCCAGAGCGGGAACAGGCGGCGTCCGGCCATGGTCCGCATCATCGGCGCCGTCGCCTTCGCCATCCGCCAGGAGTCGTTGCTGGGAGTGATCGTCGTCGTCATGTTCCCCACTGTGCCGTGGGTCGCGGGGCCGTCGCTTCCCGGACAGTGGGCAGTCGATGTGACGGGTTCCCGTCAGTCAGTCGGCGCCGTTGCGGATCGCCCAGGCGGTGGCCTCGGCGCGGCTGCGTACGCCGAGCTTGCGGTAGAGGTTCGCGGCGTGTCGCTCGACGGTGTGCTCGGTGATGCCGAGGTCTCGGGCGACCGAGGCATTGGTACGTCCCGTGGCGATCAGCCGCAGCACGTCGTGCTCGCGCGTGGTCAGCGCCGTCGCCGGGGCCGGCGCGGACCCGCGGTGCACCTCACCGGTCAGGAACCAGCGGCTCGCCATCGCGAGATCCTGGGCACCGCCCTCGACGAAGAGCGTCGGCGTACTTCCCTCGAGCTCGACCAGCGTTCCGTTCCGGAGGCCGTCGGCCAGGCGCCGGGAAACCTCGACCGGGATCTGGCTCGCCGCCTGCCGGTGCAGCACCAGCGTCGGCGCCACCACCTGGTCGAGCAGGTCGCTGACGTCCATCCGGGCGGCCTCCGCGAACCAGTCGCGGGCAACCGCGGGGGTCGCGGCGGTGCGGAACGCCTCGGCGACCCGACCGGCGTTCTCCCCCGACCCCCACCCCAGCCAGGCGGTCGCGGCGGCATCGGCGAAGAGGTCCCAGTCCTGCTCGACCAGCGACAGCAGCGCCTGGGTCTGCGCCGGGCTCATCGCCTCGCGCATCCGCGCCGCACCGCCGAACAGGAGCATCCGGGCGACGCGGTGCGGGTTGGCCGCTGCGTACGCCACCGCGGTCGTGACCGCGTGGTAGTAGCCGAGCAGGTTGACCCGGTCGGCGCCGACCGCCTCGATGACGGCCTCCAGGTCGCGGACGTGCGCGTCGAGGCCGAGGTCGCCGGCCCGGCGGTCGGAGGAGCCGGTGCCGCGGCCGTCGTAGAGGACGAGCGTCAGATCCTGGCTCAGCCGCTCGTAGGCCATCCGCAGCGCCGGCACCCGCCACTGCGCCCGGATGTTGCTGAGCGAGGGCATCCAGATCGTCACCGGCCCGCTCCCGGTGACCTGATAGGCGATCGCGATGTCGTCGCTGGTCTGCGCGTAGCGCACCTCTGGCTCGCCGGTCACAGGCTCATTCTTGCGCGTGGGTGGTCCCAGTAGCGTCGTTGCCATGAACCGAGTCCTCCTCGTCGGGCTGGCGCCCGAGGCCGTCGACCTCTCCGACGCACCGATCGACCTGGCCACGCTGAAGGAGCGGATCGCGGTCGGCAACGCGCAGGTCGCCGACGCCGGCTACGACGCGCTCTCCTGCGAGATCGGCACGGACGTCGACGAAGCGGTGGCGCAGGTGCGCGAGGCGCTCGGGCAGCAGGCCTGGGACATCGTCATGATCGGAGGCGGCGTCCGGGCGATGCCGGCCCACACCGAGCTCTTCGAGGCCCTCGTCAACCTGGTCCACGAGCTCGCCCCAGGGACCCGGTTCGCCTTCAACGCCGGGCCCGACACCACCCTGGCGGCGCTGCGGCGCGCGGCCGACGGTCGGCGCTGACCCGGCCTCAGGTCGCGAGCCGCTCCACCGCGGCGTCGTAGAGCGTCCGGGCCGCCTCGGCGGCAGCGTCGGCAGCAGCGATGGTCACCGGCTTGCCGAGGTAGTTGTTGGCGTTGCGGTCCAGGCGCATCACGTCGTAGTGCGCGGCCGCGTCTCGCGGCGGCGGGGTGTCGAAGATGGCGGCCAGGAACCTGCCGACCTTCACATGGCCACCGGCGCCGTACGTCGTCTTGTAGCCGTAGCCCGCGAGCACCGCCTCGCCGACGTCGTGGGCGGCCTTGTAGGCGAGGTTGTAGCGGTTCTCGGTCCGGGTGACGTTGGGTACGTCGGCGAGGGCCGCCTCCGCGCCGGCGAGGAAGGCCCGGGCCTTCTTCTCGTCGGGCCTCACGGCGCGCAGTGCGCCGGAGCGTACGAGTGCGTCAACCGTCTTCTGCTGTGCCGGTGTCAGCGGCAGGGCCATCCGGTCCTCCTCCGTAGATCTCGATCACCGGGCTGGCCCGGACCTCCTCGAGGAACCCGGTCTGCTCCTCGGCCTCCTCCGGGCTCAGGATGGTCGGGTTGACGATCCGCCCGACGCTGTCGGAGACCTCCCGGCAGACCCGGTAGACCGCCCGTGCGTCGGGCCGGCCGATCACCATCAGGTCGATGTCGTTCGGCGGCGGCCCGGGCTCGCCCTTCGCTCTGGCCGCGAACGAGCCGAAGAGGAACGCCCGCTCGATCCCGTCGATGTCCTCGAGGGCCTCCCGGAGCAGCACCGCCGGTCCCGTCACCGTCAGCAGGATCTCCCGCGTCGGCGCGAGCAGCGGGCTCTGCTCGTTTCCCCTGATGAGCCGGGTCCGGCCCACCCGACGGTCGACGAGCAGACCCGCCTCGAGCAGCCGCGCGACCTCGCGATGGACCGTCGGATAGGGCAGCCCGGCCCGCTCGGCGAGGTCGGTCATGCTCATCTCCTCGGCCGGGAGCAACAGCTCCGAGAGCAGCAGCGCCTGCGCCTCCGACCGGAACAGAGGCGCGAGCACCGGAGCCTGGGTTCTCACAAAATGGATAATAACCTCCATTTTGTGGATATGTAACCCGGTGGCCGCGCAGACTTCTCATGAACTGACGAGCACCTCGAGGCTCATCCGGTCGTGAACTCCTCGAGCTCGACAGCGGAGAAGTAGTTCTGCGTCATCCCGTCGATGCGAACCAGGTACTTGCCGCGCTTCTCGTCGTGGTGGACGACCGTGCCCACGTTGCCCGTCATCGTCTCGCCGGTGATGCGAACGGTCTGCCCGATGCTGAAGGTCCCCATTCCTGAAACACTAACCGGCATACGCCTGGTGGGGGCGGACCCGAGACCTCGACGCCGAGTCGGCTCGTCATGACGAGCCGACTCGGAGGCGTACGCGGTCAGGACGCGCCGACTCGGCGGACGGATCAGGTGAGCGGGTCGACGATCGCGTCGATGACGACCCGGGCCCAGTCGAGGAGATCCGGGCCGTCGAGGGGCTTGGCGGGGAAGCCCGAGGAGACCGGGCGCGGGACCATGATGGTGTCCAGCTGCGGCTTGACCAGGGACTTCGGGTACATCCGGTTCAGCCGGACGACTCGGGAGTCGGGCAGCGAGACCGGGTGGAAGCGTACGTTCTTGCCGGCCAGGGTGACCTCGGAGACGCCGGCCTGGCGGGCCCGGGCGCGGAAGCGGGCGACCTGGAGCAGCGAGGAGACCTCCGCGGGCGGCTTGCCGTAGCGGTCGAGCAGCTCGGCCGCCACGGCCTCCACGTCCTCGTCGGAGCGGACCTCGGCCAGGCGCTTGTAGATCTCCAGCCGCAGGCGCTCGGAGGGGATGTAGTCGTGGGGCAGGTGGGCGTCGACGGGGAGCTCGATGCGTACCTCGTTGAGCTCCTCGGCGGCGCCGTCGGGACCGGCCTTGAACTCGGCGACGGCCTCGCCGACGAGGCGTACGTAGAGGTCGAAGCCGACGTCGGCGATGTGGCCGGACTGCTCGCCACCGAGCAGGTTGCCGGCGCCGCGGATCTCGAGGTCCTTCATCGCGATCGCCATGCCGCCGCCGAGGTCGGAGTGCTGCGCCAGGGTCGCGAGCCGCTCGTGTGCGGTCTCGGTCAGCGGCTTCTCGCCGGGGTAGAGGAAGTAGGCGTAGGCGCGCTCGCGGGAGCGGCCGACGCGACCACGGAGCTGGTGGAGCTGGGACAACCCCAGCGTGTCGGCGCGCTCGATGATCATCGTGTTGGCGTTGGAGACGTCCAGGCCGGACTCGACCAGCGTGGTGCAGACCAGCACGTCGAACTCCTTCTCCCAGAAGTCGACCATCACCTGCTCGAGCTGCTTCTCGTTCATCTGGCCGTGGGCGACCGCGACCCGTGCCTCGGGCACCAGCTCGCGGATCCGCGCGGCCGCCTTCTCGATCGAGTTGACCCGGTTGTGGATGTAGAAGACCTGACCCTCGCGGAGCAGCTCACGGCGCACCGCGGCGACGATCTGGCGGTCCTCGTAGGCACCGACGTACGTCAGGACCGGGTGGCGCTCCTCGGGCGGTGTGGTGATCGTGGACATCTCCCGGATGCCGGTGATCGACATCTCCAGGGTGCGTGGGATCGGGGTCGCGGACATGGACAGGAAGTCGACGGAGGTGCGCAGGCGCTTCATCGCCTCCTTGTGCTCGACACCGAAACGCTGCTCCTCGTCGACGATGATCATGCCGAGGTCCTTGAACCGGATGTCCTTGTTGAACAGACGGTGGGTGCCGACCACGATGTCGATGGTGCCCTCGGCGAGGCCGGCCATGACCTCGGCGGCCTCCTTGTCGGTCTGGAACCGGGACAGGCCACGTACGTTGACCGGGAACCCGGACATCCGCTCCATGAAGGTCGAGAGGTGCTGGGAGACCAGCAGCGTCGTCGGCACCAGCACAGCGACCTGCTTGCCGTCCTGGACAGCCTTGAACGCCGCCCGCACCGCGATCTCGGTCTTGCCGTAGCCGACGTCGCCGCAGACCAGCCGGTCCATCGGCACCGGCCGCATCATGTCCTGCTTGACCTCGTCGATGACGGCGAGCTGGTCGGCGGTCTCCTGGAACGGGAAGGCGTCCTCGAGCTCGCGCTGCCAGGGGTTGTCGGGGCCGTACTGGAAGCCCTTGGTGGCCTGCCGGGCGGCGTAGAGCTTGATCAGCTCGGCGGCGATCTCACGGACCGCCTTGCGGGCTCGGGCCTTGCGCTTCTGCCAGTCGGCGCCGCCGAGCCGGTCGAGGCTGGGCTGCTCGCCACCGACGTAGCGGGTCACCTGGTCGAGGGCGTCGGCCGGGACGTAGAGGCGGTCGGCGGGCCCGCCCCGCTTGGAGGCGCCGTACTCGAGGACGAGGTATTCGCGGGTCGCGCCCTGCACCTCGCGCTGCTTCATCTCGATGAACTGGCCGACGCCGTGCTGCTCGTGGACGACGTAGTCGCCGGGCTTGAGCTCGAGCGGGTCGATCTGCTTCTTGCGCCGCGCCGGCATCTTGACCATGTCGCGCGTGGACGACTTCTGCCCGGAGATGTCCTCACCGGTGAGCACCACCAGCTGGCTGGCCTCGTCGAGGAAGCCGTGGGTCAGGCGGGCGTGGACGACGGTGACGGTCTTGTGGACGGGCTTGGCGGCCTCCGGGTCCTCCTCCGCCAGGCGGGCCGGGATGTCGCGCTCGCCGAGAGACTCGACCGTACGCTGCGCCGTGCCGTGGGCGGGCTGGACGACGACCACGCGGTAGCTGTCGTCGCGCCACCGCTCGATGTCGGCCAGCGCCACGGAGGTGTCGCCGCGGTAGGCCTTCGCGGGCTGCCAGTCGATCTTGCGGGCGGGGACGCCGACGACGTCCGGATCGGCGAGATCGGCATCCGCGTCATCGAGGCCGAACGGGCTGACCGACCACCACGGCTTGCCCTGCGAGATCGCGTGGGCGCGCACGTCGGCGAGGTCGCGGTAGGAGGCCGCGGAGAGGTCGATCGGGGCGACTCCCCCGCTGGCCGCGGCGGCCCAGGAGGCACCGAGGAACTCCTCGGCGGTGGCGACCAGGTCGTGGGCACGGCTGCGGATCCGCTCGGGGTCGAGCAGCAGGACGTGGCTGTCCTCCGGGATCAGGTCGAGCAGCAGCTCCATGTCGTCGACGAGCGCGGGCGCGAGCGACTCCATGCCGTCGACCGCGATCCCGGCGGCGATCTTGTCGGTGAGCTCGATCAGGGTCGGATGGGCCTCACCGAGGGCCTTGGCTCGCGCCCGGACCTCCGGGGTGAGCAGGAGCTCGCGACACGGTGGCGCCCAGAGTCGTTCGGTGGCCCCGCCGTGCTCCTCGGAGATGGCGCGCTGGTCGGCGACCGCGAAGTGGCGGATCGAGTCGACCTCGTCGCCCCAGAACTCCACACGGACCGGGTGCTCCTCGGTCGGCGGGAAGACGTCGACGATGCCGCCGCGGACCGCGAACTCGCCACGCTTCTCGACCAGGTCGACGCGGGAGTACGCCGCGTCGGCGAGCTTCACGACGACGTCGTCGAGACTCGCCTCCTGACCCTTGGTCAGCTCCACGGGCTCCAGGTCGCCGAGGCCCTTGACCTGCGGCTGGAGCACGCTGCGGACCGGGGCGACGACCACCTTCAGCGGACCGTGCACACCGTCAGCGTCGGGGTGACGCAGCCGCCGCAGAACGGCGAGCCGGCGTCCGACGGTGTCGCTGCGCGGCGAGAGCCGCTCGTGCGGCAGCGTCTCCCAGCTCGGGTAGTAGGCGACCGTGTCGGGAGGCAGCAGGTCGGTCAGGTCGTTGACCAGGTCCTCGGCCTCTCGCGAGGTCGCGGTGACCGCGAGGACGGTGCGCTCCTGGCGTACGAGACCGGTGACCACGAACGGGCGCAGCGCCTCGGGGCCGGTGACGTCGAGCGCGAGCATCCGGCCGCCCTTGGCCTCCGCCATCACCTCGCTCAGGGCGGCATCGCGCAGGACGAGATCGGCGAGCGGGGCGAGGATCACGGTGACTCCAAAATGGCAGGCAAGCACGAGAGCCCCCGGCCGGGAAGACAGGGGGTGCTGGGATCAGTCTAGGAGACGTGCGTAAAGACGTTTGACTTCGAGCGCGCACGAGGCCGGAGCGTGGATCGCATGAGATACACGACCATCGGATCAGGCGCCGGCTCCCGGCGCGTCAGCAAGCTCGCGCTCGGCGTGATGCGGTTCGGGACGGACACCGACGTCTCGACCTCCTATGACATCCTCGACCGCTTCGTCGAGGCCGGCGGCACCTTCGTCGACACCTCCAACAACTACGCCTACTGGGCCAACGGCACCCAGGGCGGCGAGAGCGAGACCGTGCTCGGGCAGTGGCGCCGCGACCGCGGGATCGGCGAGGAGCTCGTCATCTCCACCAAGGTCGGCGCCCGCCCCACGGACGTCGTCGAGCGCGTCGAGAACGGCTGGGAGAACCAGCGGACCCGGCGCTGGGAGGGGCTCGCGCCCGAGAACGTACGCGAGCAGGCCGACCGCTCCCGCGAACGCCTCGGCGTCGATCGCCTCGACCTCTACTACGCGCACGTGCCGGACATGAACGGCGTGCCGCTGGAGGAGTACGCCGCCGGCTTCGCCGCCCTCGTCAAGGACGGTGTCATCGGGCAGTTCGGGCTGAGCAACCACTGGTCCTGGCAGGTCGAGCGGGCGCGGGCGGTCAACCCGGAGGAGGCCCGGCCGAGCGTGCTGCAGTACCACCACACCTACCTGCGTCCGCGGACGGACATCCCCGACCCGCGGCTCTCGGTCGACGGCGAGATCGGGGTCGCCGACGCCTCGCTGCTGGCCTACCTGCGGGCGACGCCGGGGCTGACGCTGGTGGCCTACACGCCGCTGCTCACCGGGGCTTACACGAATCCTTCGAAGCCGCTCGATCGGGCCTATGACCACCCGGGGACGACCGCGCGGCTCGCGGTGCTCGACGAGGTGGCAGCCGAGACCGGTGCGACCCGCAACCAGGTCGTGCTGGCCTGGATGCTCGGCGACGCCCTTCCGGTGATCCCGCTGGTCGGGGCCTCCTCGGTGGCTCAGCTCGAGGAGAGCCTGGCGGCGGTCGATCTCGAGCTCAGCGAGGAGCAGAGGGCGCGGCTCGACGCTGCTGGGCGATGAGCTCGGCGTCCGGGTCGGTCTCCCCCACGGCGGCGGCGTAGTAGGCGACCTTGAACTCGATCGCGTCCAGATGGGCGGCCGTCTCCTCCAGCTGCGCGCGCACCCGGTCGCGGTGGGCGCGCAGCAGCTCGAGGCGGGTCTCCTCGTTGCCCTCGCCGGCCCGGACCATCTCGGCGTAGCGCCGGATCTCCCGGATCGGCATCCCGGTCGAGCGAAGCCTGGTGATCAGCGTGATCCAGCCGAGGTCGCCCTCGGTGTAGGCGCGGTGGCCCGACCCGTTGCGGCCGACCCCGAGCATCAGGCCGTCGCGCTCGTAGTAGCGCAGCGTGTGCGCGGTCAGACCGGTCCGATCGGCCACCTCGGCGATGCTGAGCCCATCGTTGAGCCCGTTGCTCTGTGCCTGCGACGTCATGGTTCCAGTGTCCTGGTTCGAGTGCACTCGAAGTCAAGCGGGTTCGGCTACGTTGGAGAGGTGAAGAGGACGTACGCCGCGGGGTCGGCCGTCGCTGCGCTGGGCGTGATCGCGTTGGTGCTGAGCGGGTGCGGCGGGGCGCCCGAGGCCGGCTCGGGTCCCTCGGCATCGTCCTCGGTATCGTCCTCGGCTTCTTCCTCCGCGGAGCCGTCACCCAGCGACGTACCTTCGTCTTCTCCGGCTGCCCCGAAGCCCGGGTCGGTGCCGCCACCGTGGCTGGGGACCCGGGTGCTGAAGGAGGACTCGGAGGGATACGGGATCGCCGGGCCGACACCGAAGGAGCTGCGCCACCGGGCATGGACGCTGCCGGACGTGATGCCGATGCTGCCCGGTGACGGCTTCACGGCCGAGGTCGACATCGCACCGGACGACGTGATCGCGCGCTCGACCTGGGTTCCGGGATGCCCGGTCTCTCGCCGGGAGCTGGCCTGGGTACGGATGACGTTCTGGGGCTTCGACGGCGAGCGTCATACCGGCGAGATGCTGATCAACGCCCGGGTCGCCGAGGACGTCGTCGGCGTCTTCCGGAAGCTCTACGAGGCGAGGTTCCCGATCGAGCAGATGGACATCGCCACGAAGGCGTCCCTGGACGCTCCGCCGACCGGCGACGGCAACGGCACCGGCGGCTTCGTCTGCCGCCCCACGGTCGGCCAGACCTCGTTCTCCCAGCACGCCTACGGCCTGGCGATCGACATCAACACCTTCCAGAACCCGTACGTCAAGGGCGACCGCGTCATCCCCGAGCTCGCCCGCTGGTATCTCGACCGTGACCGGAAGGCGCCCGGGATGATCCACGCCGACGACGTCGTCGTCCAGGCCTTCGCCGACATCGGCTGGGGCTGGGGTGGCGACTGGAACTCGCTGAAGGACTACCAGCACTTCAGCGAGAACGGCACCTGAGGCCCGGCACCGCTGGTCGAGCCGCCGGAGCCGCTAGGCGGAGGCGTGTCGAGACCAACACGGTGAGGTCCGCGCTTGATCGCACCGTGTTGGTCTCGACACGCTCGGCCGCAGGCGGCCTCGCGGCTCGACCAGCGGGGATGGCGGCTCGGGTCAGGCGGACTCGGCTTCGGCGAGCTGGCGCTTCCAGTCGCGGAAGGTCTCCTCGGTGCGGCCGCGGCGCCAGTAACCGGAGATGGAGACGTCGGCCTTCGGGACGCCGCGCTCCTTGAGGAGGTAGGGGCGGATGCCGTGCATGGTGACCGCGGCCTCCCCGTGGACGAAGGCGTGGACGCGGCCGTCGAGCCACTTCAGGTCGCGGATGGCGGTGACGAGCGGCTGCTCGTGGCCCTCGGCGTCCTCGGCGGCGTGGTGGGTGTGGCCGCCGGTGACCAGCCAGGTCACCTCGACGCCGTCGGGGTGGTCGAGGGGCTGCTCGTGGCCGGGCGCCGGGATGTCGATGACGGCGTAGCCGCGGGCGTCGGCGGGCAATGCGGCCAGGGCAGCGCGGATGGCGGGCAGGGCGGTCTCGTCGCCGGCGATCAGGTGCCAGTCGGCCTCGGGGGCGGGCGAGTAGGCGCCCCCCGGGCCGCGAGCCGCGAGGGTGTCGCCGGGCTGGGCCGCGGCGGCCCAGGGACCGGCGTACCCCTCGGTGCCGTGGACGACGAAGTCGATGTCGAGGGTGCCTTCCTCGACCGAGGGGTTGAGCGCGGTGTAGGTGCGCACCACCAGGTCATCGTCCTTCTGAGGAAAGACCAGCTTGACGTAGCGGTCGGTGAAGACGCTCGAGGAGAAGGCGCTCAGGTCCTCGGAGCGGAAGCTCACCCGGATCATCGTCGGACTGAGCCGCTCGGTGGCGGTGACGACGAGGATGGTCTCAGGTTTGGCGGGACGGCTCATGTAGGCAACCCTAACTTGCGCTCAAATGGACCGCAGCAAACCCGGAGGCGTCAACCCGCCGACCGGGTGGAGTGCGTGGACCGGGGCTGGGTGGACTCGGCAGGGGGCGCGGGGATGGCGGGAGCGGGGCGCTGGGGCTTGGCTACCAGCGACAGGCTCGGCTCGAGCACCCGCAGCAGCGTCTCGACGTGGCCGCGGGCCTCGGTCACCAGCCGCCGGGCCTCGCGCGGGGACCGCTTCCGCAGGTCCTGGAGGTCGTCGTCGGCCGGCCGCCGGACCCGCCGCCGGGCCTTCTCCAGGGGCGCGAGCTGGACGAGCGTACGCAGCCGGGTGGCCGCATCCGCCTCCGAACCCGCGGGGCCACCCAGGGCCGTACGTCCCAGCAGGTCGCCGAGCGCGGCGATCTCGATGAGCGTGAACGTGCGCTTGACCGCGGAGGGCACCAGCCGGGCGACCTCGCTGCGGTGGGAGCGTTCGGCGGTGATGATCAGGTCGGCGCTCTCGATGTCGTCTTCGTTGAGCGGGTAGGCCTGGTGCCTGGTCAGCCGGACCCCGGCGAGCGCGACCTCGGAGGCGATCATCGGGTCCATGTCGTAGCCCTCGAGCGCCTCGCTGCCGGCCGAGATCACCGTGATGCCGTGGCGCGCGAGCCCACCGACCTGGCCGACGCCCTCACGGAGCATCGCCTCGACGGCCGGCGATCGTCGTACGTTCCCGGTGCAGACGACCAGGATCGTCGCGGTGTCCATCCCTGCCTACCTTCGAACAGTTGCCTGCCGATTCTCGAGCGTGGATCTCACATCCACGCGGCCAACCCCCCGAACGTGACGGACAGACATTACGCAATCGACGTGCGGGTCCAGAAACCGACGGCAGATCAATCCCCCATTTGGGGGAACGAGGCGGCCGCTCGGCCCTGTCATCCCCACAATCGGGTGAGGATGTGCGATGGCCCCGTGGACCTGCCCTGACGGCGGCATGCACCGCCTCGGGCTCCGCTTCGGCGGATGAGTCACGGACGAGCAGCCTGGCAAAGACATCGGATGGAGTGACCTGTTGGACCTGCGCGACTATGTCGCTGCCCTGCGAAAGCGCTGGTACATCGTCGCGGTGCTCGCGATCATCGGCGCCGGCGCGGCCTTCGCGCAGGCGCACGCGAGCCCGCCGCAGTACCGCGCGCAGAGCACCGTCTTCGTCTCGATCGCGCGCGGCGCGACGACCCAGGAGCTGGTCCAGGGCTCGACGTTCACCCAGGACATCGTCCAGTCGTACGCCAAGCTGGCGACGATGCCGGTCGTGCTCGACCAGGTCATCTACGACCTCGACCTCGACACGACCCCGAAGGCGCTGGCCGAGGAGATCACCGCCGAGAACCCGCTCGACACCGTGATCATCGAGATCGACGCGGTGGCCACCACGAGCACCGGCGCCTCCGACCTCTCCAACGCGGTCGCCGACGAGCTCACCACCACGATCACCAACCTCTCCCCCAGCTCCAACAAGAAGTCCGCGGTCGAGGTGACCGTGGTCGCCCGCGCCGACCCGCCGCAGGAGGCGTTCGCACCGCGTACGCGACTGGCCGCTCTGGTCGGCTTCGCCGGCGGCTTCGGCCTCGGCGTCGCCATCGCCGTGGTCCGCGCCCTCCTCGACACCCGGGTCAGGACCGCGGCCGAGCTCGAGCAGCTCACCGACATGGGGCTCCTGGGGGCGATCCCCCGGCGCCGGGGCCAGCGGCGCTCGCGCGGCGCGGTGACCGCCATCGATCCGCACAACGTCGCGGCAGAGGCCTATCGGAGGCTGCAGACCAATCTGCAGTTCCTCGACGCCTCCTCGAGGGTCCGCTCGATGGTCGTGACCTCCTCGATCGGCGGCGAGGGCAAGTCGACCACCTCGATCAACCTGGCGCTGGCGATCGCGGAGCAGGGTCAGCGCGTGCTGCTGGTCGACGCCGACATGCGTCGCCCCGCGGTCGCCGACTACTGCGGTCTGGAGGGTGCGGCCGGGCTGACGACGGTGCTGATCGGGAAGGCGGAGCTCGGCGACGTCGTCCAGGTCTGGGGCGATGCCAACCTGCACGTGCTCACCATGGGTGAGATCCCGCCCAACCCCGCGCAGCTGATCGGCTCGCCTCGGATGATCGACCTGCTCGCGGAGGCTCGGGACGCCTACGACGTGGTCATCCTCGACTCCCCGCCGCTGCTCCCGGTGGCCGACGGCGCGATCCTGTCCCGGCTGACCGACGGTGCCCTGGTGGTCGCCAACTGCCGTACGATCCACCGCCCGCAGGTGCTCGAGGCCATCGACAGCCTCGAGGCCGTCGACGCCCGGTGCCTCGGCATCGTCGCCAACCAGGTCCGGGACACCGCCGCCCACACCTACTACGGCCAGCCCGAGCAGGGCTGGTTCGCCCGCCTCCTCTCCGGTCTCGTACGCCCCCGGGAGCCGCGCCAGCACGGCTACCCCGCCGCCGGAAGCTGAGCGTGGCCGTCGCGACGGCGGTCCGGGTCCGCGCTGGGCGCTCCGGTCGCTCCGGGCGCACTCAGCGCGCCGAGCGCACCGGCTGGGAGGTGCTCACTGCGCTCCTGGCTGGGGCTGCGGCGTTCCTGGCCGGCACCGACTTCGACCTCGTCCGGGGCCTGACCGTGGGCGGACTGATGGGTGCGGCGCTGGCGCCGGTCTGGATCCGGGAGGCGAGCCGCTATCGCGGCGCGGCCCTGGGCGGCGTACTTCTTCTCGCCTGCCTCGTCTCCGCACTGGCGCTCGCCACCTGGCGCTCAGCGACCCACCCGCCGACCGAGGCCGGGGTGCTGTTCGAGCTGCTGCCGGTGGTCTCGGCCGCGATGTGCGTCGGGGCGCTGCTGTGGGCGCAGCGGGTGCTGTCGCCCGGGGTCGTGGTGTGCCTCTACGCCGTCGGCTCGTTCCTGACCGCGACGATGAACTCCCGGTTCGCCGAGGACCCATGGCGGTTCGGGTTCTCGATGCCCGCGACGATGTTGCTGCTGGGAGCCTGCCTGCTGATCCGCCGGCGTCCCCGCAAGAGGCTCCTCGCCGACATGACCGCCCTCGGGATCCTCACCGCGGTCACCGCACTGTCCGGGGCCAGGTCGATGAGCGCGTTCCTGATCATGACCGCGGTGCTGCTGCTGTGGCAGCACCGGCCGCGGACGGCCAAGCGGACCACCTCGGCGCTGCTCTCGCTGGTGCTGGTGGGCGCGCTGGGGCTCGGGCTCTACCGATCGCTGGAGGGCGCCGCGCTGGACGGCTACCTCGGCCAGTCGGCCCAGCAGCGCACCGAGGAGCAGACCCAGGCGGCCGGGTCACTCATCCTCGGCGGCCGGCCCGAGATCGGCGCCGCGGTCGCGCTGATGCTGCACGAGCCGCTCGGCTACGGCGCCGGCGTCATGGCCACCTCGACCGATATGCAGGTCGCGAAGCAGGGGATGTCTCGCCTGGGCTATGACCCGGACAACGGCTACGTCGAGCACTACATGTTCGGCACCCGGATCGAGGTGCACTCGCTGATCGGCGACCTGTGGATCTGGTTCGGGCTGGCCGGGCTGGTGCTGTCCGGGTGGCTGCTGTGGCTCGCCACCGCTTATCTGGGCCGGAGCATGGCCCACCGCACCGGCACCGCACTCGGCATCTTCCTCGCCCTGCAGCTCGGCTGGAACCTCTTCTTCGGTCCGATCATCAGCTCGCTCCCGCCGCTCGCGCTCGCCCTCGGGGTGTTTCTGCTGCAGCGCAAGGAGGCGGCCACCGATCCGGTGCCGCCCGGGCCGAAGCCGGCGATGCGAAGGCCGCGCCAGGCTCGTCGTGACCAGCGCGCTCGCCGCCGCTACCTCGCCGGAGGTCCGCAGCGTGCGTGAAGGCTGGATCGACTCCGCGCGCGGCCTGGCGATCATCCTCGTGGTGCTCTTCCACGCGGTGATCAACCTCGATCTGGTCGGCCTCGCCGGCCCCTGGTCGCGGCTGGCCTACCCGCTCGACACGTTCCGGATGCCGCTGTTCTTCTTCCTCGCCGGCCTCCTCGCCCCCTCGTTGCTCGCCCGCCCGCTGCGGGAGGTGCTGCGCACCCGGTGCCTGAACCTGATCTATCTGTACGTCCTGTGGTGCCTGCTCCTCGGCGCCTTCCGCGCGCTCCTGCCGCACTCACCGCCCGACGCCTTCGCCTCCATCGCCCGCATCCTGGTCGAGCCCAACGTCTACCTCTGGTTCCTCTACACGCTGTGCCTGTTCACCCTCGTGGGGTGGTTGACCCGGCGGCTGCCGGCCTGGCTCGTCGTCGGGACCGCGCTGCTCTGCTCCGCCGTCTTCGCCGCCGGGCTCGTCTCCACCGACGACGTCCCGTGGGACAAGACGTTCCGCTACTGGTTCTTCTTCGTGCTGGCCTCCCGCACAGCACCCACGGTGCGCTCGCTCGTACCGCGGATGCGGCCGGTCCACGTGGTCGGGGCGGTGGTGGCGTACGTCCTGACGTTGGGGTTCTTCCTCTACGTCGCCGACGACCGGATCGTCTTCGTCCGGCCGATGCTCGGACTGCTCGCGGTCGCCGCCGGCTGCGGGCTCGGGGTGTTGATCGCCCGGATTCCGACACTCGGCTTCGTACGCCACCTCGGCACCCGCACGCTGCCGATCTACGTCGTCCACGCCTTCCCGATCACCGCCGCCACAGCCCTGCTCACCGGCCGCGACATCGCTTGGCCCCCGGGCGCCGGCCTCGTGGCCGTGCCCCTGCTGACCCTCGTCGCGATCCTGCTCGCGCTGGGTCTCGACCGCCTCGTGACCGGAACCGTCCACGGCATCTTCGATGCTCCGCTGGTCGACCAGCGGACTGGTCAGCGGGCGTACTCGGTGACGTAGGAGCCCCAGGCACCGCGGAGCATGCCCACGCCCCGAAGCAGGGTGCGGGTGCCGCGGGCGTGGTGGGTCGGTGAGCCGGCGAGGCGGCCGAGGAGGAGGCGGGCGGAGCCGCCCAGGACGCGGACGAGGCCGCGGACGGTGGCGCGCAGCCGGGCGATCGGGCGGCGGCCGGCAGGCGCGAGGTAGACCTGCACGCGGGAGTCGGAGTTGCCGATGCGGGAGGCGCGGGCGCGTACCCAGGTCCGGGTCGCCCGGTCGGCGGGCACCAGGTCGTGGACGGGCGCCTCGTCGCACCACACGATCCGGCCGCCGGCGGCCGACAGCGTGCGGGTGAAGACGGTGTCGGAGCCGCCGGAGAGGCCGAAGCCGAGGTCGAAGCGGAGCTCGCCGACCCGGGTCAGGTCGAGCAGCAGATTGTTGGTGGCCGCGGTGGTGACGACGGTGCCGGTGGCGTGCCGCAGCCGCTGGAAGAAGCCACCCGCGGTGATCCAGGGATCCGGGTCATCGTCGAACGTGGAGAGGACCGGGCCGACGACGGCAGCGGCACCGGTCTCCTCCCAGCACGCCAGCAGCGTCGGCAACCACATCTGCGAGGGCTGCTCGTCGTCGTCGATGAAGACGACGACCGCCTCGGGCCCGGCCTCGGCCAGAGCCCGGTTGCGGGCAGCGGCGATGCCGGGGGTCGGCTCGTGGACGTAGACGACGCGTACGTCCCCTCCGGCCGCCTCCGCGACCGCGGACGCAGCGCTCGGATGCTCGTCGTTGTCCACGACGAGCAGCCGAGCGCCAGGAACCAGATCGAGCTGGGCCCGGAGCATGCCCACCGCCTCGGCCAGCCCCTCGGGGCGCCGATAAGTGAGCATGCCCACCCAGACCGGCTGGGTCATCGGATCTTGACCGTCACCCAGTCAGACCGAGAGATGTTGCCGAGCGGGTCCACTGCCTCGATCTTGTACTTCTGCGACGAGCCGCTGGTGCGGCCGGTGTCGGTGAAGGTCATCGCGGTGTGCTTCCAGAACGGGGCCGAGACCTTGACGGTCTTGATGGGCGTCGAGTCCAAGGTCCCGCGGTAGAGCTTGTAGGTGACGGTCGCGTTGTCCTTGTCGGGGTTGCCCGGCCACTTCAGCGTCGCCTTGCCCGCCGACGGCGAGGAGCCGGTCAGCGCCCACGCGGCGCCCTTCAGCGTCGGACCGACCTTGTTGGCCGCGATGTCCTTGACGGCGAACCGCACCAGACCCTGCTGGGCGACGCCGTTGACCTTGAGGAACTCACCGCCGTAGATCACGTAGTTCGAGTTGGCGGTCACGGTCCAGGTCGACTGCTGGGCACTGGTGTAGGTGCCGTTGGTCCACTTGGGGTACCACTCCAGGAACTCCGGGCGCGGGGTGCCGGGGTGGTCGGGGTAGTCGTACTTGTCGTCGGCGATGTTGGTGCCGCGTACGTCCTGGGTGACCGCGGTGGCGTGGTACCAGCTGCGCGGCTTGGTCTCCGGGAATCCGCCGGAGGTGCCGCAGTGGTGCTTGTGGCTGGCCTGGTAGACCGCGTCGGCGGTCGGCCAGATGGCGTAGGTGTCGCCGTGGCAGTCCTCGAGCCAGGTCAGCTTGCCGGTGGCCCAGTCGGACTTGAACGAGCCCTCGGAGTTGCCGCCGCTGCCGTAGTTGTAGCCGGTGCCGTAGAAGCTGGTGCCGTCGGACTCCAGGGAGAGGATCGCCGCCTCGGTGCCGCCGTTGCGGATCTCGTCGTTGACCGGCAGCGCCAGCGAGCTGCCCGAGGAGACCTCGAGACGAGCCAGGCCGTAGCCCGGCTTCGAGGAGCCGTTGACGCTGGTGAACGCGCCGCCGATGACGATCTTGGTGCCGTCGGAGGAGACCACGAGGTCGTTGACGTTGCCGCCGGCGACCTTCGGGTTCAACGGCAGCAGCTGCGTGCCGGTGTCGCCGGGCTTGACCGCGGCGACCTTCGTACGTGCCGTGTTGTCGGCCGAGGTGAACACGCCGCCGTAGAAGACCGCGCTGGAGGTGGCCGCGACCGCGTTGGTGGTCGAGTTGAAGATCGGCCGGAAGCTCGTCGCCTTCCCGGTGGCGAGGTCGATCGCCGCGCCCCGGTAGCGGTTGACGCCGTCGACCTGGGTGAAGCCACCCGCGACGTAGAGCAGCTTCTTGTCGGGCGAGAGCGCCATGTCCTTGACCTGGCCGTTGAACTTCGGCGCGAAGGTGGTGATCAGGTTCCCGGTCGAGAGCCGGTAGGCGAGCATGTTCGACCGCGCCGTCTCGCTGGTGCCGGCCGCGGCACCCGCCGGACGGGCGGAGGTGAAGCTGCCGCCGACGTAGACGATGTCACCGACGATCACCTGCTTCCAGGCGACGCCGTTGATCTGCACGGTGGGAAGAACGTCGGCGGAGACCGTCTTCGGAAGGTCGGTATCGGTCGGCGCGGTGTCCGCGGATGCGGAGGTCGTCGCCAGGGTCAGACTCGTGGTTGCCACGAGCGCCAGCACAGCCAGGATCGGCTTCATCACATCTCTCATCGTGGGGGACGGTTATCGCTGGGGTCGGCCCTTGAAGACCACCACGTCGGCGCCGTTGCCCAGATCGAGCTCGACGCGTACGGGGCGGGCTTCCTCGGGGATCTGGAAGACATAGACGCCCTTGGCCGACTGGCCGTCGCCGACCGAGGCCGGGAACGGCACCTCGCCGTCGGAGGCGACGCTGACCGCGGGGGTGCGCTCGGGACCGTAGTAGGCGTTGACCACGCCGAGCGCCAGGTCGAGCTTCTTCCCGGTCTGGTTCTTCACCTTCACGGTGATCGCGAGCGCCGGGCCACCGATCTCACCGGGCAGGCTCGCGGTGGCCTGGACCGAGTCGATCCTGGCCAGCCGGGCCGTCACGCCCGGGGACGTGGTCGCCACGGCCTTCAGACCGAGCGCGCGGTTGGCGTCCGACTTCCCCGTCTCATCGTCCTCAGAGTCGGAGGACGACGTGGACTCCTTCTCCGACGGGGTCGCCGTCGGAGAGGGGGCGGCGGCCACCGTCGAGTCCGACCCGGCAGCGTCCGGGACGAACGGGTTGCGCAGGACGAGCACGACCGCGACGCTCACCAGGACGACGGCAGCGATGGCTGCCGCGACGTACATCCTCGTACGCGGGACTTGACTGAGCATGGGGGATCTTCCGCGGGCGGATCGGACAAAGACATTGAGTTGAGACGGTGCATTCAAGCCCAAGTCGGCCGCCCGTGGGTGGATCCGAACACCCACTCCCCAAGATCGGGTATGCCTTCTACTCCTCCGTCACCGAAAGGTCGTCGTAGCCGACCCGGACCGGTGTGGTGCCGATCGTCGAGGAGCCGAAGCTGCGCAGCATCACTCCACCGGCGATCTGGTTGGCCGGCGTCGAGTCGGAGAGCTCGTACGTCCATCCCGACGGCTCCGCGGAGCCGGCCGGCCACACCTTGGTGCGCACGGTCGCCGGCGAGGTGCCGGTGACCTGGAGGCGGACCATCAGCCGGTCGCCGGGTGTGACGCTCAGGCCCGCGACGACGTTGGCGCCGACGACCGGGGTGCCGCTGCGGACGAGGTGGAGGCCGACGGTGCCGTCCGGGTTGAACCGGAGCCGCGAGGCGTAGTGGTCGGTGGCGGTGACCCGGGCGCCGAGGATCGACCAGACGTAGCCCGCGTCGGGGAGTCGGGAGACCCCGACGCTGACGGTGGCGTCGACATCGGTCGCGGAGACCTCGCCGAGCCTTGACTCGGTGGTGCCGCCGGGAGTGACCGAGTGCCAGCCGCGGCCCTCGGAGACCGAGAAGTTGCCGGCGGTGCCGGTGCTGCGGGTCCAGGCGCCGCCGGCGTCGGCGGTGCCCCAGCCGCTGGTCTCGGCTCGCTGGAAGGTGTCCTCCGCGATGGTGCCCTCGGCCGGCGGGACGGGCTCGCCGTCGACGTCGACGGAGACCCATTCGGTGGGCGACTGGTTGCCGAACGCGTCCTCGGCGACGACCCGGTAGCTCTGGGTGGTGCCCGGCGGCGCCTCGGTGTCGAGGAAGCTCTGCGAGGTCTGCTTCCAGAACGCCGCGGTGACCGGCTTGGTATGGATCGGCGCGACGTCGGTCGAGCCGCGGTAGACCTTGTAGGTCACGGTCGCGTTGTCCTTGTCCGCGTTGCCCGGCCAGGTCAGCCGGACCTGGCCGTCGGCGGGCGAGGTCGCGGTGAGGCCGAACTCCGCGCCGACCAGGCCCGGGCCGACCTCGTTGGGCGCGATGTCCTTGACGGCGAAGCGCACCAGCCCCTGCTGGGCCACCCCGTCGACCTTGAGGAACTCGCCGCCGTAGACGACGTAGTCGTCGTTGGCCGCCACGGTCCACGGCGCCTGGTTGGCGCCGGTGAAGGTGCCGGGGGTCCACTTCGGGTACCACTCCAGGAACTCCGGTCGCGGGGTGCCGGGGTGGTCCGGGTAGCCGTAGATGTCACGCGTGTTGGTGCCGCGTACGTCCTGGGTGACCGCGGTCGAGTGCTGGAAGCTGCGCGGGTTGGTCTCCGGGAAGCCGCCGGAGTTGCCGCAGTAGTGCTTGTGGCTGGCCTGGTAGACGACGTCGTCGGTCGGCCAGACGGCGTAGGTGTCGCCATGGCAGTCCTCGAGCCAGGTCAGCTTCCCGGCAGCCCAGTCGGCCTTGAAGGTGCCCTCGACGTTGCCGCCGCTGCCGTAGTGGTAGCCGGTGCCGTAGAAGCTGGTCCCGTCGCTCTCCAGGGAGAGGATCGCGGAGTTGGATCCGCCGTTGCGGACCTCGGAGTTGACCGGCAGCGCCATCGAGGCACCGGTCGCGACATTGATCCGGGCCAGACCGTAGCCCGGGTTCCCGGAGCCGTTGACCTTGGTGAAGTTGCCGCCGATCACGATGTCGGCGCCGTCGGGCGAGACCACCAGGTCCTGCACGTTGCCGTTGGAAACCGTCGGGTTCATCGACAGCAGCTGAGTCCCGGTGTCGTTCGGCCGGACGGCGGCCACCTTCGTACGCGCGGTGTTGTCGGCGGAGGTGAACACGCCGCCGTAGAAGACCGCGTCGGCGGTGGCCGCGACCGCGTTGGTGGTCGAGTTGAAGATCGGCCGGAAGCTCGTCAGCGCGCCGGTGGCCAGGTTGATCGCCGCGCCGCGGTAGCGGTTGACGCCGTTGACCTGGGTGAAGCTGCCGGCGAGGTAGAGCAGGGATCCGTCGGGCGAGAGCGCCATGTCCTTGACCTGGCCGTTGAGCGTCGGCGCGAAGCCGTCGATCAGCTCACCGGTGGAGAGCCGATAGGCGAGCAGATGCGTCCGCGGCGTCTCGTCAGTGCCGGCCGCTGCGCCCGCCGGGCGAGCCGAGGTGAAGCTGCCCCCGACATAGACGACGTCGCCGACGATCACCTGCTTCCAGGCGACCCCGTCGATCTGCACCGTCGGAAGTACGTCCGCCGAGACCGTCTCCGGCAGCTCCGGGTCGACCGGAGCCGTGTCCGCCGTCGCCCCTCCCGACATGACCAGGCTGCTCACCCCGAGAACAGCTGCGACCGCCCCGGCCGCCAGCAGACGCCAAACGTGTATCCGCGTCATCATCCATCCCTGCACAAGGCGGCCACCTCGGCCGCGACACGGCAGTGTCGCGGACACCTGTGGTCATCCGCCCGTCAATCGCACACTCCATCCCCTGAATCGGGTATGTCTTGGACCAAGGAGCCCAACCCGCGCAAACTGCCTGGTGCAGACTCCGGCACCGTCAGTAGGCTGCCCAGCCCACAGGAAGGCGTACGTCTTTGACCGTCCCGTCCCCGATCCGCCTCGGCATCTCCGCGGTCCTCACCGTGGTCGCGCTGGGTTCGACCTACGCGTTGACCACAGGTGCCGCTGAGGACCGCACGCCGCGTGCGGAGAGGAGCTACGGCGATCTGCCGCCCGACGACTTCGGCGGCCCGGCGACCCCGTCGTCGTCGCCGTCGGTCTCCCCATCCGCCTCCTCGACGCGCATCCCGAGCCCGTCGGCGAGCCCGAAGCCCAGGAAGCGGTCGACCGAGTCGGCGCAGCCGAACCGCTCCGGGGACCGTCCGGACGAGCCCGTCGAGGCCGAGCCGCTGGCCGCGACTCCGGGGGCCGGCGTACCTGCGAACAAGAAGCTGCGCGTCCACCGGGGCGATCTGGTGATCCGGACCGCGGGGAAGGTCGTCGACGGGCTGGAGGTGCACGGGCGGGTCAGCGTCGAGGCGCCGAACGTGACCATCCGCAACACCCGGGTGATCGTGCCGACCGGGTCCGAGACGGCCGGGATCTCCAACAACAACGACAGCGGCGCGGGGATGCTGGTCAGCAACGTCGAGGTGCTCGCCGCGAACGCCGCGCCGGGCGTCAACGGCGTGGTCGGCCACGACTTCACCTTGCAGAGCTCCGAGATCCACCACGTCACCGACCAGGTGCACATCACCGGCAGCAACGTGACGGTGCGCGACAACTGGTTTCACGACAACTACCACTTCGGGAGCGACCCCTACCAGGGCGGCGGCGCCTCGCACGACGACTCGATCCAGATCATCGGCGGCGGCAACATCACGATCGCGGGCAACCGCTTCACCGGCGCCTACAACGCCGGCGTCATGATCACCCAGAGCATCAGCGACGTCGACGGGGTCACGATCCGCGACAACCGCCTAGGCGGGGGCGGCTGCACCGTGAACATCTCCGAGAAGGGCCGCGGCCCGGTCGACGGCCTCGTGATCCGCGACAACCGGTTCCTCAGCGACCAGCGGATCGACGGCTGCGCGATCATCCACCCGTCCTCGACGAACATCACCCACTCGGGCAACGTCTGGGACGACACCGGCCGCCCGGTCGCGCTCAGCCGCGGCTGAGGCGATCCTCGATCGCGCCTCGCACGGTCTCCGCCAGGGAGATCACGTCGCGGCGGATCGAGGGGACCAGCAGCAGGACCGCGTACGCCGCGATCCCGGCCAGCACGCAGACCGGCACCGTCACCGCGGGGTTCTGCCCGTGGAGAGCGGCGGCGGTGGCGTAGGCGGCCGCGGCGACCGATCCCGCGACCAGCAGGATGCGGGCCGCGCCCAGGTAGAGCCGGCCGACGTGGAGCTGGGTGCGGCGGGAGAGCCACCACAGCGACAGCGGCCACTCCAGGAGATGCGCGATCGCGTAGCCGGCCGCGACGCCGGTGATCCCGTAGCGCACTCCGACCAGGATGCAGATGACCTTCAGCGCCGAGGCGACCAGGGTGTAGTGCCGCAGCTCGGTGGTCAGCCCGTGGGCGAGATAGACCCAGTAGCCGACGTAGGCCAGGGTCTGGAACAGACCCCCGCAGGCGAGCAGCGCGAAGACCCCGGCGACGTCCCAGCCGGGACCGAGGAAGAGTGCGCAGACCGGGACCGCGGCGCCGGCGACCAGACCCAGCCCGGCGCCGAGGCTGTAGCCGAGCGCGAGCTGTCCGCGTTCGACGAAGCGCTGGGTGAGCGCAGCGTTGTCGCGGATCCGGCTCAGCACCGGCAGCGCGACCGTCGTGGTGGGGCTGCGCAGCTGACCCAGCGGCGTCATCAGCAGCTGCCAGGCGCGGTTGTAGGTGCCGAGCTGGTGGGCGCCAAGGCGGGTGCCGATCAGCACGGAGTCGATGTTGTTGGCGGCGTAGTTGATCAGCTGCGTACTCGCCAAGGACCAGCCGAACCTCAAGAACCCGCCGATCTCGCCGCCGCGCCGCGGCCATCCGGGGAGCCAGCCGGCGCAGGCCCCGGCGACGACCAGCCCGGCCGCGCTCTGGACGAGCTGCTGGACGACCAGGGCCCAGTAGCCGGCGCCGTTGGCGGCCGCGTACGCCGCGACACCCAGCGCCAGCAGCGGTCCGGCGGTGTCGGCCGCGACCAGTCGGGTGAAGAGCATCCGGCGGGTGAGGTCCGCGCGATACTGCGCGGCCATGCCGTTGAGCCAGAACATGCCCGCCATCGCGATGGTCAGCGAGGTCAGGGCGGGTTCGTCGTAGAGGGCGGCGATGAGGGGTGCGACCGCGACCGCGATCAGCGCGAGCGCGGCGCCGATGCCGGTGTTGAGCCACCACAGGTTCGACTGCTGTACGCGGGTGAGCACCTTCGCCTGGACGGCGGCCGTCGAGAGCCCGAGGTCACGGAAGATCTCGGCGAAGGCGATGACCGCCAGCACCATCGCGACCAGGCCGTAGTCGCGGGGGCTGAGCAGCCGGGACAGGACGACCACGGAGGCGACCTGGACCAGGATGCGTACGCCCTGACCTCCGAGGACGACCAGACCGCCGCGCGTCGCGCTTCTGCCGAGTCCGGAATGGGGGTTGTCGATCACCTTCACCCGAGGACCTCGGCGGCGATCTCGTCACGGTAGCGCTCGGCGCCGAAGCGCTCCTCGGCGTCCTTGCGGCCGGCGGAGGCGAGCTCGGCGGCGAGGGCGGGGTCGGCGGCGAGGCGCTGGATCGCGGTCGCCAGCTCGTGCGCGTCGCCGGGGGTCACGAGCAGTCCGGTCTCAGCGTCGGTCACGATTTCGGCCAGGCCCTGGACGCGGCTCGCGACCAGCGGCCGCTCGGCGAGCAGCGCCTCGACCGCGACGTTGCCGAACGGCTCGACCCGCGAGGGCACCAGCACGACGTCGGCCTGCTCGAGCTCGCGCGCGGGCTCGGCGACGTAGCCCAGGAACTCGACGCTGCCGGTCAGGTCGTCGGCGTCGGCCCGGTCGCGGAGCTCCTGCTCGAACCACTCATAGCCCGCGAACACCGACCCGCACACCCGCAGCCGCGCGTCGATTCCCTGCCGGCGCACCTCGGCGAGCGCCTCGAGCGCCACGTCGGTCCCCTTGCGCGGCGAGAGCCGTCCGACCAGCACCAGCCGCAGCGGGCCGTTCGGGATCCGGGTGCGCGCCGCCGCGACGGACTCAGGCCCCGGCACCCCGTTGTAGACGACTGTCGTACGCCGTCCGAGCGCGGGCAGCGTCCGGGCGAGGACGTCGCGGGAGGCCCGCGAGTTGGCCACCACGCGGGTGGCCAGCAGGAGCGGAGCGGTCAGGGCGAGGCGTACGGGCTTGGGCTGGTCGTCCTCGGCCTCGTGCACGTGGCAGACCACGGGGACGCGGGCCGCGCGGGCGACGACGATCCACCACGGGATCGTGACCGTGTTGACCAGCAGCCGGCTCGGGCGGACCCGCCGCCACAGCCGCGCCGCGCGCACCCAGAAGACCGTCAGCGCCGCGACCAGCCGGACCAGGCCGGTCGGGCTGAGGTAGGCCTTGCGCAGCACCGGGAACGTCATCACCTCGACGCTCGCACCGGCGGCCTCGAGCAGCGGGAGCAGCGGTCCACGCTCGGGTACGACGACGGTGACCCGCTGTCCTGCCTGGTGCAGCCCACGCACCGTCTCGACCAGCTGAAGATCGGAGCCGTAGACGTCCGGCGACGGGTGGGCGACCAACAAACGCATGATGGGCAACCGTATGTCACCGGGACGGCCCGGGCCGAAGGTCCTGGCAAAGTCCTACCCAGATCTGGGGAGCGGACGGTCTCGGCGACCTCGAACGATCGCGGGTCGTCTAGGGTCCCGATGTCACTCCCCTCCCCCACGTATGCACGTATGAGCAAAGCAGGATCGAGCATGGCCGCGACCGGCGCCGAACGCGCCCCAGCCGGGTTCCGTGCACATCTGGAGGCGCTGGCTCAGGCACAGAAGCCCTCGCTCAACACCGCGGCCTACTCGCGGCTCGTGAACCGGCCCGCCGGCCGGGTCGTCGCCGCGGCCGCGCACACCCTCGGGGCGAGCCCCAACCAGGTGACCGCGCTGAGCGCGACGCTCTCGGCGGCCGGGCTGGCGGTGCTCGCGCTGGTCGAGCCGCGCTGGTGGAGCGGGGTCCTGGTCGCGGTGCTGCTGGCCGCGGGCTACGTGCTCGACTCCTCCGACGGCCAGCTCGCCCGGCTGCGTGGTGGCGGGTCGCGCTCGGGTGAGTGGCTCGACCACACCATCGACTGCTTCAAGACGGCCAGCCTGCATCTGGCGGTCCTCGTGTCCTGGTATCGCTTCGGTCCGGTCACCGACGGCTGGCTGCTGGTGCCGCTGGGCTTCGAGGTGGTTGCTGTGGTGACGTACTTCGGGCTGATCCTGATGCCCACCCTGCGCCCGGCTCCGACGACCGAGCCTCCCGGGTCGCCCGCGGCGGTCCACGAGAACCCGCTGCGCAAGTGGGCGCTGCTGCCGATGGACTACGGCGCGCAGTGCTGGATGTTCGTGCTGCTCGGCTTCGGGATGGTCTTCTCCTGGATCTACGCCCTGGTCTTCGTCTGCAACGCCGCCGCGCTGGCCATCGCGCTGCGCAAGTGGTGGCGTGAGCTGCGCGTCCTCGACGGCGCGGTCGAGGTCCCGTCGTGAGCGAGTTCTCCCGGCTTGCCGTGGTGGTGGTCAGCTATGGCGATCCAGCACTGCTGGAGCGGCACACGACCGAGGTCGCCGCCGCGCTCCGGCCCGCCCGGATCGTCGTGGTCGACAACCACTCGACCGACGCCCACCGGAGCGCCGTACGACGGCTCTGTGAGCGCGAGGGCTGGACCGGTGTCTTCCCCGGCACCAACACCGGTTTCGGCGCCGGCTGCAACCTCGGTGCCGCGGCCGCGCTGGCCGAGGGTGCCGACGTACTGCTCTTCCTCAACCCGGACGCGACGATCGACGCCGAGTCGGCCGTACGCCTCATGGCCGCCGTCGAGGCCGAGCCGCTCCTGCTCGCCGGTCCGACGGTGCTCGACCCGGACGGGTCGGTCGCCTCCGCGGGCATCGATCTCGACCTGGACACCGGCGCGATGCGCCCGTGGCGGCGCCGCGCCCCACACTCCAGGTCACAGCACCCGGGCGCCGAGACGCTGCCCTGGGTCACCGGCGCCTGCTTCGCGGTCACGCGTGAGCTGTGGGAGCGGCTGGCCGGCTTCGACGAGCGCTACTTCCTCTACTGGGAGGACGTCGACCTGTGCGCCCGGGTCCGGGCGTTCGGCGGCCGGGTCGCGGTCGTCGACGGGGCCACGGCGGTCCATGCCGGCGGCGGCACCCAGCGCGCCGAGGGGTCCCGCGCCAAGTCGCCGGCCTATTACTACTTCAACATCCGCAACCGCGCCCTCTTCGCCCGGACCTGGCTCAGCCAGGAGCGGGAGCAGGCCTGGCGACGCGGGGCGGTCGGGGCTGCGTACGAGATCCTGATGCGGGGTGGCCGCCGCCAGCTCCTGCACCCGGTACGACCGGTCTCCGCGGTCCTCCGTGGGCTGCGCGACGGGCGCCGTGACCGGCCGGTCCGGGTCCTGGCGTCGGTCCGGGAGCTGCGCGCGACGACCAACCCCTACATCGTCCAGCTCGTCGAGACCCTGGGACGGCGGGACGACACCGAGGTCGTGCTGTTCGGCTTCGCCCGGGCCGTCGCGGGCCGCTACGACGTCTTCCACGTGCACTGGCCCGAGCTGCTGCTGACGTCGGCGCGTACGCCGCTGCGCCGGCTGGCCCGCCGCCTGCTCACCACCGCGTTCATCATCCGGCTCCGGCTGACCCGGACCCCGGTCGTACGCACCTGGCACAACCTCGCCCGACCCGACGGTCTGAGTCGCTGGGACCACCGGCTCCTCGACGCCCTCGAGCGCCGCACCAGGCACGTCATCCGACTCACCGACCAGACCGCTCCCCCTCTCGACGTGCCGACCTCGACGATCGTCCACGCCCACTACCGCGACTGGTTCGAGCCGGTGATCGAGGCGTTCGCCGAGCCCGTCGAGACCGTCGACAGGCGGGTGCTCTACTTCGGTCTGATCAAGCCCTACAAGGGTGTCGAGCAGCTCGTGGAGGCGGTCACCGACAGCCCCGAGGCAGACCTGGACGTACGCCTCGTCGGCTCCCCCTCCGACCCCGCCCTCGCCGACCAGGTCCGTGCTGCTGCCGCCGCCGACGCACGGATCAGTGCCGACCTGAGCTACGCCGACGACGCCACCCTGGCCGCCGAGATCGCCGCTGCCGCATTGGTGGTGCTGCCCTACCGGGCGATGCACAACTCCGGGGCCCTGCTGCTGGCCCTCTCCCTCGACACCCCGGTCCTGGCCCCCGACAACGAGGTCAACCGTCGCCTGGCCGAAGAGGTCGGCGAAGGTTGGCTCCACCTCTTCGAGGGCACCATCACCATCGAAGACCTGGAACGTGCCCTGAAGGCGGTCGCCACCGCCCCGGCGGCCGGCCGGCCCGACCTCTCCGCTCGGGAGTGGCCGGAGTCCGGGGCGTTGCACGCTGCGGCCTTCCGGGCTGCGTTGCTGCCCTGAGGCCGGTCTCTCTCCTGCTGACTGTTGCTTCGTGGGACTGTTTGCCGCCGACCCTTTCTTGGAGGGTGTTCTCGGTCTCGCCCGGAGTCAAGGACGGCCTTCGGCCGCCGGCTTCGCCGGTCGCCTTCGGCGATCCTTGACACCGGGCGACCCCGAGAATTTTGGCTGTATACAGGGTCGGCGGCGGGGTTTGGCGCGGAGGCTTTGGTTGGGCACGGGCTTGGGAGCTGTGGTCGGTGACGTCTCCGGGTCGGCTCGTGCTTCGTCGGTGCCTAGGACAGAGGGTCCGGCCTTGTGAACCGTTCACATGGCCGGACCTCTTGCGTGCTCGATCGGTTGGGTTCGGGTCGCTGTACTAGCCGATGACACCTTGTGAAGGGCTTCACGATCTCCTGCGTTGAGTCGATCCGAGCCAGACAACTGCCCGTGATCAGGCCCCAAGAAGGGCCATCATGCACTCCACGCTCCGCCCGGGAGGGCCCGATCACTGGGGTTGAGGGTCGGCCGCACCGACTCGGAGTGGGCGCGCGGGGATGCGGCCTCGGCCGGGGCCGAAGCTGGGGAGTCAGTTCCAACCGCAGCGTGGTGGGCCGGTCATGGTGCGTCGCTGGATCTAGGGGCGGCGGGTGAAGCGGATGGTGCCGTCCGGTAGTCGCTCATGGAGGTACGCCGGGGCGTGGGCCAGACGATGGTGATGCGAACAGAGCAACGCCCCGTCCTTGAGATCGGTCTTTCCACCGGCAGCCCATGGATTGAGGTGGTGGGCGTCGCACCATTCGGGTGGCATGTCACAGCCCTCGGCTTGGCAGCACTTCTGCCGCAACCGGAGTGCTTTGCGTTGGATCGGCTGGAAGAACCTGCTGGCCCGGCCGGCGTCGAGGACCTCGCCATCACCGCCGAGGACCCAGGGGATGATGGTGGCGTTGCAGGCCATGCGCCGGGCCTCGGCGGCGGTGATGGTGGCTCCGTTGGTCTCGTCGTAGCCCAACGTGGCGGTCCCGAGGTCTTTGCGGAGCTCCTCGAGGGAGATCACCACGTTGAGGGTGGTGGCATCGCCACCGTGGCGGGGCAACGCGGCAGGGTCGATCGTCTCCAACAGGCGGGCAAAGCCTTGGCCCATGAGTCGTCCCCAGGGAGGCAACGCCGCACCCTTCTCCACCAGTTGCTGTTTGCGGGGCTGGGCGTAGGCCTCGACGAGCCGTTTGAACCGCATTCCGATCGAGGTCGGGAGCACGCCGTCGAATCCGACGGTACCGTCGTGGTTGTCCCAGACTCGGAGTGCGGTCTTCTGCTGGGCGCGTTCTTCCTCGGCGAGCAGGGCCTTGGCTTCGGCATCTTCGAACCGGGCGGGGTCGATCTCGGCCAGGATCTTCCTGCCGACGATCGCCAGTTCGTTGGCGGTGAGCCGGGTGGCGTAGTCGACCAGGAGCTTCTCGGCCAAGGCGAGGTCTTCGGTGCTGGCGACCGGGTCGGTTTCGATCTTGTCGAGGGCCTTGGTGATCGCTCGGGCCTTGTCTTGGGACACGACACCAGCAGCAAGACCCTCGGCGACGAGCTCGTACTTGGCGATCTTGGTGGCGAGCTTGATCTGCGACCGGGCCACCGCCTTGTCGACCAAGAGCTCGGCGCGCATCCAGGCGGAGGCGTCCTTGTCGCCGGTCTCCTCGGCGATATCGCCGGCCGTGGCCAACACGCGGAGCTTCAACGCAGCCTGCTGGGCCTGGATCGTCTCCAGGCGGGCCAGAAGGTCCTTCTTCGTCGAGGTCCGCCAATAGGCAGGGTCACTGGCGAGCAGGTCCTGGAGGGAGGATTCGATGGCTCTCAGGGCGGCGTCGATCGCATCACCGGGGCGGCTGCCCCAGTGGTCGACGTCGCGGTCCAGACTCATCGTGATCCCTCCCCTCAGAGGTGTGTTGTGATGGGTCTGATTCTACGCCCCCGAACGGATACCTAGCCACCTATAGGTGCAGGTCAAAGCCCATTTTCGCGGTGAGCGAACGGCATCGTCCCTGTGGATGGTAAGTGGCCCGAAGGGCCACCCTCCACCCCCACAAGCCCCACTGATCCCACCAAAGTTTCCGCTGCGCCACACCCGGGCCGCCGCCCCGATAGCCAGCCAAATCTTTTCTCGATGGTCCCCGGTGTCAAGGACCGCGAAGCGGCCGGCGAAGCCGGCGGCCGAAGGCCGTCCTTTACTCCGGGGACCATCGAGAACACCCTCAAAGCAAGGGTCGGCGGCCCACGGTCCCCCGAAGAAACAGTCCCCGACAACCGCCAGAACGAACTCAACAAAGTCGAAACACCCCGACCAGACCCCCGAACCCGACCGTGTTGATCTCGACACGCTCGCTAGCGCTCGCGGCTCGACCAGCGGCGGAGGCGGTCTCGACAAGCTCGCCCACCGGGGACATCAGTCCTTTACTAACCTGACAGAGTGCCCCACACCCCCGACTCGTCTCCCCAGCGCCCACCGTTATGGATCTCGGTGGCCTCGTTCGTGAGCAGCTTCGACCGATTCGTGGTCAGCCCGATCCTCGTCCTCGTCGCGGCGACGTTCGAGGTCTCGGTGGGGCAGGCGGTGGCGATCGCGAGCGGCTACTACCTGGCGTACGGACTGTGCCAGCCGCTGTGGGGCGCGCTGTCCGACAGATTCGGCCGGGTGCGGCTGATGCAGGGGGCGCTCGTCGGGGCGGGGATCGCCGGACTGGTCTCGGCAGCGGCGCCTGATCTCATCACCCTGGTCCTGGTGCGGGTCGTCGCGGGAGCGTTCTTCGGGGCGATCGTGCCGACCTCACTGACGTACGTCGGGGACACCGTCTCCGACACCCACCGACAGCGCGCCCTGTCCGACCTGATGGCCGCGATGGCGGTGGGTACGGCGCTGGCCGCCGCCGCGGCGGGGATCACCGGACAGATGGCGGGGTGGCGGGTCGTGTTCGCGGTGCCGGCGCTCGTGGCACTGGTCAGCGCCTGGGGTCTGAGGAAGCTCGCCGAGCCGCCACGAACCACCGGCGGCGGAATCGCAGCCTCGTTCCGGGCCGCGCTGAGCAACCGCTGGGTGATCGTGGTCGGGCTGCTGGTCTTCGTCGAGGGCGGCCTCGTCCTGGGGGTCCTCACCCTTCTCGCACCGGCGCTCCAGGCGCAGGGCGTCGACGCCGCGCGAGCAGGGCTGGCGGCGGCTGCGTACGGCATCGCGGTCCTGCTCTCCTCGCAGGTGCTCAAGGCGCTGACCCGGCGGCTCCCGCGCTGGGCGCTGATGGGGATCGGAGGCGTCGCCCTGACCGCCGGGTACGCCGTCGCGACCATGCGCGTCTCGGTGCCCACCATCATCGGCATCGTCGTGATGCTGGGGATCACCTGGGCCTTCCTGCACACCTCGCTGCAGACCTGGGCGACCTCGATCGTCCCCGAGGCGCGCGGCACCGTCGTCGCCTGCTTCGCCGCCTCGCTCTTCATCGGCAGCTCGGTCGCGGCCGTCGTCGCCGGCCCGGCGGCCGACCACGACGAGTGGCACACCCTCTTCACCGTCTGCGCCGCCACCGCCGCGGTCCTCACCGTGGCCTGCGTCGTCGCCTACCGCGCCTACGTCGCCCGCGAGGCCGCACCCCAGGGCGCGGATGTCGCCACGGACGTCTAGTCAGCGCATGTGGGCGCGGATGAGCTGCTCGTACTGGTCGGTGATCCGGCTCCAGGTGAACTCGGCGGAGTGACGATCCCGGGCGGCCGAGGACAGCGACGCCGCGAGATCGGGCTCGGACAGCAGCCGCTCCAGCGCGGTGACGACGCCAGCCTCGTCGGAGAAGTAGAGGGCGGCGGCGTCGGCGACCCAGCGGTTGTAGCGGTTGTCGTGGGCGATCACGGCGTTGCCGCAGCCGAGCGCCTCGACGAGCGAGGGGTTGGTGCCGCCGACCTGGTGGCCATGGACGTACGCCACGGAGTGGAAGCGCAGGGCCGAGACGATGTCGGTGTCGTAGATCGCGCCGAGGAAGACGACCTCGTCGCTCGCCGCCTCCAGGACGGCGCGCTGGTAGGCGTCAGCTGGGTCGTAGGACCCCAGCACGACCAGCTTCCGGCCCCAGCGTCGGCTGGAGAAGGCCCGGACGACCTCGAGGATGCTGTTCTCCGGGACCGGCCGGGCGACCAGGGTGAGGTAGGAACCCGGCTCCAGCCCGTGCTCGAGCACCGCCCGGACCGGCGCGTCGACAACACGCGGCGCGCCATAGGCGATCGTGGTGATCTTCTCGGCCGGCACCCGGGTCGCCAGGTGGCGCGCGATCTCGGGGTGGTCGGCGATGAGGTGGTCGCCCAGCCAGCAGGCGGCACGCTCCTGGGTCCACAGGAACGCCTTCTCCGGGCCGGACCAACGGGCCCGCTTCCACTCGATGCCGTCCATGTTGATGATGTTGGGGACGCGGCGAGAGCGCAGTACGGAGTTGAGCGCGCCGGTGTTGTAGCCGAACGTCACGCACACGCTGCCGTCCTGCGCGGCCTCGCGGGCGGCGTGCCGCACCGCTCCGACGTCGAACTCGATCGTCCCGCGCGGGCCGTCGTGCCGGGCCGGCACGTGGACGCGCTCGATGCCCTTCCACGAGTCGATCCGCAGGTCCGCGGTTGGCTCGTCGTCCTGGCAGTAGACGACGACCCGCCAGCCGCGGTCGACCAGGTCGAGCCCGATGTTCTCCACAGCGGTCTCGAAGCCGCCGTGGGCTGCGGGCACGCCACGGGTCCCGAGCATCCGAACAGTTGGGGTCACGTGGGGTTGACTCCTATATTCTTAGGAGCCGACGGCCCCTATTTTCAGCACAAGGAGCCATCCAAGAGGATCCGCGGGGATCGCGGTCCAGAAGTCGGGTTCATATACCCGAAATCGGTTACGTCACCGCGGGCCCGCGGGTGAGCACGAACTGGCGCAGCGCGTCCGGGTCGTCCAGATCGACGTACTCGAACCCGTCCACCGCCGCCGGCGCCTCCCCGATCGCGCACATCGAGTCGTAGACCTGCACGTACGCCGCTGACTGCGGGCCCCAGTCGAGCACCTTCGCCGCGCGCTCCCGCGCCCGCAGGGCCAGCTCGACCCGCAGCTCGGGATCATCCAGCAGCGACTCGACCGCGTCGGTGAACGCGGCCACGTCCCCCGACGGCACGAAGAGCGCCGCGTCCTCGGCGGAGACCCGCGTCTCGACCAGGTCGAAGGAGACCGACGGCAGTGCGTACGCCATGTACTCCATGGTCTTGTTCATCGTCGAGACGTCGTTGAGCGGCGTCTTCAGGTCGGGGCACAGGCCGATGGTGGCGGCGCTGAGGTGCTGGGCGATCAGCGCCGAGCCGGCCCGCCCGGTGAAGGTGACGACGTCGTCGAGACCCAGCTCGGTGCAGCGTCGCTTGAGGTCCTCGAGGCAGTCGCCGAAGCCCATCAGCACGGCGTCGACATCGCTGCGGCCGCGCCGGTGGACGAGCTCCTCCATGACCTCCAGCACCGTGTCGACACCGTCCTGCGGACCCATGATCCCCAGGTAGACCAGGGTGTGGCGCCTGCCCTTGTCGGAGACGACGTCGTGGGGCCGCACCGGGCGCATCACCGAGGTGTCCGGTCCGCTGCGGACCACGGTCACGTCCGCGGGTGCCATCCCGCCGCGGGTGATCGCGACCTTCCGGTAGGACTCGTTGGTCGAGATGACCTTGTCGGCGGTGGCGTACGTCTGCTTCTCGAGCCAGCGCAGCGCGGCCAGCTGGGCGCGGCCGGACAGCGATGTCGGCGCACCGAAGCGGGAGAGGAAGAGCTCGGGGTTGAGATCGTGCTGGTCGAAGACGAACTCGACGCCACGGCGCTTCCAGATGCGGGCCAGCAGCCAGTAGGTGTCGGGCGGGTTGCACGCCTGCATGATCGCGAACGGACGGTCCCGCCAGACCTTGTTGGCCAGCAGTGCCGTGCGGATCCAGCAGTAGACGAACTCGAGCAGGTAGCCGAGCACGCCGCGGGCCTGCGGCGCGGGCCGATACTTGTAGATGCGTACGCCGCCGAGCTGCTGGCGCCCGGGATCGCCGGGGCCCTTCGGGCAGATCACGCTGACCTCGTAGCCCCGGGCGACCAGGGCCTGGCACTCGAGCCAGACCCGTCGGTCGAGCGGCACCGGAAGGTTCTGGACGATGATCAGCACGTGCGTCTTTGCGACGCCTTGTCTCTGCTGGGCTGCGTTGACCATATGAGCAGCGTTGAGGAGCCCGGAGACCCCCTCGACGGGGACGCCCGGCATATCCCCGAATCCGGGGATCGTGAGCGGTGACGCGGGTGTCCCGGGGCCTCGCGGCTCCTAGCGTCGCCTGATGTGAACCCGCTGGCCGAGCGCATCCGTTCCGTACGCACCCGACCCCGGTCGCACGCCGTGATCGCGGACCGGCGCACGTCGGTCGACGCGGACGGGCTGGTCGGCGCCGCCGAGGAGCTGCGGCTCGCCCTCGTCGCGGCCGCCGGTCGCCCGCAGCCGCTGGTCGCGGTGTCGCTGCCACTGTCCACCGACGCGGTGGTGGCGCTCGTCGCCGCGATCCTCGGCGACCTCTCGGTCTGCTTCGTGGATCCGTCGGCGAGCGAGGACCACCGCCGATCCCTCCTCCAGGCGCTTCATCCTGACGTCGTGCTCGACCGGTCGGGGATCCGGGCGGTCGCTTCGTCGTCCCGCTCCGACCTCGAGGCCGGGTACGTCGCGATGTCCTCCGGCTCCACCGGCGGCGGCCCCAAGGGCGTGCTGTCCTCCTGGGCCGGCATCGACGCCTTCGTCCCGCACGGCGCGGCCGCGCTCGATCTCGACGCCTCCTCGGCGTGGGCCGAGGTCTCACATCTCTCCTACGACCTGGCGATGACCAACCTGCTCGTCGCCCTGGCCGCCGGCTCCTCCCTCCACCTGTCCGGATCGCTGGGCGACCGGCTCCGGCCGCTCGGCTTCTGCGCCCGGGTCGAGGCGACGCACCTGCGACTCGCCCCTCGGTTCATCGACCTCGCGGCCGCCGAGCGGGCCGCCGGGGCCCCACCCAGCCTGCGGGTGTGGGGCTCCGGCGGCGACCGGCTCTCCGCCGCCGACGCGCAGCGCGTCTTCGACCTGGGTGTCCCGACCGTCGTCAACACGTACGGCACCAGCGAGACGATCGGGTTCGCCAGCGCCGCCCGGTTCGAAGCCGGCGACGACCTGCCGGCGGTCCACGGCGCGGTCGCGATCGGGCGCGGGGTGGTCGGGGCGTGGCGTACGTCCATGGAGCCGTCGGGCGAGATGCTGGCCATCGAGTCGCCCCACCTGCCCGGCGGCTATCTCTTCGGCTCCCCGAGCGGCGAGTTCCCGCGCTGGGACGGGCCGGAGCGGGTGCTGACCGGCGACGTCGGGGCCCGGCGCGGCGAGGAGCTCTTCTGCCTGGGCCGCGCGGGCCGCCGGGTGAAGCGCAGCGCGAGCTTCGTCGACCTGGACGCGCTCGACGCCGAGGTGAAGCAGGCCTTCGGCCTGGTCACGTTCACCGCCGCCACCCCCGAGGGCGCCCTGGTCAGCCTCGTCGAGGGTCCCGAGGCTCACCTGGACGACCTCCGCCGCCGGCTGCCGACGGTGCTGCGGCCCGACTCGGTCCCCGACGTGCTCGTCCCCGTCGCCCAGCTCCCCCGCACCGGCAACGGCAAGATCGACCACGCCGCCGCTCAGGCGCTGGTCGAGGGCGGGATGTTCACCGAGTTACCTCGGTGAACAGTCACTGCCTTCGCGGAACTCCACGAAGTAGGTGGCGCCGAACCGAGGTAACTCGGTGAACATCACCCGACCTGCGCGCGCACGTGGTCGGCCAGGGACCCGACGGACTCGAAGACCTCGGCGTTGATGTCGTCCTCGTCCATCTCGAAGTCGAAGCGGTCCTCCAGGACCGTGATCAGCTCGACCAGGGCGAGCGAGTCGAGCTCGGGCAGGGAGCCGAAGAGCAGGGTGTCCGCGGCCAGGGTGCCGGCGCTGTGGTCGGGGCCGATCACCTCGGTGATCGCCTCGGCGACGCTGACGAGGGTCGCGTCGGTCGTGTCGATGGTCATGGGACTCCTTGGGTTGCAGATCGGGTTGCAGATCGGGTTTCAGACGAGAACTTCGAGCGGGACGGGGTGGCTCAGGAAGGCGGTCGGGCTGGCGGTGAGTCCGTACGCCCCGGCCTGGTGCACCACGACCAGATCGCCCACCTCGGCGCGCGGCAGGCTCACCTTGTCGCCGAGCAGGTCCAGGGGCGTGCACAGGCAGCCGACGACCTGTACGGTCTCGACCGCAGCCTCGCCATCACCGGCCACGGCGACCGAGATCGGGTAGTTGCGGCGGATGACCTGGCCGAAGTTGCCGGAGGCGGCGAGCTGGTGGTGCATGCCGCCGTCGACGACCAGGAAGGTCTTGCCACGCGAGATCTTGCGGTCGACGACCCTGGTCACATAGACCCCGGCCTCGCCGACGAGATAGCGGCCGAGCTCGATGACGACCTGCGCGGACGGCAGCGCAGGACGTACGCGGGTGGCGAGCAGCTCCTCGAGCCGCGCGCCGACCAGTGGGAGGTCGAGCGGCTGATCCTGGGTGTAGTAGGGGATGCCGAAGCCACCGCCGATGTTGAGGTACGTCATCGGCTCCGCGAGGTCACCGGAGAGCCGCAGGACGAGGTCGACGGTGCGCTCCTGAGCCTCCGCCAGGATCGAGGCGTGCAGGTTCTGAGAGCCCGAGAAGACGTGGAAGCCGGCCACCTCGACGTCGCGGTCGTGCAGCGTCTTGAGCAGCATCGGCACCGTCTCGGCGTCGACCCCGAACTGCTGGGCGCCGCCGCCCATCCGCATCCCGGAGCCCTTGACCTCGAAGTCCGGGTTGACCCGCACCGCGACCCGCGGCCGGATCCCGAGCCGTTCGGCGGCCTCGACCAGGCGGTCGGCCTCCAGCGGCGACTCGATCTCGACGAGCACCCCGGCCGCGACGGCCTGGGACAGCTCGCCGACCGACTTCCCCGGCCCCGCGAAGCTCACCGCGCCCGGATCCGTCCCGGTGTCGAGCGCCACCCGCATCTCGGCCCCCGATGCGACGTCGAGCGCGTCGACGGCGCGGGCCAGGTGCTGCACCACCGCGGGCATCGGGTTGGCCTTGACCGCATAGCTCAGGTGCACATCACCGGGAAGGGCTGCCCGCAGCGAGGCCACCCGGGCGTCGATCGCGGCCCGGTCGTAGGCGAAGAACGGGGTCGAGCCGACCCGCTCGGCCAACCTCGAGACGGTCAGTCCCCCGACCGTCGGCCCGCCGGCGTACGTCATCTCACCACTCCAGACATGTCAGCTCGCTGTACAGGTAGTCGACCCGCGCGGGGTCGAGGGCGTCGCTGCGCAGCATCTTCGGCCGCGACCGCGACAGCCGGTAGGACCCGGCCGGAGAACCGCCCACGACCCGGTGCTCGACCAGGGTCGCCGCGGCACCGTGCTGGGTCAGCAGGTGCGAGGCCAGCCGCGGCGCGTGCCGCCGGAGCAGCTCCGGGTTGCTCGCGTAGAGGACCGAGCCGAAGACACGTACGCCCTTGCGGGTGTCCTTGCGGGCCACGACGTAGCAGTGCTCGGAGCCCGTGCTCAGCACCACGTGCAGGGCGGCCGCCGCGGCACGGTGGTCGGCGTAGAGGTCTCGCTCATCGCCCTGCAGCACCGAGTCCAGTACGTCGGGACGACTGCTCACCCGCACCCCGCGCCGTCGCGGCAATGCCACTCCGGGCACCAGCGAGGTGGTCGTGTCCAGGTCGGTGAACTTGAGCTTCCGGTTGAGCGCGATCACGTTGCCCGAGGGCGAGAAGTCGGTGAACTCGTAGCCGGGCTGCTTGAGCAGCGTGGTCAGCAGCCGCAGCCCCTGATGACGGTGGCTGTCGAGCACGCACCAGGCGCCCAGGTTGCAGACCTGGAGCGTCTCCGCGCCGACCCTCCGATCGGAGTAGTAGGCGAGGTAGGCCCCGACCACCCGCTCCTCCTCGGCGAGGAAGAACCCGTGGTTGGGCTGGGGTACGTCCCAGGGCACCCTCAGCGCGTGGGTCCACTCCAGCTCCTGCACCCGCGGGTTCAGCTGCTCGTGCAGGAACGTCGAGACGGCCGGGAGGTCGTCGGCGGTGATCGGGGCGAGCACGGCCTTCATGCGCTCGCCACCCACTCGGGCCCACGCGGGGCGCTCATCCGGCGGGGGCTGACCAGGGTGCGGACGGCACGTCGCGACGTCTGCTTGCCCAGCAGCGCCCGGCTGCACTCGCGGGCCAGCACCATCAGCCAGTACGCGGCCCCTTGGACCCGCCCGCGGCGAACCGTGAAGAGCCGCACCCGGTTGGCGACCAGGAGCGCCCACAGCCCCGGTGAGGTGGTGGACTCGCCGCCGAGGTGGACGGCGCGCGCGGCGGGCACGAACCGCACCCGGAAGCCCCGGTCACGAGCGCGCAGGTGGAACTCGGTCTCCTCGGAGTAGAGGAAGTAGGACTCGTCCCAGGAGCCGCACGCGCGCCAGCACTCGGCGCTGATCAGCTGCGTCGACCCCTCGGCCCAGTCGGTGTCCTGGCCGCGGTCGTACTCGGCCGGGTCGGCCACGACCTCCCCTGCCCACCGGACCCGGCCGGCGCGGTTGGCGCCGACCACGGCATCTGCGAAGGCCCGCACCAGGCTCGGGGCGCCACGCATCGACTCGATCAGCCGGCCATCGGCGTCGACCAGCCGGGGCACGGCCACGCCGACCCCGGGCACGAGCTCGCGCGCGAGCGCGGCGACGCAGTCCGGCTCGAGGCGTACGTCCGGGTTCAGGACCAGCACCGCGTCGACGTCCGGATCCGCGGCGAAGGCTGCCGCGACACCCGCGTTGATCCCGGCGGCGTAGCCGCCGTTGCGACCGGTCTCGACGACGGTCGCGTCCGGCGCGAGACGGCGCGTAGTCGCCACGGTGTCGTCGGCGGAGGCGTTGTCGGCGACCACCAGCCGCCACCCGAGGCCGGCCAGCCCACCCGGCAGGGAGCCGACGAGATCGGCCAGCAGGTGAGCACTGTTGTAGGTCACCACCACGACTGCGATGGTTCGGATCGGGAGCGACACATCACCGAGTCTCAACGGGGTCCACCCCCGCCGGAACCGCCTCCCGACCGCAGATCCCCCGTATGAGGTAGGCCTTCGCAAAGGCTGGCCCGGCGTGGCCTCCGGATCCCTAGCGTGGAGAACATGCCCGCCCACGTGACCAACATCTGCTTCCACGGCATCGGCGAGCCCGAGCGCGAGCTGGAGCCGGGTGAGGACCGCTACTGGATCAGCCAGGACGCCTACGAGGACATCCTCGATGCCGTCGCCGGCCGCCCCGAGGTGCGACTCAGCTTCGACGACGGCAACCACTCCGACGTCGCGCTCGGGTTGCCGGGCCTGCTGACCCGCGGCCTGAGCGCGACCTTCTTCGTGCTCGCGGGACGCCTGGGGAAGCCGGGAAGCGTCGACCGTCTCGACATCCGGCTCCTCCGGGTAGCGGGCATGCGGATCGGCACCCACGGCATGGACCACGTCAGCTGGCGCGGCCTCGATCCCGCGGGCATACGCCGCGAGCTGATCCAGGCCCGCGAGCAGATCACCATGGCGGCCGGCGAGACGGTGGACGAGGCGGCGCTCCCGCTCGGCCGCTACGACCGCATCACGCTGCGCCACCTGCGCCGCCTGGGCTATGAGCACGTCTACACCAGCGACCGTGCGCACGCGGTGGCCGGCGCCTGGCTGCAGCCGAGGTTCAGCGTCACCGCGAACGACGACGGCGCCAGCGTACGCAGCCAGATCCTGAACGGGCAGGGCATCGCCAAGCGGGTGGAGCGCCAGGCGGCAGGCCTGGTCAAGCGGCTGCGCTGAGCTTCAGGACGCGCTGAGCTTCACGACGTCAGCACGCTCAGGATCAGGACGCGGTCGAACTTGCCGTTCGGGGAGCGCGGAAGCTCGGGGCGTACGTCGATGGTCGAGGGAACCATGTAGGGCGGCATCGCACGGCGCAGCGCGGTCAGCAGCCGGTCGGCCTCGATCTCCGTCCGACCGGCGGGAGGCGTCACCAGCAGCACGATCCGCTGCCCGAGCCGGTCGTCGGGCAGGCCGAGCGCCACCGCATCGCGGACCAGGCCGGTGTCGTAGGCCACCTCCTCGATCTCGGTCGGGCTGACCCGGTAACCGGAGGTCTTGATCATGTCGTCCAGGCGCCCGACGAAGTAGAGGAAACCCTCCTCGTCCGCCACCACCCGGTCCCCCGACCACACGCACAGCTCGGGCGTACGCCACGAGGCCTGCTCGCGCGGCAGCGGCCGGAACCGTTCGGCGGTCCGGCCGGGGTCGCCCCAGTAGCCTTGGGCCACCAGTGCGCCGCGATGGACCAGCTCCCCCTCCTCGCCGGGCTCGCACGGCGTCCCGTCCTGGCGTACGACGAGAACCTCCGCGTTGGGGATGGCCTTGCCGATGGAGTCCGGCCGGCGGTCGACCTCGGCCGGGTCGAGATAGGTGGAGCGGAACGACTCGGTCAGTCCGTACATCAGGAAGGGCTGCGCCGCCGGGAAGTGCTCGCGGAGCCGTTGCAGCGTGGCCCGCGGCATCCGGCCGCCGGTGTTCGCGAAGTAGCGCAGGCGCTCTCGCGCCTCCTGTGGCCACTCGACGCCGGCCAGCTGCAGCCACAGCGGCGGTACGCAGGTCAGCCCCGTCACGCCGTACTCGGTGCACAGCGCAGGGACCTCGCCGGGCAGCAGATAGTTCATCAGCACCACGTGTGCTCCGACCGCGAAGGCGGTGGTGATCTGGCTCAGGCCGGCATCGAAGCTGAGCGGGAGCACGGAGAGGATGACGTCCTCGGGCCCGTTGCCGAGATAGCTGCTGACGCTCTCGGCGCCGGCCACGAGGTTGCGGTGGCTCAGCACCACGCCCTTCGGCTTCCCGGTGCTGCCCGAGGTGTAGAGGATGGCGGCCAGATCCTGGTCGATCGTCGCGTCGGCGGGCGCGGAGGCGCCGGCCGGGAACACCTCGTCCCAGGCGTGCACCGCGATGTCGAGCGCGATCTCGTCAGGAACCCCGGTGCCGGCCCCGGTGCCGACCAGAACGATGTGCTCGAGCGCCTCGCACCGCTTCAGCTCCTCGCGGAGCATGAGCAACCGCTCGCGCGAGGAGATCAGCACCTTGACCGAGCAGTCCTCGAGGATGTGAGCGACCTGGCCGGCCTTGAGCAGCGGATTGACCGGCACGAAGACGCCGCCCGCGGCCGTGGCCGCGAAGATCGAGGCGACCGTCTCGGGTCGCTTCTCCAGGAAGATCGCGCAGCGGTCGCCCCGAGCCAGGCCGAGATCGCCGAGTCCGGCGGCGATCGCGCACGCCGAGGCCCAGATCTCGGCGTAGCTCTGCGTGCTGCCCTTGTACGAGAGCGCGGGGGCGTCAGGTCGAGACTCGGCGTGCTCGCGCAACAGCGAGTGGAGCACCGTCCTCATCGCGTCCGTACCGCGATCATCGACTTGGTCAGACCGAGGAGCCGCTCCCGGAGGATCTCGGAGTCGGGGAAGTAGGAGCGCATCTCGGTCATCCCGACCAGTTCGGTCCACTGCACATCGGCCATCGCCTCGGCCCGGGACGCGGGGAGCGTGTGGACCAGCGGCCAGCGCTCGGCGACCCGGGCGCGCAGCGCCATCGGGAGGAACTGCATCCCGGGGAAGAGCCAGTGCGGCTCGATCGGGAAGTACCGGTAGGGCGTCTGGACCCAGTGCCGTGGCGCGGCCTGACGGATCTGCTCGGCCAGCCTGGACCGCTGGGCGTGGCCCCCGACGTGCTCGAGCAGGGAGTTGGAGAACACCAGGTCGTACGCCACCGGTGCCCCCGCACCCTCCAACGCGCCGCGTGCGTCGCAGGCGTCTCCGGTCACCGGCGTCAACCAGCCCTCCTCACCGGCCCCCGGCTCGGTGAGGTTGAGCACGACGACGTGCGCAGGGCGTACGGGTGCCCGCAGCCAGGACTCGGTGGTGCCGCCGACGTCGAGCACCTTCATGTCGGCGATGTCGGGGAAGTGCGCCGTGAACCTCTCCCAGCGGCGCAGCCGAAGCGTGGCGCCCAAGGACGCGGGAGAGTCCACCAGTCGGGATCGGAGCTCGAGCTTCACCCGACAATCGTCAACGGCGCAGCCGCCCGGCGAACGGCTCCCCGAACCCGGATCCCCCGTATCAGGTAGAAGCGGTCGCGCTGCCCGGACAGGTGACCGCCCCCAGAAACATGGCCGACATACCGATTCTGGTGGATGCCCGAACGCTCCGCATCTGTGCAGGGTCGGTATCGCAACGGTGCTGCCTAGACCTGAACGGTGCAACCACATGCAAACCTCGGCAAGTCGAACGTCCGGTCCGACTGGCTCTCGAGGCCATGCCCGAAAACCGATCCTGCTGGTCGGCAGCACCCTGATCACGGTCTTCGCCATCGTCGCCTGGACGATCTGGCCGATCTCGCAGAGCCAGGCGAAGACGGTCAGCCTGCTCCCCGACGACGCGGTCCCCGCGATCGTGACCGACCCGGATCGACGTCCGGTCGAGGTCGGCCTGCGCTTCCGGGTGACCGAGCCCGCCGAGGCGGTCGCGGTGCAGTTCTACAAGAGTTCCGCGAACACCGGGCCGCACACGGGCACCCTGTGGTCCGGGCGGGGGCGTGAGCTCGCCACCGCACGGTTCGGCGACAAGCCGCGGCGTGGCCTGCAGGTGGCCGAGTTCGACCCCAAGGTGATCCTGCGACCCGGCCGGGACTACGTCGTCTCCTACACCGCGCCCAAGGGCCGCTACTCCACCGACCAGAGCTTCTTCGACAAGCCCGTGTCCAGGGGGCCGATCACCGCCGGGGTCAACGCCGGCGTCTACTCCTACCGGCCCGGCTCCTTCCCCACTCAGACCTACGGGGCCAACAGCTACGCCGTGGACATCGTGGTGCGCCCGACCGGCTCCGGCGGGTCGCCCTCGCCCTCACCCTCGTCGTCCCCGTCCTCGGCGACCTCCCCGTCGGCCGCTCCGTCGACCGCTTCACCGAGCCCGTCCCCGAGCTCGCCCCCATCGAAATCGGCTCCCGCGACCCCGACCGCCCCGCCTCCGAGCTCGGCGTCACCGGAGGTCACCGGCGGGCCGACGCCCCCGACCTCGATACCCGACGGGTTCCCGAACCCGTCCACCACCGGGGTACCCGCGGGCGTACGACTGACTCCCTACGCGGGATCGTGCAACATCACCAAGCCCGGCACCGTGATCGACGGCAAGATCGTGAACTGCACGCTGAACGTACGCGCGGCCGACGTCACGATCCGCAACTCGGTGATCAACGGGACCGTCTACAACGACGAGGGGTCCAACGGGCTCGGGTTCACGATCGTCGACAGCGAGGTCCGGATCGGCAACCGCGGCGGCACGGGCATCGGCAACGTCGGCTTCACGGCCCTGCGGGTGGAGGTCACCGGAGGCAACCGCTCGATCAACTGCTGGCGCGACTGCACCGTGCGGGACTCCTACGTGCACGGCCAGTTCACCGACGTGACCGGCGTCGCCCACGAGTCCGGGATCCGGATGGGTTCGGGGGGTGTCATCAGCCACAACACGATCACCTGCGACGCACCGGACGTCCCGCCCGACGCCGGCTGCTCGGCCGGCCTGACCGGGTACGGGGACTTCGCCACCGTGGAGAACAACCTCATCGAGCGCAACATGTTCCTGGTGACGACCGGCGGCACCTGCGCCTACGGCGGCTCGTCGTCGGGCAAGGCCTACGGCGGCACCAACCACATCCGCTTCATCGACAACGTGTTCCAGCGCACCGCCGCGCGACCGAACTGCGGCTACTGGTTCCCGATCGCCTCCTTCGACTCCTCAGCGCCGGGCAACGTCTGGAAGGGCAACGTCTGGTCGGACGGCGGCGTCGTGAATCCCGGGTGACGGCTCCGCGGGTCCCTGCTTGACCAGGCGGTGCAGGGCACCGGCGAGACCGACCACCAGGAAGAAACAGCCGGAGGACTGCGGGAACGCGAACAGGTCGTAGAAGGCCATCGCGGTCGCACCGGCGAGGACAGCGGCGAGCAGCCCCTGCGCGAGCTCGCGGTCGAAGTCCGTGGTCGCTGCCTTCCGAGCGCTGCGAGCCATGAACGCCGCGACGAGGATGACCGCGAGCAGCGCAGCCATCCCGACCAGCCCGGTCTCGATCGTGTGGCCCAGGTACTGGTTGTCCAGGATCCAGTACTGCGGCAGGAACGTCCCGGGCCCGCGGCCCAGCCACGGGTCACGCGCGATGAACTGGAACGCCACCCCGTAGGCATCCGTCCGAGACGCCACGCTGGCGTCGTCGCCGGCGCCGACGAACAGCCCGGTGAGGACACCGAGCATCCCCGGCACCACGAGATAGACCAGACCCGAGATCGCGGCCAGGCAACCGAGTGCGACCAGGCGCATGCGCCAACGCCAACGGAGGGCGAGGACCAGGATCGCGACGGCGGTGCAGAGGATCGCCGAGCGCGAGATCACCATGAAGATCGCGATCGCGACAACGGCCAGGACGACGCGGTAGAACCAGCGTCGGGTGGGTGCGTGCAGGGCGTACACGATCACCAGCGGCAGCACCATCGACAAGATGACGCCGTACTCGATCGGGTGGGTCGAGGTCCCGCTGAGCCGTGGCATGCCGCTGCGTTCGTACAGGCCGATCTCGATGCCACGGGCGGAGAGTCCGGGGATGCTGATCCGGTCCACCAGGGCCTGCCGGGTCACGAACTGGAGCAGGCCCAGCACCGCGACCAACCCGATCCCGATCACCAGCCGGCGCACCACCGCGTGCAGTCGGTCGAGGGACGAGATCCCCTCTGCCGCCACCATGGCCAGACCGGCCATCCCGATCATCTTGAGCAGTCCGCTGTCGGCGGGGGTCAGCTCGTTGCCGGGCATCGGCGCCGACATCGCCAGCACGTACGACGCCATCACGACCAGGAGAAGCCCCAGGATCGCGATGCGTAGCGGCTGGACTCCCACGTCGATCCGATAGATCCGTTGGACGTGGTACCAGACCCACCACAGGAACGCCCCGATCGCGACGATCGTCGCGGGCGCGCCGGCCGTGCCCAGCGCCGGGACGACGAGCACGGACCGGATCGAGAGCAGCACGACGATGTAGACCGTCAGGATGGCCGCGGCGTCGATCGACCGGGACACACCTACCTTCGGCTCGCCGGGACTACGCAGTCCGGTGAGCGGGGCCGTCCGCATCGTCCCTCACCTGCGTTGCACCGCTGAGGACTGCTCGTCATGCGGTACGACCTGGGCGAACCCGTTCCGGGGTGGCCTCATCCGGCCATCCGAGTCCAGGGGCTCCACGATTCTGGGGCCGGCGCGGTCATCGCCGACGTCGCCTGCTCCGTGAGACTCGTCCTCCTCCTGGCGCCTGGCACGGCCGCGCGAGAGCAGCAGCCCGTCCAGCAGCCCGATGCCGAGGAGCCCGACCACCAAGACGCCCGCACCGCCGACGATCCCCGCACGGACCTGGTCCTTGGTGACCTTCTCCGCGGTCTCGTCGATGGTGAGCTTCTGGATGGAGATGTACTCACGACGCTTGATCCCCAGGTCGGACTGCAGGCCGACGAGCACACCCGGCGCGGCGTCGAACAGGTCGTTCAGAGCACCGATCGTGTCCTCCTCGCTGGCGCCGGTCACATCGACCACGACGATCGGCCCGCTCACCGCCATGTCGGCGTACATCTCATAGCTCACGTCCGGATGGCTCTCCTCGAGCTCGGCCCGAGCCGTCTTCGAGGTCATCGCGCGGATGAGGATGTCGCGGGCCGGGTTGAGCCCGCCCAGGGAGAGATAGGGGTTGCCCTCGATCTTCTCGCCCGCTCGGGTGGTCCCATCGGGCGGGAAGAGGAGCAGGGTCCCCTGAGCCGTGTAGGAGGGACCCACCCGCCCCATCATCACCACGACGGCGACGACCGTCAGCCCCAGCGTGACGATCACGAGATACCAGCGGCGCGCCAAGGCCCCCCACACCGCGCTGAGTTCCATGTGTTCCGGTCGCTTTCGCTAGAGAGTGGCTGAAGGCATCCGCGTGCCCGGGCACAGCCATCGTCAGGTTCTCCGGCCTGCTCCGAGGCGCACCCACCACGTCATACCCAAGACGAGGTACCGACCGCACCGATCGCGGCCGCCGATCGGCGCCCGCACACAGGGTGAGGGTTGTGACAGCCCTCGAACTCGTCGGCCTGCTGCTGCGCAGGTGGTACGTCGTGGTCGTCTGCGCGTTGCTGACGCTGGGCGGCGCGGTGGTGCTGCTCGACCGGCCGCCGGTCTACTTCACCCAGTTCGAGGTGGTGCTGCTCCCGCCGAAGGAGTCGGTGAACCCGAACACCCTCCGCGAGGACCCCTATGGGATGGTCCCGATGGCGGGCCTGCTGGTGGAGGAGTACAACCAGGGCCGGCACCCGCTCAACATGAGCACCACCGAGACGACCCTCTACGGCGAAGGCCTCGACCAGGGCGAGCGGGTCCGGATGCGCAACGTCGGCAACCAGTGGCTCCCCATCTACAGCAACCCGGTGATCGACGTGCAGGTCGTGGACCCGGACGCGGATCGGGTCGAGGAGGAGGCCGCCCGGATCGCCCGGGACCTCGACGGCATCCTGCAACGGCGACAGGACGAGCTGGGCGTCCGCAAGGCGTCGCGGATGTCCACCGAGATGGCGCCTGAGGACGTGGTCGTCCAGCAGATCAGCGGCAGCAGGTCGCGTACGGCGGCGGGACTCCTGCTGCTGGGCGGATCGCTCACCGTGGTGGCGGTCATCTGGATCGAGCGTCTCTCCCGTGTCCGCGCCGCGCGCCGGACGCAGGCCCGTGATCACAGCGGTTCGACCCTCCGGCCCGAGCGGGACCTCATCTCGCAGCGGTGACTCCGGGGTGGCGCACCGCGCCGGCGGCGAGGGAGAGGTTGAGCAGGAACGCGACGGTGCCGGGCCCCGGATCGTGCCTGCCCGTCAGCACGTCGTCGAGCCAGCTCGGCTCGACGACCTCGGTCTCCGCGAGGCCGGAGACCGTCTCCGGGTGGATCCGCCAGTAGGTCACCACGGCGTCGGCCAGGATCTCGCCGCCCACAGGTGGCCGACCGCGTCGCCGGACTCGCTGGCCGAGCTTGCGACCGGCCTTGGTCATCACCGTCGCGCCTCGGCGCCAGGAGCTGCGCCATCCGGGCGTGACGTACGTCGCCGGCGAGGGGCGTCCCTCGAGCGGCAGCCGGGCCAGCTCGACATCGAGCTCGACCTGGAGCCGGGCGAGGAACCGGGAGCCCATCTTGTCCGCGGACGCAAGGGCCCGGACGGTCGCGATCCAACGATCGTCGAGCATCGGGTTGACGATCCGGCGGCGGGCGCTCACCGGCGACTCGGTCGCTCCCGCCCAGTGCTGCATCCGCTGGCCGAGGTAGAGGTCGTCGGTCGCCTCGAACCACGAGCGCCCGCCCTCGGCGAGTGCGGCCAGGACCTGGGCGTGGGCGATCTCGCGCGCCCGCTCCCGGAACGCGGGCCGGAGCGCCGAGGACTCGACGGCCTCGTTGACGAACATCCGCCAGTCGGCGAGGCGCCGCGCCCGTGCCTCGGTCACCGGGCCGTCACCGTCGCGGCCGAGGTAGTAGAAACCCCGGGCCACCTCTCCGCCGAGGCCGGAGATCCGCGGGCCCGGCATCGCCCGGGCCTCGGCGAAGTCCAGGGCCGCCCAGGCCAGCGGGTCCGCACCGAGCTCGATCGCACCGGCGGCAGCCGCACACCGTGCGTACGCCTCCTCGGGGTCGAGCGCGTCGAGCCCGTCCACACCGATGATCTCGTGCCTCATCCCGTAGCGACCTGCCAGGCCTGCGGCGATCCGTACGTCCGGAGAGTCGGGCCGCCCCAGCGTCACCACCCTCAGCCCGCGGCGACGCCGCGGGTCGATCGCGGAGAGGAGCAGGCGTGAGTCCTGGCCGCCGGTGAGCTGGAGGATCGCGTCGGGGTGGTCGTCGAGGTAGGCGTCGAGGTAGCCACGGAGCATGCTGCTCATCGAGGTGACCCCCTCGGCGAGGCCGATGCGCTCCTCGTCCGGCTCGTCGGTGAAGGCGTCCAGGCCGAGCAGGCCGTCGCGGAGCTCGACCGACCGGCCGGCGGGCACCTTCGTCACCGACTCGAACAGGCTGCGCCCACGCAGCTGCCAACCGAGCAGGCTCTGCACGGCGAGACCCTCCTCGTCCAGCGACGTCGGCGCCAGTGCCGCCAGCACCCGTGCCGACGTCGAGACCGCCGCCCAGCCGTCGCCGACGCGGTAGTAGAGGTGCCGGAACCCGAGCGCGTCGGTCGTGGCGGTGACGACCTTTCCCGCCTGCCGCACGGCGCCGAACGTCGGCAGCATCTCCGCGAGCGCCTTCCGGTCCCCGACGGCGAGCATCCGGGCCACGTCCTCGGGATCGACGCCCAGGTTCCGTCGCCTCAGCTCGCGGGTGAGGACCAGCGTCCGGCCGTCGGCCAGCGGTTCGTACGCTCCCCAGGTCGCGGTCTGGAGCCCGGACCGGGTGCCGCCGCAGGCCGCCTCGGGTGCGACGGACTCGACCGCTGCCGACAAGGCCGGCGCACTCCGGCCGACGCCTGCGGAGACTGCCGCGAAACCTGGCGGTGAGGACGTCATGCGAGAACCCTAGGAAGGGCTGCTGGCGGCGCCGGCGCCTCCAGCCACGCGTACCCAATCCACGGGAGCACCGCCCCTGGCCGTGTTCTCGATGATCCGGCGTACGCCGTCGCGTGTGCGCGCCCAGTTGTCGGTGCGTACGCTCCCGGCGGCGGCCGCCGCCCGGGCCGGGACGTTGGCCGCCCCGACCGCCTCGAACAGGGCACCGGCGATGCCTCCCGGTGTCGGGGACGCCCAGCCGACATGTGGGTTGTCCAGGTCCGCACGGGCATCGGGCGAGGAGTTGACCACCGGCACACAGCCTGCCGCGAGCATCTCCTCCGCGACCAGCGAGATGTTGGTGAACGACATCGCCAGGCCGGCGACGCACCGGTTGTAGAGCGCGTTCAGCTCCTCGGGAGTGAGCCGGCCGTGGTGGACCACCGGGAACCTGAGCTCGGGCACCGGCGAACCGTAGACGTGGATGGGCTGATCCGGGTGCCGCCGGTGGAACTCCGCGAGCGCGAGGGTGCCGAGCAGGTAGCCGCGCCGCGCCAGGCCCGGCTTGGCGTAGAAGACGACGCCGGAGCGCGGGCCCTGGTTGTGCAGCGAGTAGACGGAGGTGTCGCAGGAGAACGGCACCAGCTCCGAGGAGACGCCCAGGTCCTCGCGCAGCCGGCGGTGCACCATCTCCCCCAACGCGATGTTGGTGAACCCGAACCGGTAGGTGTCGGCGGCCAGCTCGTACTCGGAGCCGTGCGGCGAGAAGAGCGGCTCGTAGTCCTGGATGAAGTAGAGCCGGTGCAGCGGCCGCGTCGGCCGGACGGCGAGCACGTGGGCCGACTCCCACCCGGTCGCCACGCAGGCGTCCAGCCCGTCGAACCCCTCGTCGACCGAACGGACCTCGGCCCGGACCCCCGGCCAGCAGTCGCGGATCACCTCGGCCTGAGCGGCCGCCGAGCCGTGGTGCCGGTCGTAGAGCAGCACGACACAACGGTGGCCGGCCTGTTCCAGCGCCTCCACCATCCGGAACATCGTGGTGTGACCGCCCGAGCCGGCCGCCGGCGGCGTGGTCAGCCAGCCGACCACGAGCGGGCGCCCGCGCGGCACCGGCGGCACCGGACCGAGCTCCAGGCGCGTGGAGTCGGCGATGTCCTCGGGCAGCAGGCCGAAGTCGAGGGTGTGCGCGTCGAGCTGCTGATAGGCACGCCGTACGGCGCGGCGGACCACCCCGCGCGGCCCTTCGCGCCGGAGCTTCCCGGCGATGCCACCGAGCACGCCGCCGCTCACCGTCCCACCGCCCCGCTGAGAGCATCCGCGACGATCTCCTGCTGCTCTGCGGTGATGCCCGGGAACATCGGCAGCGAGATGATCTCGCGCGCGAGCGCCTCCGCGACCGGGAACGAGCCGACGCCGTGTCTGAGCCAGGAGAAGGCCGGCCACAGGTGCACCGGCGCCGGGTAGTGGATGCCGGCACCGACCCCGGCCTCCAAGAGGTCGCCCAGCACCCGGTCGCGGTCGGCGACCCGCGCGACGTAGAGGTGCCAGACGTGCTGGTTTCCCGGCAGGACCCGCGGCAGGACCACCTCGGGCACCTCGGCGAGCAGCGTGGCGTACCGCTGCGCGGCCTCGTCCCGCTCGGCGTTCCAGCCCTTGAGGCGCTCGAGCTTGAGCGAGAGGACGGCCGCCTGGACCGAGTCCAGACGGGAGTTGGTGCCGACGTCGAGGTGCTCGTACTTCGCCACCCCGCCGTGGTTGCGCAGGGCACGGACCCGGTCGGCGATCTCCGCCGACCCGGTGGTCACCGCTCCCGCGTCCCCGTAGGCGCCGAGGTTCTTGCCCGGGTAGAAGCTGGTCCCGGCAGCCGAGCCGAAGGACCCCGCCGGGCGGCCGTTCCGGCTGGCTCCCTGGGACTGGGCCGCATCCTCCAGGAGGAGTACGTCATCACCCACCGCCTCGCGGAGCCGCTCGAAGGGCGCCACCTGTCCGTACAGATCCACCCCGATGACCGCTCGGGTGCGGCCGGTGACCCGGCGGGCGACGTCGGCGGGGTCGATCAGGAAGTCCTCGTCGCAGTCGGCGAGCACCAGGTCGGCGCCGACGATCGCTACCGCCTCGGCGGTGGCGACGAAGGTGTTGGCGGGGACGATCACCTCGTCGCCCGCCCCGATGCCCGCGCCGCGCAGAGCGAGCACCAGCGCGTCGGTGCCGTTGCCGACGCCGATGCAGTGCTCGACGCCGGCGAACTCGGCGTACTCCTCCTCGAAGCGCCGCACCTGCGGCCCCAGGACGAACGCGCCGCTCTCGCAGATCTCGGCGAACGCGCTCACCGCCTCGTCGTTGATGGCCTCGTTCTGGGGCCGCAGGTCGACGAAGGGCACGCTCGGGCGTGGGTTCGCGGTCATGACGGGGTTCCTTCCGGGACGGGGGCCGGCTCGAGCCGGCGAAGCTGGGTGAATCGCGCGCGCCACCACCGCAGCAGCGGCAGTGCGTAGAGCACGAGGACGGCGGCGGCGACGGCGGCCAGCGTGAGGAGCCGGTTGCTCCAGAGGCCGGCGAGCCAGCCGCAGACGACGGCCGCCGGGACGGCCGCGAGGAGCGGGACCGCCGCCGGTCGGAGGAGGTCTCCGGACCGGATCCCGACCTTGGCGAGCGCACGCAGGTAGAGCGGCACCACCACGACCGCGACGACCACGACATGGGTCCAGCCGGCGCCGGCCAGGCCCCAGCGCGCGACGCCGACGATCATCGCCGGCACCATCGCCACGACCCACGCGACCTGCACGACGAGGACGGCTCGGGTCTCCCCCGCGGCGACGAGGAAGGTGGCCACCAGGTCGAGCACGACCCGGACACCTCCGAACACCGCGAGCCCGGTGAGCGCGGCGGCCGCCGGCTCCCAGCGCTCGCCGTAGACCAGGGTGACCAGCGGGACGGCCGCCCCGGCGAGGCCGAGCGAGGCCAGGGTGGCCACGGTGGCCAGGGGTGCGATGCAGAGCACCAGGCCACGGTTGCGGACCTGTGGTGAGGATGCCTGCGAGAACGCGGGCAGCGCCACCACCCTGATGGCGGCTCCGAGCGCGCTCATCGGCCAGGAGGAGATGTTGAACGCCAGCACGTAGAGCCCGAGCTGCTCGGGGCCGAGGGTGCGGGAGACGATGAGGTTGTCGAGGCTCAGCAGCAGCCAGGAGAGCAGGTTCGCGGCGGCCAGCGGGAGACAGAACGCGAGCGACTCCCGGGCCAGCGCAGGATCGAATCCCAGCCGTGGCACGGTCCGGGTGACGATGTACAGGCCCACCGCGATGATGCTCTGGCAGGCGATCTGGCCACAGGCGAGCGCCTCGGCACCGACACCGCCCAGGATCAGGCCGAGGGAGACGACCACCGAGGCCAGCAGGCCGAGCGCGTTGATGCCGAACAGGGCACCTTGCCGATAGGCCCTGGTCAGTCGCGCCGAGGGAACGATCGTGAAGCCGAAGACGGCGATGCTCACCGCCATCAGCCTGATCACGCCGACCGACTCCGGGCTGTCGAAGGCGAGCGCGATCGGCTCGGCGGCCAGGGCCATCGTCGCGCCGAGGGCGACGCTCACGCCCAGGCCGATGCTCGCCACGGTCGGCGCCCGCGGCTCCATGTCGGGCGCGCGGACCAGGTCGGCGCCGAGCCCGAGGTCGGCCAGGGTGCTCAGGATCGCCCAGACCGTCAGCGCCACCGCATAGACGCCGAACTCCGCCGGCGCGACCAGCCGGGCGACGAGGATCCCGAACAGCACGCTTCCGACGCGCATCGCGATGGTGCCGCCGAGCCCCCAGCCGAGGCCGCGGCTCACCCGCCCGGCCACCGTCCCATGAGAGGTCGTCGTGGTCATGTGCCGTACCTGCGCTCGAACCGCCACCGCAGGTGGTGCCGGACCTTCGCCGTCGCGCGGCTCCACGGTGCCGGACTGGGCACCCGGCCCTCCGTGGCCTCGGCCCAGGCGCGTTCCCAGGCCCTGGTGCTGCGGATGGCGGAGTGCGTCTCGGCGGCGAAGCGGAGGTGGTCGAGGAGGATCGAGGAGTCGCCGTGAGCGACCTCCCGGCCGCGAACCAGCGCTTCCTTCGCCAGCGCCTTCATCGCGTACGGCCGCAGGCTCTGGACCTCGGCGACGTCCGGTGCGCGCTCCTCGAAGAGGATGTCGAAGGTACGCCGACGCTCGCGCAGGTCGGTGAGCCAGCCCGCGTACTCGGTCAGGTGCATGTTGGCGTCGTGGACGCGGTAGGCCGCCTGGATCGGTCCGTCCACCCGGCCGACGTCCCAGCGAACAGCTGTGCGCAGCCACATGTCGAAGTCGCCCGAATGGGGCAGCCGAGGGTCGTAGCCGTCGGTCTGCTCGAGCGCCTCGCGGCGCATCACCGCCTCGGGGCTGACCAGGAAGCAGCGACCCTGCCGGGCCGCGGTGCCGAGCCAGTCCCTTCCCGACCAGACCGACCAGCTGCGGGTCCTCCTCGGCCCGACCGGGAGCTCGTCGGTGAACGAGCGGGCGTACCCGTAGACCAGGCCGACCCCGGGATGGTGCTCCATCAGCGCGACCGCACGGGTGAGCGCGTCGGGCATCAGCACGTCGTCCGCGGAGACGAGGGTGACATAGTCCCCGCGCACCCGGGAGAGCCCGTCGTTGTAGGTCTGGATGTGCCCGGCGTTCTGCTCGTGGACGAGTACGTCGACGCGTGGATCCGCGGCGGCCAGTGAACGTGCGACATCGGCGCTGCCGTCCGGGGACGCGTCGTCGACGATCAGCACATCGACGTCGACGCCGTCCTGGGCGAGGGCACCCGCGACCGCCTGAGGCAGATAGCGCCCATAGTTGTAGCAAGGGATCACGACACTGACCGACGGGCGCGTCCGCAGCGGTCGCGGGCGTTCGAACCGGCGCATCAGACCGGCACCCGGACCGGTCGGGCGGGAACCCCGGCCCACGTCTCGCCGGTGGGAAGGTCCGTGAGGAGCACGGCCCCCATGCCGAGAACGGAGTCGGCACCCACAGCGACGCGCTGGCGCACCGAGGAGTTCATCCCGAGGTAGGCGGCCTCGCCGACGACGACCTCCCCACCCAGAGCGACACCGGCGCACAGGGTGGCGAAGTCCCCGACGATGTCGTCGTGGGTGAGGACGGCATTGGGCATGACCACGACATGCCGGCCGACCGAGACCTGCGAGGTCAGCCGGGCACCGGCGAGCAGGATGCTGCCCCGTCCGACCTCGCACCCGTGGGCGACCGAGGCATCGGGGTGGATGACGGTCGCGAACCGCTCCGGGGTCACCCCGTAGTCGAGCAGCCGCGCGATGAGCCGGCGGCGTATCCGGCCCGATCCGGCGCAGACGACCAGGTCGGTGCCGCTGTCGGAGACCAGCTCGACCGGGCCGATGACCTCGACCCCGCCGACGATGGTCCCCCAACGTTCGCGGTCGTCGTCGACCGCGACGATCTGGTCGTAGCCCGTGGTGGCGGCCGCCACCTCCCCGGCCAGCCCGCTGGCGGCGACGAGAACGAGCGTGGTCATCGGCGTACTCCCCCCTGTCGGAGTACGCCGATGACTCGCGCCTGCTCCGAGTCCGAGAGCTGGTGGAAGAGCGGCAGGATGAGCGTGGAGTCGGTGAGATGCTCGGTGGCAGGCAGCACGACCCCCTCCGAGACGTACGCGGGCTGCCGGTGCGCCGCCATGATCCCGCGTCGCGCGGAGATCCCGGCCTCTGCCAGGGCGCTCAGCAGCCCCTCGCGGTCCATCCCGTACCCCCCGGTGGTCGAGCCTGTCGAGGCCACCTCGATCCAGAACGACTGGAAGTTGCTCGTGCCCCAGGCCGGGTCGGCCACCGCACGCAGCCCGTCGATCTCGGCGACCGCCTTCGCATAGCCCGCGGCCAGCTCGCGGCGCCGGGCCACGACCTCGGGCAGTCGGGACAGCTGCACCAGGCCTACGGCCGCCTGCAGGTCGGTCATCCGGAAGTTGAAGCCGACCTCGTCGTAGGACTCCGGCGGCGAGACAAGACTGGCGTGCCGGTCGGCCGCCGAGACGCTCATCGCGTGCTCACGCAGCGTGCGGGCCCGTGCGGCCCAGTCCTCGCGCGAGGTGGTGAGCATCCCGCCCTCGCCGGTGGTGAGGATCTTGCGCGGGTGGAAGGACCAGGCGGCGATCTCGGCGCCGGCGCCGACGGGACGACCTCGGTAGGTCGAACCGGCACCGCAGGCGGCGTCCTCGATGACGACGATGTCGAGCGGGTCGCAGACCTCCCGGATCGCGTCCAGGTCGACCGGCACCCCGCCCTGGTCGACCACGATCACCGCGGTCGTCCGCGGCGTGAGGGCCTCCCGGACGGTCGCCGCGGTGAGGTTCCCGGTGACCGGAGAGACGTCCGCGAAGACCGGGCGGGCGCCGACGTAGACCGCCGCGTTGGCGGTCGCGATGAACGAGAAGGACGGGACGACGACGTCGTCCCCGGGGGTCACCCCGGCCACGACCAGCGCCAGGTGGAGCGCCGTCGTGCAGCTCGAGGTGGCGACCGCGTGAGCAGCCTGCTGCGAGTCCGCGAAGCGACGCTCGAACTCGGCCACGCGCGGCCCCTGGGCGACCCAGCCGGAGCGGAGCACCTCGGTGACCGCCGCGACCTCCTCCTCGCCCAGCCAGGGCTGCATGACGTTGATCCGGCTCATGACGTACCGCCTTGGAGAGCCCGGCCGGCCGCGATCTCGGAGCGCAGCGGCGTCCACCACTCGACCAGCTGCCGCAGCCCCTCCTCGAGCCCGATCGTCGGCTCCCAGCCCAGGTCGTCGCGGGCCGCATCGATCGAGGCGAGCCGGCGGGTGACCCCGTTGACCGCTCGCTCGGGACCGTGCTCGACGCCGAGGTCGGACCCCATGACGCGGACGAGCGCCTCGGCCAGCTCCAGCAACGAGGTCTCGGTGCCGGAGGCGATGTTGTAGACGCCCTCGGTCACGCCGGAGGCGGCGGCCAGGATGTTGGCGCGGGCGATGTCGGGGACGCAGACGAAGTCCATCGTCTGGCGCCCGTCGCCGAAGATCAGCGGCGGCTTGCCGTCGGCGATCCGCTCCATCCAGCGCACCAGCACCTCGGTGTAGGCGCCGTGCACGTCCATCCGGGGCCCGTAGACGTTGAAGTAGCGCAGCCCGACGTAGTCGAGGCCGTGCATCGCCCGGAAGGACCGCACGAGCCCCTCGTTGTAGGACTTCGCGGCGCCGTAGAGGGTGTCGTTGTTGTTGTGGTGGTGCCCTTCCGGCGTCGGGAACTCCTCGGCGAGCCCGAAGACCGAGGCCGAGGAGGCGTAGACCAGCTTGTCCACGCCCGCGGTGACCGCGGCCTCGACCACGTTGAAGGTGCCGTCGACCAGCACCTCGTTGGCCAGCCGCGGCTCCTCGGCGCACAGCGTGATCCGGATGGCGGCCTGGTGGAAGACGAGGTCCTTGCCCGCGGTGAGGTCGCCGACCAGGTCGCGGTCGCGGATGTCGCCCTCGACCAGGGTGACCCGGCCGGAGGCGAGGGCGTCGTCGAGGTTGGCCTTGCGTCCCCGGATCAGGCTGTCGAGCACGTCGACATGGCCCACGCCTTCCGAGAGCAGCTGGTCGACGATGGTGGAGGCGATCGTGCCCGCACCTCCGGTGACCAGGACGTTCGCGCCGTTGAGAGTTGTCATCGGATCAGCTCCAGGGTCGGGGTCTCGGCGGCCACCTCGACGAGGGCGCCGCGGGCTCGGAGGCTGGTCTGGGCCGCCTCCAGGACGGAGAGGACACGGAGCCCGGCGGCCCCGTCGGTGCGCGGCGTACGGCCGTCCCGGATCGCCTCGGCGAACTCGCCGACCATCCGGGAGAGCGCCTCGTACTCGGGCAGCGCCGGCGCCCAGGTGTCGCCCAGCCGGTAGGCGATGGTCGCGGTGGCGCGGTCGGCGATGTCCACGCTCTGCTGGACCAGGTCGACGCCGCGGTCGAAGACGCTGAGCCGCTGTTGCGGGTTGAGGTCGTCCCAGACCAACGTACGCCGGCTCCCGCCGATCACCATCTGCCTGATCTTGGTGGGGCTGAGCCAGTTGACGTGGACGTGGGCCATCACCCCGCCCTCCAGCGGCAGCGTCAGGTAGCCGACGCACGCCTTGCCCGCCTTGAGCGGGTCGGCGCCGTGCGCGGCGACCCCGGTGGGGCGCAGCCCGCCGGGCAGGACGAAGTCGAGGATGGAGAGGTCGTGCGGGGCCAGGTCCCAGAAGACGTCGACGTCGGGCTGCACCAGCCCGAGGTTGATCCGCACCGAGTCCACGAACAGGATCTCGCCGAGCGACCCGTCCTCGACCAGCTCGCGGATCTTCTGCACGACCGGCGTGTAGCAGTAGGTGTGGTCGGCCATCAGCACGAGATCGTTGGCGCGCGCAGCCTCGACCATGCTCCGCCCGGACTCCACGTCGTCGGCCAGCGGCTTCTCGACGAGCACGTGCTTCCCGGCCCGCAGCGCCCTCTCGACGAGGTGCCGATGCGTGCCCGCCGGCGTCGCGATCGCCACCGCGTCCACGTCCTCGCGTGCGAGCACCTCGTCGAGGTCGGTCGTGGCCAGCACGTCCGTGCCGCCCCCGATCACCTCCTGGGCCCGTCCGAGGTCCAGGTCGACGACCGCCACCAGCGTCCAGTCCGGTGCGTTCCGGAAGTTTCGGACCAGGTTGGGCCCCCAGTACCCGGCCCCGACCACTGCCACACCGAGCGGTTCCCCATCAGTCATGTCGACCATGAAATCCGCGAGGGGCGAGGCTCCGAAGAGCCTCGCCCCACCTATCCCCCCAATTAGGGACCGCCTCCCCCGGCTTATGGTGACGCCGGGCGGAACCGCACGTCCACGAAGTAGTTCGTGGAGTTCCAGGATCGGTTCGGGAGCCCCCCTCCGGACCCGTACCGATACCTGCCGTTGGCTCCGCCCGGTGCCGTCAATGGGCCGACCGTCCGCGACTGAGTGAGGGCGGCGGGAGTGGAGGAGTAGCGCCCGTTGGGGGCGTAGTAGGACACGACGTACGTCACCCCCGGCGTGAGCGCGACCGGGGTCGGCAACGTGGCGGTCTGCCAGCCGGTCGCGGTCTCTCCGGTGAAGGTCACCTGGGCGATCCTGGTGCCGGCCGAGTTCCACAGCGAGCCGGTGTGGGTGCCGGTGTTGCCGGTGCCCTTGTAGAACCGGATCGCCGTCACCGAGCCGGCCACGGACGTCGTGAAGGCGGTGCCGACCTCGATCGGCAGCAGGTCGACTGTCGACGCGGTCTGCGGCGTGACCCCGGTGAACAGCGAGACCTCGTTCACGACAGCCGCGGCCGTCGTGAACGACCACGTCTGCGTCGGCAGGCTCACCCCGTCGGTCGAGACCACGCCCGAGGCGCTCACCGACACCGTCGCCCCGGCCGGCAGCGCGGCCGACGGCGTGAACTGCAGCGTACGTCCGTCGCTGCTCAGCGCCGCCGAACCAGCCACCGAGGACCCGTTGGCGGTGGCCGACATGCTCCAGCCGTTCGCCACCGACGCCGAGAACGTGATCGCTGGATCGACCCCGGTGTCCACGCCGGTCGCGCCCGGGCTCGGATCACGCCCGGTGACGCTCATCGTCGCCGCTGCCCGTTCGAAGACGACGTCGACGAAGTAGTTCGTCGCGCCATAGCTGAACGTGGGGAACCCACCCGCGGCGCCGTAGAGATAGCGGCCGTTGTTGGTCGCCGGCGCGGTCAGGTCACCCGAGGTCCAGGCGGTGTTGAAGAACCCGGGGGTGCCCGAGTAGTGACCCTGCGGAGCGAGATAGGAGACGACGTACGTCGCCCCCGCCGTCACCGGGACCGGGTTGGAGAGCGTCGCCTCCTGCCAGCCCGAGGCGGTCTCGCCTACGAAGGTGACCGAGGCGAGCCGGGTGCCGGAGTCGGACCACAGCGACCCGACATGGGTTCCGTTGTTGCCCGTCCCCTTGTAGAACCGGATCGCGGTCACCTGGCCGTCGCGTGCGGAGGTGAAGGCGGTGCCCACCTCCACCGGGGACGCATCGCTCACAGCCAGCTGCTGCGGCACCTGGGCACCGAAGAGCGACTGGCTGGTCGCCGACTGGGCCCGGGTGCGGAACGTCCAGTTCTGTGGAGCCAGCGTGGCCCCCTCGACAGAGGTCACCCCGGTCAGGCTGACCGAGACGTTCGCATCGGACGGGAGCAGATCGGTGGGATCGAAGGTGATCTCGTTGCCGGCCTGGTTCAGCGACGACGTCCCCGCGATCGGGCCGCTCGGGCCCGAGACGTTCATCTGGTAGCCGGAGGTGATCGCGCTCGAGAAACCGACCGTGATGTTGGTGCCGCGCGGCACCGAGACCGCACCCGGAGCCGGGCTCTGTGCCGTCACCGTCAGCGTCGGCGCACCCTTCTGGAAGACCAGGTCCACCATGTAGCTGGAGGCCGAGGAGTTGCCCGGGAATCCTTCGCCATAGGTAAAGGCGCCGGCGGTCGAGCTGACCGAGATCGGCCCCTTGGAGAGGTCCGAGGCGGCGAACGCGTTCGGCGTCGCCGAGTAGGACCCGTTGGTGTGGTAGGAGGCGACGTAGTCCACCCCCGCCTGGACCGCGACCGGCTGGGTGAAGGTGAGCGTCTGCCAGCCGGAGGTGCTCTCCCCGGTGAACGTGCCCTGGGCCAACGCCTGACCGCTGCTCGACCACAGTGTGCCCGTGTGCGACCCGGTGTTGTTCACCCCCTTGTAGAACCGGACACCCGTGACGGTCCCGGTGACGGTCGGGCGGAACCGCACACCCAGGGTGAGCGAGGCACGCTCGGAGTCCTCCAGGATCGTCGGCACGTCATCGTCGTTGTAGATCGAGCACGGGCAGACTCCTGGTGTCGCCGGCGGTTTCGCGGTCGTGAACGACCAGGTCTTGCCGCCGGTGAGCGGGGTTCCCTGGGTGTCCGTGGCCGCGAGCGTGACGGTGTGCTTCACGAAGCCGGCCAGCGTGTTCGAGGGCGTGAAGGTGACCGTCCTGGTGGCTGCGTCATAGCTGGTCGAACCGGGCACCGTCGCTCCCACGGCGTCCTTGACCGAGACCTGGACCGAGGAGGACACCACCGGCTTGGAGAAGCGGGCACTGATGGTCGTCGACCGCGGGACCGAGGACGAGTCCGCCAACGGCCAGGGGCTGATCGCGGAGAGCGGCGAGTCGTCGGTGGTCGTGAAGACCACGTCGACGTAGTAGTTGGAGTTCTGGTGCGAGTTGGCCGGGAAGGTCCCGGGGTTGGCGTAGACGCCCGCAGGCTCAGCCCCGTAGCCACCCGCGATCTCGAGCGGGTACGCCTCCATCCCCTTCGCGCCGAAGGCCCATGGCTGCACGGCGTAGCGCCCGTTGGGGGCGGTGTAGGAGACGATGTACGTCGTGCCCGCACTCAGCGCCACCGGGCTGGTGAACAGTGCCTGTTGCCAGCCACCGGAGGTCTCGCCGCTGAAGGTGACCTGGGCGAGCCGCTCGCCGCTGGTGCTCCACAGCGAGCCGGTGTGGGTGCCAGTGTTCCCCGCGCCCTTGTAGAAGCGCACGCCGGCCGCGTACCCGTCGGAGAGAGGGGTGAAACGCAGGCCGAGCTCGGCAGCGCTGGGGTCGTCGGCCGAGGGTGTCGCCGGGCCGGTCAGGGCCGTCCAGGTGGTCGGGATCGCGGTCTGACCGAAGATGCTGCAGCCGCAGGAGACGTTGAACGTACGGGTTGCCGTCGCGCCGATGTTGGCGCTGTCGTCGACCGCCCGGACCCTGACCGAGGTGTTGCCGACGCCGGGCTGGATGTATTCAACCGTCCATGCCGAGGTGCCCTTGCCGGGGTGCCAGCTGGTGCCGCCGTCGGTGGAGTACTCCACGCCGGCCACGACTCCGCCGGTGTCGGTCGCGGTGCCGGTCAGGGTCACCTTGGACCCGTTGGCCTGGGTCGATCCCGCCGCGGGCGTGCTGATCGAGACCGTCGGACCGGTGGTGTCGGTCGAGGCCGTGACCGCCTGCATGCCGGCCATGAGCGTGGTCGGTTGGGCGCCCATGTCGGCGAGCAGGTTGATCTGCGCCTGTTGCATCGCCGGGCTGGTCGCGTCGTCGTTGTAGGGACTGTCGTGGGTCGTGTCCAGGCCCCAGGTCCATTGCACGGTGCCGGCCCCGAAGACCAGCGCGCCGCTCTGAGCGCGGTAGAGCGTGATCGAGTGGGTGGTCGTCCCGTCCCCGACGCTGCTGCCGAAGTCGTGCATGTACTGGCCCTCGATGAACCCGGTCGTCTCCGAGGCCCGGATCAGGCCGGGCGGACGGAACCCGTTGTCCTGGGCCTCGTCTGACTCGTAGCCCACCGTGTGCGGAGCCAGCGCCGTGGTGGCACCGCTCATCTGGTTCAGGCCGGTGCCGCGCCAGAGCCGCTGCTTGCCCTGCTCCCGGGTGACGGTCAGCGGCAGGTTGGTGTTGTTGGACATGAAGATGGTGCCGGTCAGCGCGTTCTCCGGCAGCCCGCCGCCCTGGCTCTTCGGCGCGTAGCGCGGGTCCCGCCAGGTCGAGGTGGACTCGTCGGCGGGGTCCGAGGCGCCCCAGGCCTCCTTGTAGGTGACCAGCGTGCGGTAGGACCGCTTCGCGGACTCACCCAACTGCGAGGACTCGTAGCGGGTACGCCAGTAGACCTCGTTCCCGCTGAGGAACTGCAGGTTCACCCCGGCGTCACGAGCAGCCTCGACGTTGGCCCGCTGGGCGCCGCTCCAGTACTCGTCATGGCCGACGGAGAGGAAGGTCTTGTGGTTGGTGAGCAGCCCGCCGCGACGGTCGGTGTCGACCCCGGCGATGTAGCTGACGTCGTACCCGTTCCGCTCCAGGAACCTCACCAGCGGGAACTCGTTGGCGAAGTAGAAGTCCCGCGCCGGGCTGTGCCGGGTCACGAAGGGCCGGTTGTAGCTGAGCTTGTACGCCCGCCCGTTCGCCCCACCCTGGTAGAAGCTCGACCCGCCGTAGAGGTTGTACGCCTGCCAGGTGGTGTCCGAGGTCTGGAAGACCACATCCGAGTGGCTGGCGTCGTCGCGGACGATGAAGGTGATGTGGCTGGCTTCGTTCGTGTCGGCGCGGTGGAGCAGCGCGACGTAGACACCCGAGACCGCGTCGGCGGGCACCTGCCAGGTGGCGGAGATTCCCCAGTTGCCGCAGTCGACCATCTCCGTGGCGGACTCGCGCATGCAGTTCGGCTGGGTCTGCGGCAGGGACGCGGACGGCGTGACCGAGGTGATCCGCCGGGCACCGTTACCTCCGTACCACCCGGTGCGGTAGATCGTGATCGTGTACGCCCTGGCGTCGGTGTCGACCTTGAAGTCGATCGGGTTGCCGACATTGACACTGATATCGGTGGCGAACCCCTGGATCGAGTCGTCCCCCGCACCGTCGATGTCCCATTCGCTCGGCGGCGAGCCCGGTTTGGAGTTCTCGCAGGCGATCTTGTTGCCACCGGGACCACAGGGGTCGCCGGCGGCCTGGGCAGTCGTCGCGGTGGTGGCCGTGAGGCCGGTGAGGATCAGGACGGCTCCGAGAAACACGGCCAAGAGCCTGCGGCCCCCGGTTCTGGGATGCAGCATGTGCTTCGTGCTCCTTCAGGGGTTCAGGCTCGCGAGCTCTCGTCACGCAGCCAGGTCGTGTAGTCGCCGGCACGGACGGCTCTGCGGGAGAACCGGCGCGCGATGACGGTGATCGTCAGGAAGACCGGCACCCGGAGACCGATCGACGGCTGACGCAGCCCGAGCTTGATGAGGTCCGAGACGGATGTCGATGCGTGGCGGGCCGCATGCTGGTCCGCCTGGTTGTTGCCGGTCGCCACCCTGGTCCGGCGACGGACCAGGTCGGCGACCGTACGCGGCGGCTGCACCACCACCACGGCGTTCGCGACGATCCGGCGCTCCTGCGGCGCGAACGCCTCGGAGACCACCAGGTCGTCGTTCATGAGCCGCACCTGGGCGTCCACCCGGGCCTGGCCCTCGGCGGAGAGACAGAACGCGCCGCGACCGAACAGGCCGTTGCGTACGTTCGGGAGGCTCTCCCACACCCGGTAGTAGGCCCGGACCGGCCACGATGAGGCACCGGACGGAACCTCACGGGACGGCCCGGCGGCGTGCACCCCCGGCTCCGCCACAGCGGCGACCAGGCGCAGCGCGTCGGGACCGGGAAGGCGTACGTCCGCATCGAGATGGATCCGGGGGAACACCGAGGTGGCCGCGTTACCCAGCTCGACGGCGAGCGCTTTCGAGGCGGACGAGGTCTCGAGGACACGTACGCCCGGGACCGACCGCGCCACCGTGACGGTGTCGTCGGTGCAGCCGTTGCAGACCACCACCACGTCGAAGGTGCCCGCCGGGACACCGTCGAGCAGCGCGGCCAGGTTCCCACGCAGACCAACCGACTCGTCGTGCGCAGGCACGACGACGCTCGCTGCTGTCGGGGAACGCTCCATGCCCCGGAGCATCGCCGCCCTCGAGCGGCCCCCGATCGGCCGGGCTCACTCATCACCCAATATCGGTGACGACGGCTCCGCGGGCCGGCCGGGAACGACGAAGTTGATCATGTTGGCGTTGTCGTAGTCCCGGGCGATCACCCGGCCGGGGTTCCCTCCGACGAGGCTGCGTGGCGGCACGTCCTTGGACAGCACCGTCCCGGCGGAGATGGTGCAGCCGTCACCGACCGTGATCGCACCGGAGATCACCGCGCCCGGGCCGATCCAGACGTCGTCCCCGATGGACGGTACGCCGTGGTCTCCGGCGGCGATCCGCTGCCCGATGGTCACGTTGTGGTGGAGCACGCAGTTGCTGCCGATCACCACCGGCCCGATCATGATCCCGGAGCGGTGCATGACCAGCAGCCCGGGGCCGATGTCGGCCCGGCGGCCGATCTCGGCGTGATGGATCCGCATGTTGTGCCGGTTCCAGAACCAGAAGACGCCCAGGCCGAGCACTCCCAGCACCGGGCGCCGCTCGCGGAGCCCCCCGACCCAGTGCCCGAAGCGATAGCAGGCCACGCAGTGGAGCTCGTAGTCGGTCAGCCAGAACCGGACCTTGGCGAGCAGGGACGGGTGCCTGCTGCCGAGGTTGATCGTGTACATCTTGGCCAGGTCGACGGCGAAGTCGCCGTCTCCCCGACCGACAGGATCAGGCCTAACCAGCAAGGCGGTCCGCCGTCGTCTTCTCGGCCACGTAGGCCACCAGGTTGGCGACACCGTCGAGGTTCGCCGGCACCGTCTCCGCCTCGGTGACCGTGATCTGGAACTCCTCCTCGAGGAACTCGATGAGCTCCAGGATCCCGGTCGAGTCGATCACCCCGGACTCCACCAGCGAGTCCGTCGGTGCCGGCAGCCGCTCCTCGTCGCCCAGCAGGAGGCTGTCGAGGATGAACGCCTCGATCGTTCGCTGTACGTCAGACATCTTCTGCTCTCTCCCTGGTCACCTTCGTGGTGCCGGACCGGCCGGCCACGTCCATTCACGCCCACTGTTCTGGCAGGCGGCGTCGGCCCAGCGCTCCGACCGGCACGAAACATGCCGACATTGGGTGATAAACGCCTCGGTAGGAGCCCGCTCTCCCGCCTGCGCCGACAAGCCTTGGCGCTCAGACGCGCAGACATCTACCGAGGAGAGCCATGTGCGGAATCTGCGGAGTCCACTCCGCCGCCGAGGCGCCTGACCCCGGCCTCGTCCGCCGGATGCTGGCTGCCCTGGCGCACCGCGGACCCGACGGCAGCGGCTACTACCGCGACGAGCGGGTCGCACTCGGCCACACCCGGCTGGCGATCGTCGACACGGTCGGCGGCGTACAGCCGATGTGCGGCGAGGACGACCAGGTCTGGGTCACCTTCAACGGCGAGATCTTCAACCATGTCGAGCTGGCCGCCGACCTCCGTGCCCGCGGTCACCGCTTCCGCACCCGTAGCGACACCGAGGTGATCGTGCACGCCTGGGAGGAGTGGGGTCCGGGCTGCTTCGACCGGTTCAACGGCCAGTGGGCGCTGGCGATCTGGGACCGGCGCACCGGTGACCTGGTGCTGTCCCGGGACCGGTTCGGCGTACGCCCGCTCTACTACACGCGGTCCGGGGGAAGGCTGCTGTTCGCCTCGGAGGTGAAGGCGCTCTTCGCCGATCCGGAGGTGCCGCGCGAGCTCGACCCGGCCGGGATCGACCAGGTACTGACGCTGTGGTCCACGGTCGCGCCGCAGACGGTCTTCCGCGGGATCGAGCAGGTGCCGCCCGGCAGCTACCTGACCTTTCGGGACGGTGTCGCGACCGACTGCACTCGCTACTGGGCCCCGACCTTCCCCGCCCGTGGCAGCGAGCAGCGCACCGATCTGAGGGGCAACGCCGAGGAGCTGCGGGAGCGGCTGGTGGCCGCCACCCGGCTGCGCTTCGAACGCAGCGACGTTCCGGTGGCCGCGTACCTCTCCGGCGGGATCGACTCCGCGGTCACCGCCGGTGCGATCGCGGGTTTCACAGACGTTCCGCTGCACACGTTCTCGCTGCGTTTCGCCGACGACGAGTTCGACGAAGGCAGCTACCAGACCCTGATGGCCAAGCAGCTGGGCACGGTGCATCAGGATGTCGTGGTCCGCGAGCGCGACATCGCCGATGTCTTCCCCGACGTCGTACGTCACGCCGAGAGTCCGCTGCTGCGCACCGGCCCCGCGCCGATGTTCCTGCTCTCCCGCCTCGTGCGCGAGTCGGGCTTCAAGGTGGTGGTGACCGGTGAGGGCAGCGACGAGGTGCTCGGCGGGTACGACATCTTCCGCGAGGGACGGATCCGGGAGCTGTGGACTCGCGACCCGGCCGCCGCAGAGGCAGCCGTGGAGCAGCTCTACCCGTGGATGAAGCGATCCCCGCACCAGGCGCCCGCCTTCGCCAAGAGCTTCTTCGGCCGCAACCTCGTCGCCGGCGACCCGGCGATCTCGCATCGGCCCCGCTGGGATGCCACGGCCGTGCTGCGCTCGATGCTGACCGCCGACGTCCGCGGGGCCGGCGATCGGGTCCCGGCCGACGACGTCCTCGCGGCGATGCCCGCCGAGCAGGCGGGCTGGGACCCGCTGTCGAGGGCGCAGTGGCTGGAGATGACGACCCTGCTGCCGGGCTACATCCTGGCCTCCCAGGGCGACCGGATGCTGATGGGCAACTCGGTCGAGGGCCGGTTCCCGTTCCTCGACCTGCACGTCGCCGAGCTCGCCTCCCAGGTGCCGGCCGACCACAAGATCCATGGGATGGACGAGAAACACCTGCTGAAGGTCGCCTTCGCCGACCTGGTGCCCGAAGAGATCCTGCGGCGCCCCAAGCAGCCCTATCGGGCGCCTGACGCCGCGGCCTTCTTCGCCGGCGGCACCCCGGACTGGGTCTTCGACGTCACCTCCGGCTCCGCGCTGGAGGCCGCCGGGATCTTCCGGCCCGAGCTCGTCCAGCGGCTGCTGGAGAAGGCCCGGCGGACGGGCGGGCGCCGTCTCGGCAACACCGACAACATGCGGCTGGTCGCCGTCCTGTCCACCCAGCTGCTGCACAGCGAGCTGCTCGCGGGACCGGTCGCCGGGCCGACCGCGCCACCCGAGCCGCTGACCATCTTCGACCGCACTCTCGAGTCCACCGGAAGGAACCCGGCCCAGCCATGAACAGAACAGCCACGACCAGCCAGAACGCAGCGTACGGACTGGAGACGCTCCGCTTCGACGAGGAGGCGGAAGCGACCCGGATCGGCGAGTCGATCCGCCGCTACCTGGTCGCCAACAAGCGCAAGGGCATCGTGCTCGGCGTCTCCGGCGGGATCGACTCCAGCGTGGTCGCCGCGCTGGCGGTCAAGGCGCTCGGCCCGGAGCGGGTCTTCGCGCTGCACATGCCCGAGCAGGAGTCCTCCGAGGACACGATCGGGTTCAGCACGAAGCTGACCGATGCCCTGGGGATCGACTCGGTGCTCGAGGACATCTCCCCGGTCCTGGTCGGTCTCGGCGCCTACCAGCGGCGGGACGACGCGATCCGACGGGTCGTGCCGGCGTACGGGCCGGGGTGGAAGTCGAAGATCATTCTGCCCAGCGTCGTCGACTCCGACGCGTTCCGGCTCTTCTCCGTCGTCGTCGAGGACCCCTCGGGCACGCAGAGCACGCATCGCCTGACGACCGAGGCCTACCTGGAGATCGTCGCCGCGACGAACTTCAAGCAGCGTGCCCGCAAGGCGTTGGAGTACTTCCACGCCGACCGGCTCAACTACGCCGTCGCGGGCACCCCGAACCGGCTCGAGTACGACCAGGGCTTCTTCGTGAAGCTCGGCGACGGCGCCGCCGACGTGAAGCCGATCGCGCATCTCTACAAGTCGCAGGTCTACGCGATGGCCGCCCACCTCGGTGTGCCCGAGGAGATCCAGGCCCGCCCCTCGACCACCGACACCTACTCCCTGGAGCAGTCGCAGGAGGAGTTCTACTTCTCGCTGCCCTACCAGCGGATGGACCTGTGTCTCTACGGGCTCAACCACGGCGTGCCGACCGTCGAGGTCGCCGAGGCCACCGGCCTCACCGTCGAGCAGGTCGAGCGCGTCTACCGCGACATCGAGCAGAAGCGGCGTACCACCGCCTACTTCCACGCCGCCCCCGTGCTCGTCGACGAGGTTCCGTTGAATATCAAGGGTTCTTGATATAATGTCGGCAGGCATGACCACACCACCCTTCATCCCTGCCGACCACCTCGGTGCCGTGAACCGCGCCCTGACCACCACGACCCGCGGGGGCGAGGAGCTGCGCGTGCTCGTCGTCGAGCGCAGCTACGACGCCGACCCGGACGAGGTCTGGGACGCGCTGACCACCAAGGAGCGCATCCCGCGCTGGCTGATGCCGGTCACCGGCGAGTTCGAGGTCGGCGGCCGCTACCAGCTCGAGGGCAACGCCGGCGGCGAGATCCTCGCCTGCGACCGCCCCAAGCTGCTCTCGATCACCTGGGCTTACGGCGACATGATGTCCTGGGTCGACGCGACCCTGACCGCCACCGGTGGCCGCACGCTGCTCCGCCTCGAGCACTCCGCCCCCGTCCCCCCGGAGCAGTGGAAGGAGTTCGGCCCCAGCGCCGTCGGCATCGGCTGGGAGCAGATGCTGCTCGGCCTCGCCCTCCACCTCTCCGCCCCCGAGGCCGAGAAGATGGACCCGATGTCCCCCGACGCGCTGCCCGCGATGATCGAGCACACCCAGGGCTCCGCCGCCGCCTGGGTCGAGGCCGACATCGCCTTCGGCACCTCCCCCGACCAGGCCCGCGCCGCCGGCGAGCGCTGCGTGGCCGCCTACACCGCGATGCCGGAGCCGGAGTAGCGGGGAACAGTCGCTTGCACGCCTTCGACGTCCTCGGCGACCCCGTACGCCGCCGCATCCTCGAGCTCCTCGCCGACGACGACCTCACCTCGGGTGAGATCGTCGAGACCATCTCGGCCGAGTTCGGCATCCGCCAACCCGCCGTCTCCATGCAGCTCAAGGTCCTGCGCGAACACGGCTTCGCCAACGTACGCCCCGACGGCACCCGCCGCATCTACTCCCTCGACACCGGCCCCATGGCCGAGGTCGACGCCTGGCTCACCCCCTTCCGCCGCTTCTGGACCCAGCACCTAGATGCGCTCGACACCGAGATCAGGCGTGGGCGTCGGCAGGGTCCAACGGAGGGCTGATGCCGCGTGCGGGCCCGAGAGGCTCGCGAACGTGGCCGTGGCTTCGTTTCAGTGTTCGCCGCCGACCCTTGGTTCGATTGTTTCTCGATCACGCACCGCGTCAAGGACGGGCTTCGCCCGCCGCTTCGCGGTGGCCTGCGGCCATCCTTGACCCGGCACCCGATCGAGAAAGATTTCGCCTGTATCGGGTCGGCGGCGAGAGTGTGGCGCAGCAGATTCCGTTTGATCCGGGCATGGGCCGTGAGCTGGCCGTGCGCGGGGAGGCCCGGTGCCTCGTGGGTGCCTACGGCAGTGGGCGTGACCTTGTGAACCGTTCACAAGCGGGCCGTGGCTTTTGATCGGGTCGGGTTGGCGTCGGCAGCGTCACGATCTCCCCACTGGGTGGGGCAGCTCGTGTCGCCGCACGAGCCGATGAGACCTTGCGAGAGGCTTCACAATCCTCGACTGCCCAAGATCCGCGCAGGACCGGGACAGTATTTCGCCGGTCGGGCAGGAAGGTGCGCGACGGCGATGCGTTCGCCCTCGGCCCTCGGCGCTGCGTCAGATCAAGGGCACCATGGTCGCGGAGGTAGAGCACCAAGGCGGCCGCACCCCCGCGAGCATCTGCCGGCGCACAGGTTCCTACCGAGAGTGTCACGCGACCCAGCCACATCGGCCGGTGGTCGCGCCGGCACAGAGACCGGTTGCCCTGAGGAGTCGTCATGACTCGCACATTCCGACCCGAGTGAGTCTCACCGACCGTGGCGCGCTTGACGGCGCAACCACGTCGACCATGTGGGCCAGCCAAGCAACCACGCCAGCAGCGACCCGCCAACCAGCGAACGCGACGACTCGGGTGCGCCGACAGGGGGCGACCGGGGCGGCCTGAGTGCTGGCCGAAGCGACCGGGCTAGCCGGAGTGCTGGCCGAAGCGACCGGGCTAGCCGGAGTGCTGGCCGAAGCGACCGGGCTAGCCGGAGTGCTGGCCGAAGCGATCGGGTCGATTGGAGTGCATGGGACAGGGCGCGTCGGACTGGGCGCCCAGCCCCAGGGGGCCGCACCCATGCGTGCGCTCCGCCCCGGAAGGGCACGCAGACCAGGGTCGCTCTTGACGGGAGGCCACACCGACTCGGGTCGGCGGGGTGGGGATGCGGCCTCGGCTGGAGCCGACCCAGGTTCAGCGATGCCACGATCGTGACTTGATGGGGTGACCGTTGGCCGACCTGGCCTAGGGACGCCGGGTGAACCGGATCGCGCCATCCGGTAGTCGCTCATGGACATACGCCGGGGCGTGGGCCAGGCGGTGATGGTGGAGACAGAGCAAGGCCCCGTCCTTCAGGTTGGTCTTGCCGCCGGCAGCCCACGGATCTAGGTGGTAGGCATCGCACCACCGTCGCGCGCGTGACGGCGCAACCACGTCGACCTTGTATGGGCCAGCCAAGGCAACCGCGCCAGCAGCGACCCGCCGACCCGCGAACGCGACAACTCGGGTGCGACAACTCGGGTGCGACAACTCGGGTGCGACAACTCGGGTGCGCCGACCGGGTGCGCCGACCGGGTGCGCCGACCGGGTGCGCCGACCGGGTGCGCCGACCGGGTGCGCCGACCGGGTGCGCCGACCGGGGCCACCGGGGCCACCGGGGCGGCTGGATTGCTACTCGAAGCGACCGCGTCGATCGGAGTGCATGGGGCAGGACAAGTCGGAGACTGGGCGTTCAGCCCCAGGGGGCCACACCCATGCGTGCGTTCCGCCCCGGAAGGGCACGCAGACCAGGGTCGCTTCTGACGGGGCGGCCGCACCGACTCGGATCGGCGGGTGGGGATGCCGCCTCGGCTGGAGCCGAAGCGGCATCAGCGATGCCACGATCGTGGCTTGATGGGGTGGCCGTTGGCCGACGCGGTCTAGGGACGCCGGGTGAACCGGATCGTTCCGTCCGGTAGGCGCTCATGGAGGTACGCCGGGGCGTGGGCCAGGCGGTGATGGTGGAGACAGAGCAGTGCGCCGTCCTTGAGGTCGGTCTTGCCTCCCGCAGCCCACGGATTCAGGTGGTGGGCGTCGCACCATTCCGGTGGCATGTCACACCCTTCGGCTTGGCAGCACTTGGCCTGCAACCGGAGTGCCTTGCGCTGGATCGGCTGGAAGAACCTGCTGGCCCGGCCGGCGTCGAGGACCTCACCGTCACCGCCCAGCACCCACGGGATGATGGCGGCGTTGCAGGCCATCCGGCGGGCCTCAGCGGCGGTGATCGTGGCCCCGTTGGTCTCGTCGTAGCCCAGGATGGCGGTGCCGAGGTCCTTGCGGAGCTCCTCGAGGGAGATCACTACGTTCACGGTGGTCGCATCCCCACCATGGCGGGGCAGGCTGGCCGGATCGAGGGTCTCCAACAGGCGGGAGAACCCCTGCCCCATCAACCGCTCCCACGGCGGCAACGAGGCACCCTTGTCAACCAACTGCTGCTTGCGGGGCTGGGCATAAGCCTCGACCAGCCGCTTGAACCGCATCCCGATCGAGACCGGCAGCACGCCGTCGAACCCGACGGTCCCGTCGTGGTTGTCCCACACCCGGAGCGCGGTCCTCGCCTGGGCGCGTTCCTCTTCGGCGAGGAGGGCCTGGGCTTCGGCGTCTTCGAACCGGGCCGGGTCGATCTCGGCCAGGATCTTCCTGCCCACAATCGCCAACTCGTTCGCGGTCAGCCTGGTGGCGTAGTCGACCAGGAGCTTCTCGGCCAGGACCAGGTCCTCGGCGCTGGCGATCGGGTCGGCCTCGATCTTGTCCAACGCTTTGGTGATGACCCGGGCCTTGTCGGAGGAGACGACACCGGCAGCGAGACCGTCGGCGACGAGCTCGTACTGGGCGATCTTGGTGGCGAGCTTGATCTGGGATCGGGCCACGGCCTTGTCGACCAAGAGCTCGGCGCGCATCCAGGCCGAGGCGTCCTTATCCCCGGTCTCCTCGGCGATATCACCGGACGAGGCCAACACTCGCAGCTTCAACGCGGCCTGCTGGGCCTGGATCGTCTCCAACCGGGCCAGCAGGTCCTTCTTCGTCGCGGTCCGCCAATAGGCAGGGTCACTGGCGAGCAGGTCGTGAAGGGAGGACTCGATGGCAGCGAGAGCGGCGTCGATCGCATCACCGGGATGGCTTCCCCAGTGGTCGACGTCGCGCTCGAGACTCATCGTGATCCCTCCCTTCAGAGGCGTGTTGTGATGGGTCTAATTCTACGCCGCCGGAGGGATACCTAGCCACCTATAGGTGCAGGTCAGAGGCCATTTTCGCGGTAAGTGAACGAGGTCGCCCCTGTGGATGGTAAGTGGCCCGAAGGGCCACCCCTCTACCCCCACAAGCCCCACCTTCCCCAGCAGGATTCCGCTGCGCCACACCCGGGCCGCCGCCCCGATAGCCAGCCAAATCTTTTCTCGATCTGGTCCGGAGTCCAGGACCGCGAAGCGGCCGGCGAAG